>JBBTRV010000012.1:0-28590 GCA_038065035.1 Patescibacteria group bacterium | reverse complement strand
GCGGATTCCTCCCCAGACCCCTCCTCCGCGCGGGCGAGACCGCATTCCGCACCCCACCACCATTTCCCCAGACAAAAGAGGCGGGGTGCGGTCAGGAGTTCCGTTCAAAAAAGGTTCGCGCAAAAGATACAATTTCACCGCCAGTTAGGAAAACACAAAATATTTGACATTTTTTATCGGCAATATAAGATTAAAATATAGCCAAAGAAAAATTATTGACAAAAACGACATAAAGGAAATTTTTGTTGAAATTCTTGAACCCTTTGCCAAATTAGTGCAAACAGATTTTGGAAAGTTAATAAAAGACTTGATAAGGTTGATTCGCGATTAGACAAAGTTGAATTTGAGTTAAAGAGGGTTAGTTAGAATGTTAATAGGAGTGGGTAAGCAAATTAGAAGTAAAATAATCTCAATGAAAGGATATATATTAAACATTGAAAAAGCGACAATTGAAAATACCGACTATCGCAGAGTGCTTTATACGGCCAAGAATAGCCAATTGGTGCTGATGAATATTAAACCGGGAGAGGAAATTGGAGAAGAAGTGCATCGTCTTGATCAATTCATTAGAATTGAAGAAGGAAAATGCAAAGTTATTTTAGACGATATAGGGCATATTATGGAAGCTGATTACGCGGTGGTAATTCCGGCTGGCACAAAACATAACGTAATAAATATAGGTGAAGCAGAATTAAAGCTTTACACAATATATTCTCCGCCAGAGCATAAAGACGCTACGGTTCATAGAACAAAAGCCGAAGCTTACGAAGAGCATTTTGACGGAAAGACAACTGAATGATATATCAAAGAAAAAGGTTTTTCTGAAACCCAAACGGAAGCGCAGTCCCGCTTTGCGGGACGTGAGCGGGTTGAAGAAAACCTTTTTTTTTGATATGCTGACTAAATGCTGGAAAATGAAATTATTTCATGGCAGGCGCCGGAGTATATTTTTCAACCTAAAGAAATTTCCTGGAAATGGGTAAGTTTAATCGCGGCCATTATTTTGATTGTTTTCGGAATCTGGCAAAAAAATCCGCTTTTTATTTTTTTTATTATTATTGCTCTGTTGTTGCTTAATTATTTTGTCGGCCAATTTCCGAAAATTTGGCAATTTAAAATAAGCGAAAAAGGGGTAAGTGTCGGCATGCCGGATAAAGAAAGCATCGGAAAATTCTATCCTTTTGAAGAAATAGAGAGTTTTGATATACATTTGGTCGGTGAAGAATATAAAGAATTGATTTTAAAATTGAAATCAAGATTTACCCCTTATTTAAAAATTAATATTCATATCAGCGATGAGGAAAAAATAAGTAATTTTTTGGAGAAATTAATTCCGCGCGAGGAATACAATCCGTCGTTAGTTGATGTTTTTTCACGCTGGATTGGATTTTAACAAGCCCTCGTCGTTCAACGGACAGGACGCAAGATTGCGGATCTTGTAATCGAGGTTCGATTCCTCGCGAGGGCATAAAAATGATTAATTTACAAACTTCTCTTTCAGAAGTAAGGGGCATCGGGCCGAAATTTTGCGAAAAGCTTAAAAAACTAAATATTGAAACCATCAAAGATTTGCTTTGGTATTTTCCTTTTCGCTACGAGGATTTTTCTAATATCTTAAAAATCAGTGATTTGAAGATAAATCAGCACGCGACTATTTCAGGCGTTATTCAATCAATAAAAATGCGGCGGACATGGAAAAGAAGGATGTTTATAATTGAAGCGCTGATCGGCGATGATACCGGAAGTATTAAAGTGATTTGGTTCAATCAGAAATTTTTAATAACAATGTTGAAAAAGGGTAGTCGGGTGAATTTGGCCGGCAAGATTGTGGAAGCGGCTAATGGGGGGTTGATAATGTCTCACCCGATTCATGAGATTTTAACTTATTCGTCAGGGGGCGAACAGTCAAAAAAAGAAATTACGGATTTGCGCCATACAGGCCGGGTAGTGCCGATATATCCGGAAACAAGAGGTATTACCTCCAAAGGCATCAGATATTTGCTTAAGCCGCTCATTGATAAAATTGGAGAAATTGAAGATTCTTTACCGTTGGAAATTTTAAAGAAAAGCGGAATTTTTAATCTTGACAAAGCAATTCGTGCGGTCCATTTTCCGGAAACCATCGAAGAAGCGAAAGACGCTAAAAAAAGATTTGCGTTTGAGGATTTATTTTTTCTACAATTGGCTAATTTGCGGCAAAAAATAAAGCTATCGAAAGAAAGGGCGCATTCTTTGAATTTTAAACTTGACGATATAAAAGAATTATTTTTAGAAATTCCTTTTGAGCTTACTTTCAGCCAGAAAAAAACGCTTTGGGAAATTTTGACTGATTTGAAAAAGCCGCACCCGATGAACAGATTATTGCAGGGCGATGTGGGAAGCGGAAAAACAATCGTGGCGATTTTAGCGGCTTTAGTTTTGGCGGGACAGAGCAAGTCCTTCGACGTGGCTCAGGGTAAACAATCTGCTTTTATGGCGCCAACTGAAGTTTTGGCGAAACAGCATTATGAAACGTTTAAAAAAATTTTCCATAAATTTGATAAAGGCGCGGGTCTTATTACCGGTTCAATGGCAAAAATTTTTTGCGGAGAAGGATTGGAAAGCGATTTAAAAAAGAGCGATTTGATTAAAAAGATTGAAAACAGCGGGATTAAAATTATTTTTGGCACGCACGCGTTAATTCAGAAATACGTAAAATTTAAAGATTTGGCCTTGGTGATTATTGACGAACAGCATCGTTTTGGCGTTAAGCAACGGGCGGAACTTTTAAAAAATTATAAATCTAATAATGAAATACCGCACTTGCTTTCAATGTCAGCTACGCCGATTCCACGCACACTTTCTTTAACTGTTTTTGGCGACCTTGATTTGTCGATTATTGATGAACTTCCTAAAAACAGAAAGCCGATTATTACCAAAATCGTGGCGCCGGATAACAGAGATAAGGCGTATGCTTTTATTCGCGGGCAAGTGAGGAAGGGAAGGCAAGTTTTTGTGATTTGTCCGCGCATTGAACTAACAACCAACGATCAACAACAAAAAACTGAAGATATTTTTGAACAGCCAGTTATTAATAAAAAATTATGGCTTAATAATTGGGAGAACGTTAAAATGGTAAAAGAAGAATATGAAAAATTATCAACAAAAACATTTCCCGATTTGCGCGTGGGGATGCTGCACGGCAAAATGAAAGCCAAAGAAAAAAATGAAGTAATGAAAAAATTTAAAGACGGCGGAATAGATGTTTTAGTTTCAACTTCAGTAGTTGAAGTCGGCGTTGATGTGCCGAACGCCACGATTATGATAATTGAAAGCGCGGATAAGTTTGGCTTGGCGCAGTTATATCAATTTCGCGGCCGGGTTGGCAGAGGAGAACATCAGTCTTTTTGTCTTTTATTCACTGAATCGTCGGCAAAATCAACTTATAGCCGTTTGCGTTCCTTAATTGAGGCGAAAAACGGATTTGAACTGGCGGAAAAAGATTTGGCAATAAGGGGACCGGGTGAATTTTTAGGAGAGGCGCAAACCGGCGTGCCGGATTTGGCGATGAAGGCGGTAAGGAATCCAAATCTCGTAAAAACTAGCCGTGAAGCCGCCGAAAAAATATTAAAAGGCGATCCGAAGTTGGAAAAATATCCATTATTAAAATCAAGACTTGAATTATTTCAGAAAGAAGTTCATTTGGAATAGTATTTGAATTTTTACTTGTTAACAAACAGAGTTGATTGTTTCTATTATGAATCAATATAAACATAGAATTTTTTATATTATTTTAACAGGGTCGATTATTCACTTTTTGGCGTTTTCTTACGCTGACGCGGCTGTTAATAGTCTTGATTCTGTTCGTCAAATGGTTAAGGGCATTTATGCTTTAGGTAGTTATGGTAAACTTTTTTCTCCGAGTGTGGCGGAAAATCCATATGTCGACGGATTAGCAATTAGGACAGTGTGGGAACTTATTGAACCGCTTGAAGGTCAATATAATTGGTCTTTTATTGACGCGGCTATAAATCAAGCTCAAATGCTTGGCAAAAAAGCTTCTTTAAGCATTGCCGCGGGAAAACATACGCCAGACTGGGTTTATAACTACGGAATTCAAACTTTCCGTTTTATTGACGGCAATCCATATCACAAAAATGATTTTTGCAATGAAATAATTATTCCCGTTCCTTATGATCCGATTTATTTGGCAAAGTGGAAAAATTTTGTCCGGGCCTTTGGGGCAAGATATAATAGTAATCCCATCATAGTTAAAATCCGCATTACTGGAGTTAATGAATCAACAGCGGAAACTATTTTGCCGCATCGCTTTGGCGGCCCAATTCCTGATTGCGATAAAAATTATTACGATGATATTCAGAATTGGATTAATGCTGGCTATACGGCATCTTTAATCAAAAATACTTGGCTTGATATTGCGAAAGCATTCCATAGCGCTTTTCCGGATAAAGGGCTTTCTGTGGCAACCTATGAACCTAGTTTTCCGAAAATTAATGATTTTGGAAAATATGATAAAAATCTCAATTTGGTTAATGATATTTTTAATATGGGGATAGCTAATATAGGCCCTGCCTTTATTCCGGAACATAACTCTCTTTCAGCTTTTTATGCCAGCAATGATGTGAAAAAATACGTTCCCAATTCTATTATTGGTTTTCAAATGTTGTGGTGGGTAACCGGAGACGATGTCTATCGCATGAATCAACGCATAGTTGGCGATCCAAAAACGATTTTTAAAACAGCTGTTGAAAAAGGAATAAATGCGGGAACAAGCTATCTTGAAATTTATACCGCTGATATTAATAATAGCAGTTTTCAGGATGTTTTACGGGAGGCGCAAAAACAAATATTAACCGTTCCAAGGATTTTTAATGTCGGGACATCTACACTCGCAATTGATTCAGCGGTTATCAGCTGGAATACTTATGAATCTTCAAATTCACAGGTTGAATATGGCGCATCTGGCGCTTATGGTTTTTTGTCTTTTCTTGATTTTACTTTGAAGATAAATCATTTAATCACTTTGTCGAATTTAATTCCGGCAACAAAATATAATTATCTTGTAAGGTCTGTTGATGTTTTTGGCAATTTAGCGAAATCTTTAGATTTTGCTTTTACCACCCTTCCTGACAATATTTCTCCATTGTCACCTATCGGACTTAATATAAGATGAGATGTTTTATATATATTTACGCTTTTGCTATTACTAATGCGATAATCTTTTTACACTCGTTTTGTTTAAGGATTTTCACCGTTTCGTTTATTGTGGCGCCGGAGGTATATACGTCGTCAACTAAAATAATATTTTTTCCGCGGATTAAATCGGGATTTATAACCTTGAAAATTTCCTCAACATTTTTATTTCTTTCTTCTCTGTTTTTAGATTTTGTCTGTGGTTTATTATTTTTCACGCGTTTTAAAGCGTCAACCAGCTGGATGTTCAATTTTTTCGCGACATATTCGGCAATTAATTTTGATTGATTAAATCCTCTTTGTTTTTCCCGCCAAAAGTGAAGAGGAACGGGAATTATTACGGCAGATTTAAGATTGAAAAATTTAAAATTTAAGATTTTAAGATAATTTAAAAGTATTTCTCCTAGAATCGGCGCAAGTTTTTCAAATTTTTGGTATTTAAGGCAGTGGATTAAATTTCGCAATATTGGGTCGTCGTAATTTCCGGCCGCGGCCAAAAAATAAGGAAAAGGGAAATCTTTTTTGGAATGCCGGCAGATTTTTTTGTTTTCTGCCAACCGGGCGCGGCAAAAAGGGCAAAATAAAGCAGTATTTAACTTGATTGTTTTATAACAATTTTTACACAAATATTTTTCTTTATTTAATGTTTGCCGACAATTAACACAGATTGGAGGAAATAAAATATCCAATATAAGGTTTTTTATTTTGATTAAATAATAAAACATTGGTATAATTATAGCGTTATGTTTTCTTTTTTAAAATCAATTTTTGGTTTTGGTTCGGTTCTCGGCGTTGATATCGGCACCGCTTCAATTAAAGCGGTTGAAATCGCAAAAAGTTCTCCAAAACCGCGATTAAAAAATTATGGCGTTCTTCATACATATGGCCATCTTGACCGTTTAAACAGCGCCATTCAGACGAATTCTTTGAAAATTTCCGAAAACGACACGGCGGAATTATTAAAGAAATTCATTAAGAAAGCGAAATTTAATTCTCGAAACGCCATTGCTTCAATTCCAGCTTTTTCAGCTTTTATTACTTTAATTGAAATGCCGATAATGTCGGAAGCAGAAATCAATAAAAGTATGGCTTTTCAGGTAAAACAGCATATTCCATTGCCGATTTCGGATGTCGCTATAGAATGGGTTAAAATCGGCGAACGTGACGAAGGGGGAGCTTTAAAACAGCAAATTCTTTTTATTTCCATCCCCAAAGAAATAATTTCAAGGTATCAAAATATTTTTAAAATGGCTGGATTGAATTTAATGGCGCTGGAAGTTGAGGGCGTATCATTGGTAAGGGCTTTGGCTGTTGAGCCAAAGACAACGGTTATCGCCGATATAGGCGCTTATTCAACTAATATTATCGTTACTGAAAATTATTTTTTAAAAAGCGAAACGATTACGGATTTTTCCGGCGTTTCATTGACTCAAGCAATTGCTAACGGCTTGCAAATTAGCCCGAAGCGCGCCGAAGAATTAAAAAAAATGAAGGGCCTTAAGGCGACCGGCGGAGAGTATGAGTTATCCACATTGCCCCAACCGTATCTGGATGTTATAATTAAAGAAATAATCCGGGAAAAAGATAATTACGAAAAAAACTATAATAATAAAGTGGAAAGAATTTTGCTTTCCGGCGGCAGCGCGAATTTGATCGGCATAGAAGAATATTTTGAGAAGCAGCTTAATGCGCCGGTTGATATTGGAAATCCGCTTGCTCGATTATCTTATCCTTCGGAAATTAATCTTCTGGCAAGAGAGCTGGGGCCGGAACTTGCAGTCGCCATCGGATTAGGAATTAAGAATTTTGTATAATTAAAAGATGCCTTATACTCAATCAATTCTTGAGGAACAATTAAAAACTAATAATTTATCGATTGGTTGGCCATGGCGGATTTTCGTTTTAATGCTTATTATTTTAGTATTATCTATTTCCGCTTATTTAGGCATTAATTTCGGATTTAATAATTATTTGAATTCACAAATAGAAGATTTAGACCAGCAGCTGGCGAGCTTAAACCAGGCGATTAACGAGTCTTCTAAAAATCAGCTAGTGGGCGTTTATTCGCAGTTTGTTAATGTTAAGCAATTATTGAATAATCGGAAAACAACATCAAATTTTTTTGCTTTTATCGAGCAAAATACTTATTCAACTGTAAGCTTTAATTCTTTAAAAGCGGATATTAATTCAATGGAAATAGCGATAGATGGCGCCGCGCCTGATTATAATACTTTGACTAAGCAAGTGGCGCTTTTTGAAAAATCGGCATTAGTTGAAAAGGTGTTTTTGGAAAATGTGCAAATAAGAGAATCTTCAAAAATTAAGGGAGTAATGGAGGTAAAATTCGGCCTGAAATTAACAATAAACTCGAAATTATTTGAATGGATTTCATTTAATGGGAATAATTAAATAGTTTTTAAACATAAAATGAAAGCTTCAACAAAAAGGACAATAATGACTTTGTTATCTCTGGTTTTTTTAATCGCCGCTGTTTATATTTATACTGCGCTTATTAAGCCTTCTTACACTGAAATTTTGGAATTAGCGTCAATGCGCGCCGGCCGGCAGGAAAGTGTTAGGAATTTCAGCGATCTTAATGAAGAATTTCAAAAAATTTTAAATGAATATAAAAATATCAGCGAATTGGAAGAAAAAATATCTGTTTTCATGCCTTCGGAGATGGATTTATCTTACGTTATTAATCAAATAACCGGAATTGCCCGGCTTAATAATATTGACATTCAGTCGTTTTCTTTAAAGCCAATAGCTATTAAGCCGACGAAATCGTTTATTAAAGGGATGGGAACGTTGCGGACTGAATTAAAAATGTCCGGCACTTATGAAAATTTTAAATCTTTTCTAAAAAATACGGAAACTAATTTTTTAATTGCCGATGTCGTTAATTTTAAAATAGATGTTCAGGCAAGCAGCCAAAATTTAGCGATTACCGCGATAATTGACACATATTATCAAACAGAGTGAGTAATAAATAAAAAATAAGATATAAAAAATTATTATTTATTATTTTATTATTATGGCTATTGTTATTGAAGAAGAAAAAAGAGAAATAAATTGGTATGCCTTAATAGTGGCGGTAGTTGTAATTGCCATCATTGGCACGGCTGTTTATTTTTTATTTTTTGTCAAGCCGGAATTAGCTGAAGTTGTCGTTCCTAGCCGCTTAAAAGAACTTTCCGAAATAGTTAAAATAAAATTGAATCCGGCGGATGTTTTTGAAAATCCTTTTGTTAAAAATAATTTGAACAAATACGTTGAACCTATTATCTCCGAAGGAGCTTATAATTCAAATCCTTTTAAATAAGCAATTACATTATGGATGGTAAAATTTTAGTTACCGAACTCGTTAAGCAAAATTTGTTTCCTGATGAGCTGGGAAAAAAACTTTTAGATGAAGCTTCTTTGTCAAAAAAGAATGTTGAAGAGCTTATTCACGAAAGAAGAATTGTCGACGAAGAGAGAATGGCGGGCGTTAAGAGCAAAATCCTTAATATTCCATATAAAGAAATTAAGGCGGAAGAAATTGACGCTGAAATTTTAAAGCTTGTTCCGGAAGAAACCGTGAGAAATTATAAAATTATCCCTATTAGCCGTTTAAGCGATATGTTAATCGTCGGAATGGTTAATCCCGATGACTCTAAAGCTCAAGAAGCGATAAAATTCGTCGCTAAGCAATTACGAATTAATCTTGGCGTTTATTTAGTCGGCCAATCGGTTTGGGAAGCGATTTTAAGGCGTTATTCGCCTTATAGCAGCGAAGTGGAAATCGCAGTTAAGTCTTTAAATCTTGATAGTAAAAGTATCGGCGATCAGCGAATAATTCAATTAGAAGGAGCGTCAGCTGGTTCAGTGTCCGAAGACGCGCCGATAATCAGGATTGTGGCGACTACCTTGAAAGAAGCGGTTTGGCAGAAATCTTCGGATATTCATATTGAACCGCAAAGAAATCGTTTGCGCGTCAGGTTTAGAATTGACGGCGAGCTTCAGGAAGCATCATCAATGCCGGTCGCGCTTCATCAATCAATTGTTTCCCGCGTTAAAGTTCTTTCAAGTTTAAAAATTGACGAAACCAGGATTCCTCAAGACGGCCGTTTTCGAGCGGTGATTTTCGGCAGAGATATTGATTTTAGGGTTGCTACATTTCCTACGCCGGTTGGAGAGAAGGTCGCGATAAGGGTTCTTGACCCAGAAATAGGATTAAAAGGATTGGAAGAGCTTGGTTTGATTGGTCGTAATATTCGAACATTAAAAGCCGCCATGGAAAAGCCCTATGGCATGATTTTAATTACCGGGCCGACTGGTTCCGGAAAAACAACGACTTTGTATTCAATGATGCAAAATTTAAATAAGGAAAGCGTTAATGTTGTCAGTTTGGAAGATCCGGTGGAATATTTCATTGATGGTTTGAACCAATCTCAAATAAAGCCGGAAATCGGCTATGATTTCGCTTCTGGATTGCGTCAAATCTTGCGACAAGACCCTGATATTATTATGGTTGGCGAAATCCGCGATAATGAAACAGCGGCTTTGGCGATTCACGCGGCTTTGACCGGACATATAGTTCTTTCAACCCTTCATACTAATAACGCTGTCGGTGTTATTCCGAGGTTAGTTGATATGAAAGTTGAGCCGTTTCTTTTGTCGTCGTCTTTGAATTTAATGATTGCCCAGCGTTTAGTTTCCAAACTTTGTCAGCAATGCAAGAAAAGCGAAAAAGCGCCTTTGGAAATAAAAAACGCGATTAAAAAAGAATTAGAAAATCTTTCGGAGGAATTTTTAAGAGACGCTGGTTTATCAATTGATAAAAGCGGAATTGATAAAAATGGAGAGTATGAAATTTTTCATTCTTCGGGATGCGCGGCTTGCAAAAATAAAGGCATAAATGGCAGAGTGGCTTTATTTGAAATTCTTGAGATGACGCCGCAGTTAGAGGCCGTAATATCCGCTGAAATTAATGAATTAAAGATTTTAAACGAATCAAAAAAACAAGGTATGATTACCTTGCGCCAGGATGGCATGATAAAGGCGTTAAAAGGGCTTATTTCAATCGAAGAAGTATTAAAAGAAACAATGGAAATTTAATTAGTGTTTATTATTTTTTATTTTTAGTTTATTATTTAATAATATGGATTCTATTCAAAAACTTAATGATTTGCTTTTGATGGCTGTCACTCAAAATGCTTCAGATTTGCATTTGGGCGTTGGCCGGCGGCCGACTCTAAGAATAGACGGCGTTTTGATTCCGCTTCAAAAAGAAGCGATATTAACGCCGGCAAGCATTGAAGAAATTATTTTTGCTTTATTAACCTCAGAACAAAAGCAGAGATTTTTAGACGCGAAAGAATTAGATTTTGCTTATTCATTCGAGGACAAGGCGAGATTCAGGGCGAATGTATTTTACCAGCGGGGATATATGGCGGCCGCTTTGCGCCATATTCCGGCTCAGGTTAAAACTATTGATGAGCTGAATTTACCGCCAATTTTACATGATTTTGCGAAGCTTTCACAAGGTTTTATTTTAATTGTCGGTCCGGCCGGACATGGAAAATCAACAACATTGGCGGCTTTGCTTGATGAAATAAATCATAGCCAGATGAATCATATTATTACTATTGAAGACCCTATTGAATATATTTTTGCCCAGGATAAAAGCATAATTTCCCAAAGAGAGGTGGAAACTGATACAATTGATTTTCATACCGCGCTTCGTTCGGTGTTAAGGCAAGATCCGGATGTAATGATGATTGGCGAAATGCGCGACGCTGAGTCATTCGCCACCGCTCTAACCGCGGCCGAAACCGGACATCTGGTGTTTTCAACGCTTCATACCAATTCTGCTTCGCAGACAATAGACAGGATTATTGACAGTTTTCCGGCGGAACAGCAAGGCCAAGTAGCTTCGCAATTAGCGGCTACTTTGGTGGCAATCGTTTCGGAACGCTTAATTCCGCGGCGCGACGGCGGTCGGACGCCGGCATGCGAAATTATGATTACTAATGCGGCAATCCGCAATTTAATAAGAGAAAGAAAGGTTTATCAGGTTGATTTAGTGATTGAAACAAGCTCGCAGGAAGGAATGATTACTTTAAATCATTCCTTGGCGAATCTTGTTAAGCGAAAAGAAATTTTTGCTGAAAGCGCGGAATTATATTCTTTAAATCCGAGCGAGTTGAGGATATTAATAGAGAGAAGTTAATATGGCAAAATTCAAATATACCGCCAGAACTAAAGAAGGGGAGTTGCAGGCCGGGTTTGTTGAGGCGCCAGCCCGGGAAGTGGCAGCTGACATTTTGAGCGGTCATGATCTTTTTGTGCTAAGCGTTGAAAGTTCTGAAATAAAAAGGCCGCTAGACGTTGTTTTCCGGTTTTTCAATCGGGTTAAAATTAAAGATTTGATGATTTTTACGCGCCAGTTTTCTATTCTTTTGGAATCAGGCGTGCCCTTGGGGGATTCTTTAAGAAATCTCCACCAGCAGACCAAAAATTTCATTTTAAAAGAAGCGGTTTATGAGATTTTTTCGGATGTGACTGCCGGATTGTCACTGTCGCAGGCTTTGGAAAAACAAGGCAATATTTTTGGAGAATTCTACATTAGCATGGTTCGGTCGGCTGAAATTACCGGCCGTTTAGAAGGGGCGATGGCGTTTTTAGCCGACTATTTGGAGCGGGAAGCAGTTTGGCGCGCGAGTATTAGAAATTCTTTGATTTATCCGCTTTTCATACTAGGGATGTTTGTAGTCGTCGGCATTGGAATGATAACTTTCGTTTTTCCTCAGTTAATTTCCGTATTTGATGAAGCGAATATTGAAATGCCTTTATTGACTAGAGTTTTTTTGCAATCTGGCACTTTTTTAATTGATTGGTGGTGGCTGGTAATAATTATTTTAATAGTTTTAGGAGGGTTGATATTTAATTATTCCAAATCGGAAGAGGGAAAAAATGTAATTGCCGATTTAACTATTAAACTGCCGATTTTCGGAAATTTGCTGAGAAAAATATATGTGGCGCGGTTCGCCGAGTCGGTAAGTGTTTTAATCAAAGGCGGCATACCAATTACCCAGGCGTTAAAAATTACCAGCAATAACATTGGTAATCTTATTTATCGCGATGTTCTTTATGAAATCGGCGAAAGAGTAAAAGCGGGCGAATCATTTTCAGCTTTATTATATTCAAAAGAAAAATATTTTCCTTCGCTTGTAAGCCAGATGGTCGCAATCGGCGAAACTACGGGCAGATTAGATGTTATTTTGTCGAAAATTTCCGTTTTTTACAGCCGAGAAGTCAATAATATGATTGATAATTTAACAGAACTTATCCAGCCGATTTTAATTAGTATTGTGGGGATATTTGTCGGTTTGCTATTTGCGGCAATTTTGATTCCGATATATAATTTAATGACAGGAGGACTTCAAGGATTTTGAAGCATAAGGATTTTTAAGGTATAATTAAAAGAAAAGGTCGATAATTTATAATTTAGCAAATTTTATAATGAAATTTATTAAAAAAAATAAAGGTTTTACGCTTTTAGAAATTATTATCGTAGTTGCGATTATCGCTGTTTTGGCGGTGATATTGCTGCCGCGATTAGCAAGGGTGCGCCAGCCGGCAAATGATGCGAGAAGAATTAATGATTTGAGGACGATTCAAGGATTTTTGGAAACTTATTATCTAAAAAATAGGTATTATCCTAGCCCGTCTGTCGCAAATACTCAAGAATTAGTTGGGTATGGTTCTAATGGAGCAAGTTCTTGTAGTGGAATTTGCGCAATATTAACAAATCCAGCTGACCAGGTCACTGCTTCTGTTCCAGATGATCCAACGGCTGGTTTCGATTATTATTATGCCGCGGATAGCAATTCTAATGCGCAAAGTTATGTTTTAAAAGCAATCTTACAAGAAAGTAGTTCGGCATCATTGGATAATGATGTTGATGGTACTGCTTTAGGTATGGATTGCGATGGTGGAACACCAGAGACAGCATATTGCATTCAATTTTAATCAAAATTATTTGATTAGATTAAAAGCAGGGCTGACAAGCTCTGCTTTTTTGTTAGTTGAAAATCGGTTATAATTTTAATATGGTTTGGATTATTTTATTTGTCCTTGGCTTGGCAATAGGCAGTTTTTTAAATGTTGTTTCTTTGCGTTATGAGCCTGGCAATAAAATTTTTGATTTGAAAATTATTAACGGCCGGTCAAATTGTTTTCATTGCCATACGAAATTAAAATGGTATGAACTTATTCCGCTTTTAAGCTTTATTATTCAATTTGGCAAATGCAGGAGTTGCGGCAATCGTTTATCCTGGCAGTATCCGCTTGTTGAGCTATTAAGTGGCTTGATTTTTGTCTTAGTTCCATTATTATTGTTATGGTCCTTGTTATTGTCTATTGCATGGATTTTAATTTTCCTATTGTTCCTTTTATTATCAATCATTGATTTCCGCCATTATATCATTCCCGATTCAATTAATTTATCTCTCGCAATTTTAGGCGCGATTCTAACGGGAATTTATATTTTTCAATCTAACAATTTAACAATTCAACGATTTAATAGTTTTTCTTTTCTCGGCCATTATTCCTTGCTTTTTAATTTTTGGCCGTTGTCATTAGTTATAAGCCATTGGTCATTAGTCATCAGCCATTTTATTGCCGCTTTTATTGCCATGGCGTTTGTCGCCGCGATTATCATTTTGAGCCGCGGCAGGGGAATGGGCTGGGGCGATTTTAAGCTGGTTGGCGCGCTGGGGCTTATTTTCGGCTGGCCGGATATTTTAATGATTTTATTTTTGTCGTTTATCATCGGCTCTATTTTTGTTCTGCCGCTTCTTGTTAAAAAGCAGAAAACAATGAAAGATGTCGTGCCTTTTGGGCCGTTTTTAATAATTGCCGCAACATTAACGTTTTTCCTTGGATATCAGATTATAGACGGTTATTTTAAATTGTTTTCTTTGGTATAATAATAACAATGGATAATCGAGGTTTTACGCTTATAGAATTAGTTATAGTTATCGGCATTGTCGGAGTTTTAACCGGCGGCATGGTTTTTTATAGCCGCAGCGCCGAGAGGCAGATTATTTTATTCAGAGACCAGGCAAAAATAGTGGAAGCGTTATTAAGGGCGAAATCTTTAACTATTTCCACTTATAGCGATATTGACGCGTCTTGCGGTTATGGAGTTTCTTTTAATGAGCCGCGTAAAGCTATTATTATTTTTAAAGACCTTGCTATAAATCCTGATTGCTCTGACGCTGATAATCAATATCGTTTTAACGGCGTCGACGGCGATTATACTTGCGACATAGGAGATCCGGCTCTTAACGAATGCGTTGAAAAATTAACATTAGACGATCAAACAATAGAATTTTCCAGCTTAACATTAAGAGATATTGTCTATATTCCGCCTAATCCCGATATTATGATTGATAATGATATTGCTAAGCAAAGCGCTTCAATTGAAATTAAAACAGTTGAAACAACAGGCGCGGCAGTTAAAAAAATAATTACTATTACCAATAATGGCCAAATCACCACGCAATAATAATAAAGGTTATTTTTTAATTGAGCTGATGATTGCCATCAGTATTTTGACAATCGGATTTATGGGTTTTTTAACCTTAGTTTCAAGATCAATCAGCACCAATCGGGTAATCAGCGATTATTTAACGGCTAATTATCTGGCGGCCGAAGGAATTGAATTGATAAAAAATACGATTGATACCAATTATTTTAAAGGCAATTTGTGGTATGACAATAATGGCGCCCTGCCACCAGAGAGTCAATTAATAGGCGATTATGAAATGGATTATGATGATGGTGCGCCGACTAATGTAACCGGTTTACCGGCAGATTTTCTTTATTATAAAGATGGTTTTTATAATTACGATATTTCAGGGAGCAGAAGTCCCTTTAAACGCACAATCAATATTTCGTACCCCGGCGTTGCTGGACAAATGAAAGTAAAATCAACAGTTAGCTGGATAGGCCGAGGCGGCAATGCAATTGAAATTTATTTAGAAGATTATTTTTTTGATTGGAGGTAGCAAAAATGAAAAATGAAAAATTAAAAATTAAAAACGGATTTACTCTTATTGAGCTTATTATTACTTTAGGCATTTTTGTAATTTTAATATCAATCGCCATTGGAGGATTTATTAATGCCTTGCGAAATCAAAGAACGGCAGTCGGACTTATGGAAATTAACGATAATATGAGTTTAGTATTGGAGCAAATGGCAAGAGAAATAAGATTGGGATATAATTTTATCTCGGCGACTGGTGAACTGCAGTTTAAGAACGCAAAAGGAGATGATGTTGTATATAAATTGAATTTAGACGGAGATGATTCTAATCCAAAAAAATATTCAATAGAAAAAGGAATAAATGGCGCGCCTCTCGCTCCGATTACCGCTGAAAATATTAAAATAACAGATTTTAAGATTTATGCCTGCGGAGAAAATCTTGATTCTACTCTGCTTGCTGATTGCCCGTCTCCTAATAATATCCAGCCAAGAATTACTTTAAGCTTAAGAATTACCGGCAAGGGAAAAGATGCTTATATTAAAACCTTAGGAGTTTATAATGAAATTCAAACGACAATAAGCTCAAGACAATACTAATGAAAAATCAAAAATCTGGACAAATAATGTTGTTGTCGATTATGATAATCGGCACGAGCATGATGGTGATTACAATAATCGCCGGATATTTAATAGTGCAAAGATTAAGGTTTTCTTCTAATATGGCTGATTCGGCAAAAGCGGTTTTTGCCGCTGACGCCGGCATTGAGTGCGAACTTTATAATATTTTTAAAGCAGACCCTGATATTGTTTGTAATGATTTGATGTTTAAAGATTCATTAACCACCGTGGAAACATTAGGCGGCGCATTTTACATCAAATCTACGGGCGCATCCAACAAATCAAAAAGGGCTTTTTATTTGAGTTACTAAAAAATGGACAGAAATGAAGTTAAGCAGCGTATAGAAAAATTAAAAAGCGAAATTAATCGCTATCGCTACGCTTATCATGTTCTGAATAAATCATTGATTTCCGATGCGGCTTTAGATTCCTTAAAAAAGGAACTTTTTGATTTAGAAATTAAATATCCTGAATTTATCACTCTTGATTCGCCGACTCAGAGAATCGGCGGAGAACCGTTGAAACAATTTAAGAAAATTCGGCACGAAAAGCCAATGTTATCTTTTAATGACGCGTTTTCCGAACAAGATATGGAAAATTGGCTGGAAAGGGTAGAAAATTATTTGGGTTATAAATTAATCAGCAATCAGCAATCAGTAATCAGTAATTTATTTTACTGTGAATTAAAAATTGATGGCTTGGCGGTGGAGCTTGTTTATGAAAACGGCGTTTTTGTTGAGGGTTCCACTCGCGGCGATGGTTTGATAGGAGAAGATATTACCCAAAATTTAAGAACAATTGATGCTATTCCGTTAAAAATTTTGGAACCGGAAAAAATAGCGGAAAATCTGAAAAAATTAAATCTAAAACCTAAAAACTATAACCTAAAATCTGATAAATTAATTGTCCGCGGTGAAGTTTTTATCAATAAAAGAGAATTTGAATTAATTAATAAAGAACAGAAAAAAAGAAGGGAAAAGATTTTCGCCAATCCCAGGAATATGGCAGCCGGTTCTGTTAGGCAGTTAAATCCAAAAATTACTGCTAGCCGCCGGCTTGATTCTTTTCAATACGATATTATTACCGATATCGGCCAAAACCCCGAAGGAAAGCCTTCGGCTTCCTACGGGGTAAGAACTCACGAAGAGAAGCATCTATTGCTTAAAGCATTCGGGTTTAAAATAAATCCTCATAATAAATCTGCTAAATCATTAAAAGAAATTTTTGAATTCAGAAATTATTGGGAAGGCGCAGCGCGCGAGAAACTGCCTTATGAAATAGATGGTATTGTTGCAATAATTAATGATAATAAAATTTTTGAAGCTGCCGGGATTGTTGGCAAGGCGCCGCGGGCGGCCATCGCTTACAAATTTTCACCTAAGGAAGTAACAACTGTTATTGAAGATATTAAAGTGCAGATAGGCAGAACCGGCACATTAACGCCGGTAGCTGTTTTAAGGCCTGTGAAATTAAGCGGCATAAGGATTTCTCATGCCACATTGCATAATTTCGACCAAATAAGAAGATTGGGCGTTAAAATAGGCGATACTGTAATTATCAGTCGGGCGGGTGATGTTGTGCCGCAAGTTAATCAAGTTTTAAAAGATTTGCGTACTGGCGGTGAAATAGAGTTTCATGTGCCGAAAAAATGTCCTATTGACGGTTCAAAAATTATTCAAGAAGGGGTTTTTTATCGATGTTCTAATATGGATTGCGGCGCTAGAAACTGGCAATCTTTGCGGCATTTTGTTTCAAGAGGCGTTTTTGATATTGTCGGTTTAGGACCGAAAATTATAGATAGATTTTTAGATGAAGGACTGATTTCTGATGCGGCTGATATTTTTGAATTAACTGAGGGAGACATCGCGGTTTTGCCGCGTTTTGGCGAAAAATCCGCACGCAATATCATTAATGAAATTAAAAGCAAGAAAAATATTTCCTTGCCGCGTTTTATTTATAGTTTGGGAATTTTGCATATCGGCGAAGAAACATCGCGTTTGCTCGCGCAAAAAGTATTAAGTATCAACTATCAAGCGTTAAAGCCAAGTGAAACGCTAAAAATTTTAAAGAATTTATCCATAGAAGAATTGCAAGAAATCCGCGATATCGGACCGAAGGTGGCGGAAAGCATTTATAATTGGCTTCATAATGAGAGAAATGTCAGATTTTTAGAAAAATTGGATAGAGTCGGCGTAAGGATAGAAAATATCAAATATCAAGTATCAAGTATCAAGTTAAGGGGTAAAACTTTTGTTTTAACAGGAACTTTAAATTCAATAAGCCGTGAGCAGGCAAAAGAAAAAATAAGAGAATTGGGCGGCGAAGTTTCCGAATCGGTAAGTAAAAAAACCGATTATGTAGTAGCTGGTATTGAACCGGGCTCAAAATACGAGCGAGCTAAAGAATTAAATATTAAAATTCTTAACGAACAAGATTTTTTAGATATGCTAAATAAATAATAAATATGAGCGAAGTCCCGCACAGAGCTTCGCTCTGGTGCGGGATAAAAAATCAGTTAAAATCTATTTATTTTTTAAAAGTTCTGATAAGGAGCGAAAAGATGAAGAAAATAGCGCTTACTATTATAAAAATAGGCCCTGACGGGAGATTATAATAATAACTTACATAAACGCCGATAATAGCGGCGATAACGCTGAATATTACGCTTAAAGAAAGAAAAGCATTAAGGCTTTTTGAAATATTTTTTGCCGAAGCGGCGGGAATTATAACTAATGAACCCATAAGCAGCGCTCCAACAAATCTTATCCCCAAAGCGACGGCAATAGCGAAAATAAAAAGATAAGCGAATTCTAGTATCTTATTTTTAATTCCGATTGATTGGGATAATTCTTCGGAAATCATATTTAAGGCGAGCTTTCGGCGGATTGCCAATAAAGAAATAATCACGCAAATTGACAATAAAATAGAAAGCGCCGCTTCGCCATAAGAAAGGGTTTGAATATTTCCCAAAAGAGCTTCAAGCAATTCTTGTTCTGGAGTGATTAATGCTCCTAAAGCGAGGCTGGCGGAAAAAAATATGCCGACGATCGTTTCAGTTGAAAGATCGCTTTTATATTCTAAAAACCATATTCCGATTATTGCGGCAAAAAGGAAAACCATTGCGCCTAGAAACGGATTAAGATTAAAAATTAAAGCCAAGGCAATTCCGGGAAGCGCTACATGAGAAAGCGCATCGCCGACAAGCGCCATTCTTTTTAAAATAGCGAAAGAGCCGAGCAGGCCGGCTGCCGCTGAGATAAAAATCGCCACTAATAAAAGTTGTGAAAAATTTTCCATATTTTAATGTTTATGCTGATAAAATGCTTTTTCTCCGCCATATAACTCAAGAAGCTGTTCGGCGCGAAGAATTTCTTGAGGCGTGCCTATGCAAATTTGTTTTTTATTCAAGCATAAAATTTTTTCCGCATAACGATAAACGATATTAAGATCATGAGAAATTAAAATCACAGTAAGATTAGTTTTGCTTTGCATTTCGTAGAGCATTTTATAAATCGATTCTTGTCCGGCGATGTCTATATCGGCCGTTGGCTCGTCAAAAAGCAAAACATCAGGATTATTAATCATTGCCCAGGCGATTAAAATTCTTTGCCTTTGGCCGATTGATATTTGGCCGAAGCCGGAGTTCAGAATATTTTTATCAAGCTGGACGAATCTTAACATCTCGGCTATTTTTTCATCTTTAAGATTCCGGCTGCGCAATCGGAAAAATTCTTTAACAGTCAGCGGAATATCTGTTTCAATTTCCAGCCTTTGGGGAACATAGCCGAGATTTATTTTTTTATCCCATTTAATTTCTCCCCTAAATGAAATCAGGCCGAGAAGGGCTTTTAAAAGCATTGTTTTGCCGGCTCCATTCGGTCCAATTATCGCCAAAACATCGCCTTTATTGATTTCAAAGTTTATATTTTCAATAATTTTAGAGCCGGCTATTTCAATATTAAGGTTTTTAACTTCAAGGATTGGCATTGCTTCATTATAGGCCGGCCTGGTTGAAAAAACAATCAAATAGACTATTATTTAGATATGAAAGTTTTTTTTAACGGCAAGATTATTCCATTAGAGAAGATTCATATAAATCCTTATGATATCGGCTTTTTGCGCGGTTATGCCGTTTTCGATGTAATGCGGATTCATAATAACAAGCCATTTTTATTAAAAGAGCATTACGAGAGATTTCAAAAATCCGCTAAAACTTTGAAATTGAAAGTTCCTTTTAGTAAGAATGATTTTATAAAAATAACCGAAAATTTGATAAGAATTAATAATCTTTTAAATAAAAACGCGATTATCAGAACGATTTTAACTGGAGGCATAAGTTTCAATGCATTTACAGCCGGCAATCCGAATTGCTATATTTTAATAGAAAAATTCGTTCCTTTGCCAAGACAAATTTATGAAAAAGGCGCAAAGATTATTACTTTAAAATATCAAAGGCACTTGCCATTAGCAAAAACCACAAATTACATCGAGCCGATACGGAATGATAAGCTTAAGAAAAGAAATAATGCCTTGGAAATAGTTTATATCAATAATGGCGTTGTCTTAGAGGCTTCAACGAGCAACTTTTTTATCGTAAAAAGCGGAAAAATAATCACTCCTAAAGAAAAGGTTTTAAAAGGCATTACGCGCGGTCTGATTATTAAATTGGCGCGTGGGAAATTCTCCGTTGAAGAGCGGGAAATTTCGGAAAAAGAAATGAGGAGCGCGGACGAGGCGTTTCTAACTGCCACCAATAAAGATATCGTGCCGGTTATTCAAATAGACGGCAATAAAGTCAATAATGGCAAGATTGGAGAAAATACTAAAATTTTAATGAATAAACTTTCAGAGTTTTTAAAAAAGTATTAAGATTCTATTATGACTTCCACAGAGCAAATCAAAGAAAAATTAGATATTGTTGAATTTATCCGTTCTTATATTCAAATTTTCCCGGCAGGCAGAAATTTTAAGGCTGTTTGTCCGTTTCATAAAGAAAAAACCCCTTCTTTTATAATTTCACCGGAACGCCAAACCTGGCATTGTTTTGGAGCGTGTTCCGAGGGGGGTGATATTTTTAAGTTTTTAATGAAATATGAAAATCTGGAGTTTTATGAAGCTTTAAAAATCTTATCTGAAAAAGCTGGGATAGAATTTAAAAAGGGCTCTTCTTTTGAGCAGCGGCAATTTGATGTTTTGTATGATATTAACGATTCTGCGAGAAATTTTTTTAAAAATAATTTGCGCGCCAATAAGGAGGCGTTGGAATATTTACAAAGCCGCGGTTTGCGCGAAGAAATAATTGAAGAATTTGATTTGGGCTTTGCTTTGCCTGATTTTGATAAATTAACGCTTTATCTTTTGAAATCGGGATTTGCCGTTAAAGATATTGAAAGAGCCGGGCTTAATTTTAAAACCGAAAAAGGAAGCTATATTGATCGCTTCAGGGGAAGAATAATGTTTCCGATTTTCAGCCATGCCGGGAAAAATATCGGTTTCAGCGCTAGAATTTTGCCGCGTTTTGACAACGGCAATGTTGGAAAATACATTAACAGTCCGGAAACGCCACTTTTTAACAAATCTAAAATTCTTTATGGTTTTAATAAGAGTAAGAATTCTATAAGGGAGGAAAAAACAGCGGTTTTAATGGAAGGACAAATGGACATTTTAATGTCTTGGCAAGATGGAGTCAGAAACGCGGCGGCCAGTTCCGGCACCGCTTTGACTAGTGAACATTTAAAAGTTTTACGCCGCTACGCCGATAATTTGATTTTTTGTTTTGACAACGATGAAGCCGGTTTGAAAGCCGCTGAAAGAAGCATTGATTTAGCCAATAGTTTTGATTTCGGCGTAAAGTTATTAGTTTTTAGCGAAGCCAAAGACCCGGCAGAATTAGTTCAGAAACAAAGCGGGATTTTTAAAGAAATGACAAAAAAAGCGGAAACGGCCATGAATTTTTATTTTAAGCGTTATTTAAAAAGCGATGGAATAGAGCAAAGCGGCAGTATCAGCGGATTGAAACAGAATTTAAGAATAGTTTTATCTAAGATAAAAAATCTAGCCAGCCCGATTGACAGAGCTTATTGGATTAAAGAGCTCTCAATAATCGTTGATATAAAAGAAGAAGCATTGATTGAAGAAATGGCGGTTTTAAAATTAGAAACTAATAATTTTCAAACAGAATCTCGATTTACACCGTTAAATCCCATTAGAAATAGAAACATAATTCTTAATGGGGTAAAATCGCAAAATAATTCTCAAACGATAAGCGGGGTTTTAAAAACAGAAAGCAGAAAAGATTTAATATCGCAGCGGCTTTTAAGCTTGATGACAATAAAAAAAGAATTGTCGAATGGCCTTAATGATTATTTTTATTATTTTTCAGGTGATTATTCAAAAATTATTGAAATAATCGCGAAGAATGAAAAAATAACAGATAAGCAATTATCAGATTTATTTGATTTGATAAATTTGAGGGCGTCATTTGAATTGCAATTTCTTGGACAAAAAGATATTAATGTTGAATTCACCGATCTTTTGGAACATCTCCGGCTTGAATATCTGAAAGAAAAACGGCAGGAATTATTAAAAAAAATAAAAGACGCTGAAAAAAACAGCGACAACGAAACAATAAGCTCTGTTTTAAAGGAATTTGACGCTGTTTCAAAAATGATACATAATTAATATATTATAATTTCTGATTATTTTGATTGTTTTAATTATTCTAAAAAATTATTTAGAGTTAAATTTTATTTTTTAAAATTATGGCAAAAAAACTTTCTAAAAAGATAAAGAAAAAAAGAAGAATTAAAAATTCTAAAAAGAAAATCGTTAGAAAAATAATCAAAAGAAAAAAAAAGAAAGTTACAAAAGTTGTTGCGAAGGTTAGAAAATCAGAGAAGAAACAAAAATTTAAATTTGATGAAACTTTGATTATGGAATTAGTAAAGCGTGGCAAACCGAGAGGATTTGTTACCGATTCGGAGATAATTTATTATTTTCCTGATATTGAAAAAGATATTGATTTTTTGGAAGCTTTATATGATAAGCTTGAAAAGTCCGGCGTTAAAGTTGTTGAAACCGCTCAATTAATAGAAATACCCCATAAGGAAGAGGTTCTCAAAGAAGAATTAATGAAAGCAACGATGATTGACGAAGGGCATTTGCCTGACGCAGTGCAAATGTATTTAAAAGAAATCGGCAAAACTTCTTTGCTTACGGGGGAGAAAGAAAAAGATTTAGCTAAGCGTGCGGAGAAAGGAGATAGTGAGGCAAGGCGGCATTTGATTCAAGCAAACCTGCGTTTAGTTGTTTCCATAGCTAAAAGATATATTTATCGTTCTCCCAATTTATCAATATTAGATTTGATTCAGGAGGGTAATATCGGCCTTGCTAAAGCGGTGGAAAAATTTGATTATCGTAAAGGTTTTAAATTTTCAACTTACGCTACCTGGTGGATTAGGCAGGCAATTACGCGAGCGCTGGCCGATCAATCAAGGACTATCCGTATTCCAGTGCATATGATTGAAACAATATCAAAATTCACCCAGGTTAAAAGAAGGTTGTCCCAAGAGCTTGGCCGTGATCCATTAGCTGAAGAAATTGCCATTGAAATAGGCACAACGGTTGAAAAAATACACCATATTCAAAAAATTTCCCAAGAAGTTGTTTCATTAGAAGCGCCGATAGGCGAGGAAAATGAGGATACCGCATTAGCGGAAATAGTTAAAGACGAAAAAAGTCTGACTTCTTCACAATTGGTGGCAAGAGTGCTTTTAAGGGAAAAAATAGATGAAATTTTAAGCGATTTATCGCTAAGGGAACAGGAAATTTTGAAATTGAGGTTTGGATTAGACGATGGTATCACTCACACTCTTGAAGAAGTAGGTAAGAAATTTAATGTCACCAGAGAGCGTATTAGACAAATTGAAGCCAAAGCGTTGGAGAAAATTAAAAAACACGACAAATCTAAAGCGCTTGAGGAGTACTAGATAATTTACGAAATACGAATCTGGTACGAATATACGAATTATTATTTAAATGACTTCTGAACAAATTCGGCAAAAGTTTTTTGATTTTTTTGAAAAACGGGGGCATAAAATAGTTTCTTCTTCTTCATTGATTCCTGATGACCCGTCAGTGCTTTTAACAACTGCGGGAATGCAGCAATTTAAAAAGTATTATATCGGAGAACTTAATGCTTCAAAAGATTTTGGCAGCCAGAGAACAGTTTCGATACAAAAATGTTTTAGAACAAGCGATATAGAAGAGGTTGGCGACAATACTCATCTGACTTTTTTTGAAATGCTTGGAAATTTTTCTTTTGGACCTATTGTTCCGTCGGCTGACGGAGATAATCCAAAAGATTTCGGGACGAGCGGCTATTTTAAGCGAGTCGCGATATTCTGGGCTTATGAATTCGTTACAGAAGTTTTAGAAATAAATTCAGAAAGAATTACAGTTTCAATTTTTGGAGGCGACTCTGAAAAAATAGAAAATAGCGTTCCTTTTGATGAGCAGTCGTATAATATTTGGCATAAAGAAATGGGTTTGCCGAAAGATAAAATAATCTGCGGAAAAAGAGAAGATAATTTTTGGGGACCGACCGGCGATGAAGGGCCTTGCGGGCCGACAACGGAAATATACGTTGACGGCATTGAAATCTGGAATTTGGTATTTAACGAATATTACCGGGAAAAAAACGGTCGACTAAGAAAAGCGGAAAACCCGGGAATTGATACTGGAATGGGATTTGAAAGATTAACAGCTGTTCTTCAGGGCGTTGACGATGTTTTTGAAACTGATATTTTTAAAGATTTTGTTTTTAAAATAAACGAATTTATTCCCGGCGGAGAAAGGAAAATCGTAAAGATTTTAGCCGATCATTTAAAAGCGTCAATTTTTTTAACAGCTGATGGAATTCGGCCATCAAATAAAGAAGCGGGATATATTTTAAGGCGGTTATTGCGGCGAATATTGGCTTATTCTGTTAAATGTGACATTCATGCTGATTTGTTTCCAGAAAGCGTTGATTTTATGAAAGCGAAATTTAGCAGATTTTATCCGGAGCTTAATAATGCAAAAACAATACTCGCAGTTTTAGAAGAAGAACGTTTGAAATTTCAGGAAGCAATCGGAAAGGGATTGAAAGAAATGAAGAAATACGACGAAATCGGCGTTAAAGAAGCGTTTTACCTTTACGAAACTTTTGGTCTGCCGTTTGAGCTGATTAAAGAATTAGCCCGGCAAAAAGTAAAAAATCTTAATAAGGGCGAGTTTGAGAAAGAGTTTGCCAAAGAATTTGAAGGGCATCAGGAAATTTCTCGCGCCGGCGCGGAGAAAAAATTCGGCGGCCACGGGCTTGTTTTAAATACAGGCGAGCTTAAAGCGGTTAATGAGGAAGAAATGAAAAAAGTAATCCGCTTTCATACCGCCACGCATCTTTTGCAATGGTCTCTGCGTGAGGTTTTAGGCAAAGATGTCAGGCAAACGGGTTCGGACATAAACGCCGAACGCTTGCGATTTGATTTTTCTTTTAATCGTAAAATGACGGCGGAAGAAATTAAAAAAGTTGAAGATTTGGCAAATGAAAAAATCAATGAAAATCTACCGGTTTATTTTAAAGAAATGTCAAAGAGTGATGCGGAGAAAATCGGTGCTTTGGCGTTTTTTAAGGCAAAATACCCCGATGTTGTAAAAGTTTATTTTATCGGCGCTGAAGAAAAAGGAAATTTGATTAGCGCGGAATTTTGCGGCGGTCCGCATATAAATAATACTTCAGAAATCGGCAAGTTTAAAATTTTAAAAGAAGAAGCAGTAGCGGCAGGAATTAGAAGGATTAGGGCGATTATTGAGTAAATTTATTGCGCGGGAGACCGGATTTGAACCGGCGATCTCCTCCGTGACAGGGAGGCGCTTTAGACCGCTAAGCTACACCCGCAAATGATTAAAGTATAATAGAACAAAAAGTATTTTATTTCAACTTTTCGACTAGTTTTTTAAATTTTTTACCTCTTTCTTTATAATTTGAAAACATATCAAAACTAGCGGAAGCAGGGGAGAAAATAATAGTAGTTGGTAGTTGGTAGTTGGTAGTTGGTAGTTTGGCGGCTTGATAGGCGAATTTTACTGCTGTTTCGAGATTTTTAGCTAATTTAAAAGGAACGCCGGATTTTATTATTGATTGCTTGATTTTATTTTTATTTTCGCCGAAAAGAACAATCAGCTTAGTATTTGAATTTTTTAATGCTTTAGCGAGAGGGGAATAATCTAAATTTTTATCTTTACCGCCGCAAATTAATATTTTGGCTTCATTAAAAGATTTTATTGCCGCAACGGCCGTAAATGGATTAGTTGAGGCGGAATCATTATAGAATTTTATATTTTTAATTTGGCGTATAAATTCCAATCGATGCTCTAATTCGCGGAAGTTTTTCACTACTTTTTTAATTATATTATTGCCAACGCCGATATTTTTAGCGATTGTTGCGGCTATTACGGCATTTTTGAAATTATGTTCGCCGGCGATTTTTAAATCTTCGTGTGAAAATAATTGAAATTTATTGATTGAAACCGGTATTTTTTTGCCTTTGCTTTTCTCGGCAATTAATCTTGAATATTTATTATCTGGAAAATAAAATATTTTATCGTTTGGATTTTGAAATTTAGAAATTGAGCTTTTAGCGCCAATGTATTCTTTGAAGTTTTTATGGCTGTCTAAATGGTCTTCAAAAACATCTAAAACAACAGTAATTTGAGGAGATTGTCTTATGTCCTGAAGTTGAAAACTGGAAAGTTCTAAAATAACAATTGAATTTTTCTTTATTTTTGGCAGTAATTCAATGGCCGGCTTGCCTATATTTCCAGCCAAATAAACGTCCTTTTTAGCAGCTTTTAGAATTTTATAAAGTAGAGTAGATGTCGTGCCCTTGCCTTTAGTGCCGGTAATACCGATTACTTGTGGTGAGGACATTCGGCTGAGCTCAGTCGAAGTCCCGTGCCGAACCATTTTATTAATTTTTTCAAAAAATATTTTCGTTGAACTTGAAATTTCAACTCCTTTTTTGATAGTATTTTGTATTTCTGGCAAATTATAAGGAATGCCCGGAGAGCGGAAAATAATGTCAAATTGTTCAAGATTTTTTAAATAATTTATTCCTGTTTTTAAATGAAGATTTCCAATCTCTTGGGGTATTTCTAAATTCTTATTTTTATCTAATATCCAAATTTCCGCATTTTTATATTGCGGTGATTTTTGTAGATATTTTAATATTGCTTTTCCTTCAAGACTAAACCCCAGAATTGCTATTTTTATATTAGGCATAATAAAAAAATACCCCACTAAAGCCATAAAGGCAATAGTGGGGATATTAGATAGAAATCAAAATGATAATTAATATAATAATTGATTAATATCGCTTGATAATGGTGCAGTTACAAGAAAAACGCCGTTTCGGTATTTTTTTCCATTTTTATCATCGCATCTGTAGCACCAGAAATTTTTAATATGGCAAGTGCAAAGAGTGATACTGTCTACGTAATAGCCTTTTTTAGTAATCAGATAATCAATGATAGCTACAAGATCAAGCCCTATTTTTCTATCGATTTTTTTTACAATACTTTCTTTAGCGAGTTCCTTAGGGATAATTGGTTTTAACATAGGCCATACGATATTGGAAAAAAAATCTTGGTCAAATGTTAGGCAATCAACGCAGATACCGGGTAAAATTTTTATTCTTGTTGTTGTCCATTTTCCGCCGCAGGTTTCCCATTGTTTCAAGAATTGTTCTATTATTCCTTGCGCTATAATCCGCCATCCGCCATGGAATAATCCTGATAAATTGGCATTATCGTCTCTAAAAACTATACCGGGACAACCGCCGGGGAAAAACATCAACGCGCCATTGCCTCGATAGATTATCCCTTCATAGAATAATAATTTTGTTTTTACTTCTGGTTGTTTAAGAAAAACTATCTCTGGCCTTATATCGGCTTTATTTATCATAATTAATTTTCTTTTATTAAGATAATCAATGTCATAGCCGATTATTTTAAGAATTTTATTAGATGATTCGAATGCCGCGTCATTTGTTTTGGGATAAAAATTACCCGCGTTTTTAAGGGTCATGCCAGCAATCGTTTCTTCGCTGATTTTAGTAATAATAAACTTCTTTTCCAGTCTAATCGTTTCTATCTTACGCATACGTCACCTCCTTTTTAAATTTATTCTTATTAGGTTTTCAAATTCATTTTATTGAATACTATAGTTAAATTATTAAAAATTCTTGCAAAAGTCAATATTTCTGCTATAATTTTCATTTATTATCTCTATTCCTATTTCGCTGAAATTTTCTGATGAGTCGGAACATTTCAGCGGGGTGGAGAAATGGTTATCTCGGGGGGCTCATAATCCCCAGAAGCCGGTTCAATTCCGGCCCCCGCAACATTATTGCCGGCGTAGCTCAGTGGCAGAGCGAAGGATTCATAAACCTTAGGTCGCAGGTTCAATCCCTGCCGCCGGCACCACGTAGGAAATTGCAAGTTTGAAGGGTTCGCCTCGCTTCGCTCGGCGACTAATTTGTATTCAATTTTGGGGGTAAAAACGAATTGGCGATTTCGCAAAATATGGTTCGAGCCGATGTTTTTCAGAAATGTTGTCATTTCCGTTTTGTTTTGAGAGGAAAGCAGATTAGCGGCTTGATTTAAGGATTTTACGAACTCACGAGCCGGTTCGAGCCAAGACAACC
>JBBTRV010000011.1:9394-48020 GCA_038065035.1 Patescibacteria group bacterium | reverse complement strand
TCTTTTAAAATCAATTCCGTATTGATGATTTCCAAATCCCTTATCGGATTAACTTTTTCCTCAACATGAATAATCTCATCGTTTTGAAAGCAGCGGACAAGATGAGCAATAGCGTTTACTTCCCTAATATGCGATAAAAATTGATTACCTAGTCCTTCTCCTTTATAAGCGCCTTTAACCAAGCCGGCAATATCGTAAAATTCAACAATTGCCGGAACAATTTTTTTTGAACTGCTGATTTTCGCCAGTTTTTCCAGCCGCTCGTCTGGCACGCTAACTATGCCGATATTTGGGTCAATAGTGGCAAAAGGATAATTAGCAATATTAATTTCTTGTTTTGTTAAGGCTTTAAAAAGAGTCGATTTGCCGACATTTGGCAAGCCAACTATGCCGATAGATAATTTCATAAGATTAAAATTAACAAATTTTAAACACTTTTTCAACGCCTCTTTGATTTTTTAGATATTTATGATAAGTTATAAATAACAATAAAATATGTCTTTTTCTAAGTGGAAAATATTAATTAATATCTTAAAAATTGCTTTTATAGCCATTATTTTTATTATTATTGAAATTTGGGCAATTAATGCTAGTTGGAATCAAAGAGACCTGTTAAATGCTAAATCTATAAGCCTATTAATAATTTTTTTCTTAGGTTCTTTATTTACAATTATTGTCTATAAAGTTAAGGATTGGATAGATGAATTTTTAGATAATACAATTTACTCTTTAAAAAATGCCTTAAGCGGTAATCGTGGAGAACAAAAAACTTTTGCTTTATTAAGAAAGATATTTGATGAACGATATCGAATTTACCCCAATTTCACAATTCCCGATACAAAATTTGATAATGACGCTGTTATTATCGGCCCCAAAGGAATAATAAGCATAGAAATTAAAAATTTAAAAGGGAGTTTTGAATTTATCGAAGAAGAAGTATATAAACATGATATTTGTCGTGGTTATCAATGTATATGCAAATTACACGGCTACATGAATCCGGTTTCTGAGATTCTACGACATACCGAAGCTTTAGAAAAATGGTTATATGACAAAGGTTTCCAAAACATTTCAATTCATAAATTCCTATTAATGACTGGCGAAAGAAGCAGAATTATAAAATTAGAACAGCCAGCGATTTATGTAATTACAAGTTTAGAAAAACTTAAAGAGCAAATGGAAAAAATTAAAGAGGATTTTCTATTTACTCCCGAATTTTGCTTAAATCTTTATAAAATATTCGGAGAAAAATATCTAAAAAGAGGAGATATAGTGAGCAGTATAATGGGATAAAAGTATGAATTAGTTATCCACAACACTTGTTTGATTTATATTATTCTTTAAGTTATTATAATAGCGTGCTTGTGGGGCGTCAGCCCTATTCGGCTAATACATAAGCTGAAGGCAGGCACGACAAAGATACCGCCAGTCGGCGGTGTTTTTGTTTCTAATCTTCATCCGGATTACCTTTCATTGTTGTATAGAATTTTGTATCTCGGTATTTATTAGTTGTCCAAGCAGGGACAATACTCCAGAAGTGCATATTCCCATTGTTACCTATCTTCCGAATAATCACTTTAATTTTTCTTCCATTAACAATTGCGATAATGCCCCAATACTTTACTGGTTTACTCTTATTGGTTTTTTGTTTAAAACTTTTTACCTCAAATTCTTTTAAAGTTTCTTCAAATTCTTGATACGTCGTTGATTCCTTTATAAGTTTAACGGATAGTGGCAATAGCTTAAATCTTAAAATTTGAGAAGATTTTTCTCGTTCAGTTCTTGGACTTTTGAAAATAATGTGATTAAATCCTTCGGAGTTAAAGTATATTTTCTCATTGAACGCTGGTGAAAAAACACTACTAACTTCGTTATAAAATCTTTGAGCGTCTTCCTTTAATTTCTCATAATTAGATATATCTTCCATAGTAATTAGTATAAATCTTTTATGTCGTAAACCAAGATATCCCGTTGTGTTCCAGCCGTGCCTATTGAAAGTTTCATGAAGCGAATTTTAACATAAAAACGATTATTTTCAACTAATAATTTTAAATTCACGTAAGATTGCTTCCGGCAAAGGCTCACCCTCCTTAGTTCTTCCCGGATAACGCCATGCGGAAATGATTTTCCTGCGGGTTTTTGTTTCCTGAATCATCACCCAAAGCTCATGCTGGTTCTTATTGCCAAACGGCTGCATTGCGGCGATTGTATTTGGCGCTATTCCCTCCTCTATTCTTTTAGGCGAATTCAAAACCCGCTTAATTCTTTGTTCTGATAGTTTATAAAACATCATTTTCCCTTTCGCGTGATTAGTCCAAAATAACTCTTTTTTTCCCGCTAAAAATGGCATATACTAAATTATAACATGAATTCAGAAACAAAAATCTGCCAAAATTGCCAGCAGAATTTTACGATAGAACCAGAGGATTTTGCGTTTTACGATAAAATTTCCGCCAAAGGCGGATCCGCCTCTGGCGGAAAGGTTCCGCCCCCAACTTTTTGTCCTGAATGCCGGCTAATAAGAAGAATGGCTTTTAGAAATGAACGGGCGTTATATAAAAGAAAGTGTGATGCTCCAGGACATAGTGAAGAAATTATTTCAATTTATTCATCTGATAAACAATTAAAGGTTTATGACCAAAAATTTTGGTGGTCTGATGGTTGGAATCCTTTGGAATTTGGGAGAGATTACAACTTTGATAAACCATTTTTTGAGCAATTTAAAAATTTTAGAGATAATTTCCCTCTAATGAGCGTTTCAAACGCGAACGCGATAAATAGCGATTATTGCAATGTTGCCGATCAAAGCAAAGATTGTTATCTTATCTCAGCTGCGTTTAAAAACGAGAATGTTTTATATTCCAATAGGACTTTCAATAATAAAGACTCTTTAGATTTATATGTAGTTTTCAAAAGCGAACTTTGTTATAGCAATGTTAATTGCAAAGAATCTTATCGATTATTTTTCAGCAAGGATTCTCATAATAGCACTGATTCTTATTTTCTTTATGATTGCAAAAATTGCAGTAATTGTTTCGGCTGTGTTGATTTGAGAAATAAGCAATATTATATTTTTAATAAGCCATATAATAAAGAAGGATACCTGGCGAAAATTAATGAGTTTGACACTGGAAGCTTTAAAAATGTTTTGAAATTCACCAGTATTTTTAATGAGCAATATAATAAATCAATTCATCGTTATGCTACGATTATGAAGTCAGTTAATGTTTTGGGAGATTATATCGATAATACTAAAAATTGCCAATATTGTTTTGATATTACCGAAGGAGCGGAAGATTGCAAATTTATTGTTTGGGGTGGCGTTTTATTGAAAGATACTTATGATGGCGGACCTGGTATAGGCGGTGGAGGTGAACTAATTTATGAAGCTTTTGATACTGGTATTCAGGGCTCAAGAAATTTCTTTACTAGCGTTGTTTATGGTTCTCGTGATATTCAATATTCTTTTAATTGCCACAATTCTTCCAATCTTTTCGCCTGCGTCGGCCTCCGCAACAAGCAATACTGCATCCTCAACAAGCAATATAGTAAAGAAGAATATGAAAAGTTAGTCCCCCAGATAATAAAACATATAAATAATATGCCGTATATAGTAAAAATTCAAAATGACAATTCAAAATCAAAAAATGAAGAAAATTACAGAGAAATAATCTATCGTTACGGAGAATTTTTTCCTCCACAGTTAAGCCCTTTTGCCTACAACGAAACAATCGCCCAAGAATACTTCCCCTTAACAAAGCAACAAGCCATAGAACAAGGCTACAGCTGGAAAGACTCGGAAAAACGACAACTAACCATAACACTAACCACTGACCAACTGCCAGACCATATCAAAGATGTCAAAGACGACATAATCAATCAAATAATAGAATGCCAGCATAATAACCAAAATAATAACTCAAATCAGAATTGCAACGAACAATGCACTCAAGCTTTCAAAATCATCAAGCCAGAGCTGGATTTCTACAGAAAAATGAATCTTCCCTTACCTAGGTTATGCCCTAATTGCAGACATTACCAGAGATTAAAACAACGCAATCCCCTTAAGCTCTGGCATAGAAAATGCCAATGCGCCGGAACTCAATCGGATAATAAAATCTACCAAAATACTATTAATCATTTTCATAACCAAGAACATTGTCTCAATGAATTTGAAACTACTTATTCTCCTGACAGACCGGAAATAGTATATTGTGAGAAATGCTATCAGCAAGAAGTAGTATAAAATTATGAAAATCAGAAAAGCAATTTTACCCGTTGCCGGATTAGGCACCAGATTCTTACCGGCAACCAAAGCTCAACCGAAAGAAATGCTACCAATAGTTGATAAACCGATTATTCAACATCTTGTTGAAGAAGCGATTGCTTCCGGAATAAAAGAAATTATTTTTGTAACCGGCCGGGGGAAAAGAGCCATAGAAGACCATTTTGATTATGCCGCTGAGCTGGAACAGCACTTAAGCGTTAATGGCAAAAAAGAGCTCTTAAAAACTGTCAGAGAAATTTCCAATATGGCAAAATTTACATATGTTCGCCAAAAAGAGCAGAAAGGCGACGGCGACGCCTTGCTCGCGGCCAGCCATTTAATTAATAATGAGCCCATTGCCGTGCTTTACGGCGATGATTTGGTTTTTAATAATGTCCCCTGTCTTAAACAATTAATTGATGTTTTTGAAAAATATAATGATCCGGTAATCGCTTTGGAAAAAGTGCCGAGAAAAGAAGTTTCAAAATACGGGATAATTGAAGGCATTAAAGTTTCGCCGCGGCTTTATGAAATAAAACGCGCCATTGAAAAGCCGAAATTAAGCGAAACAAAATCTAATTTAGCCATTGTCGGCAAATATATTATCACCCCAGAAGTTTTTGATGAATTGCGCAAAATAAATTTTAAAGGAAAAGAAATCCGGTTAATTGACGCTCTTGGGAATTTATTAAAAAAAAAGGCCTGTTTACGGATATCAATTTTTCGGCAAGAGATTTGACTGCGGTTCTAAAATCGGATTTTTAAAAGCCACAGTTGATTATGGACTAACTCATAAGGAAACAAGAAATGACTTTAAAAAATATTTAAAAAGTATTAAAATATAATAATATATTTAATATGAAAATTATTTCAAAAACTTCGAATATTTTTCAGTGGTTGATATTAATATCAATCATCGGCGTTTCTTTCGGATTGAGTTTAAACGCGTCTTTGCAAGAATCAGCAATAATGGATGAATTGGCTCATATTCCCGCCGGCTATGGCTATGTGAAATATTTTGATTTCCGGCTTAATCCTGAACATCCGCCGTTAGTAAAAGCCTTGGCGGCTTTGCCATTACTTTTGCAATCCGCCAGCCGGCGGATTAACTTCCCAACAGATAGTCCTCGCTGGCAAGAAGATGTTAACGGCCAATGGGCTGTTGGCGCTCAATTTCTTTATGAATACGGCAACGATGCCAATAAAATAATAAATTGGTCGCGTTTGGGACCGATGCTTTTAACTATTCTCCTTATAATTTTTGTTTATATCTGGGCAAGTGAATTAATAGGCCGTTGGTGGGCGCTGATGCCGGCATTTTTAATCGCGCTTTCTCCAACTATTTTAGCTCATGGCCATTATGTAACAACTGATATTGGCGCGACATTAGGAATTTTTATCGCCACTTATTATTTCGTTAAACTTCTTCTAAGGCAAACAAAAAGAAATTACATTTTTGCCGGAATCGCTTTTGGCATAGCGCAATTAATGAAATTTTCGGCTGTTTTGCTAATTCCATTCTTTATATTTTTAACAATTGTATTTTGCGCTTATAAAATATATAGCCATTGGAACGAAGCGCTTGTTGAGCGATATAAAAAAGCTTTTATTTCAATAATAAAATATTTTTCAATTTTAGTTTCTGTGTTCGCCGTAGGCTTTTTATTAGTTTACGCTGTTTATTTCATTTTTACCGTTAATTATCCGATAGAAAAACAGCGCGCCGATACTGAATTTATTTTAAGTTCTTTTGCGGATGGCCCTGATACAAAATGGGAAACCTGCAATTTAAATTCTGATATAAAAATTTCCCGGCGTGTAAGATGCTTGGCGGAAATTAATATCTGGATGAGCCAAAACAAAATTTTCAGGCCATTAGGAGAGTATATGCTCGGCATTTTAATGGTGATGCAGAGATCAGGCGGCGGCAATACCGGATATTTTTTGGGAGAAGTTTCAGCTGGCGGCTGGTGGTATTATTTTCCCGTTGTTTTTATATTAAAAGAACCTTTGCCGTCGTTAATTTTGATTTTTCTTGCTTTGATTTTAGGCATTTGGAATATTATAAAAAATTTTAAAATTAGGCTTATTTTAAGAAATATTGAAAATTATATCGGTACGCATTTGTCTGAATTTTCAATGCTTGCTTTTGTTGTTTTTTATTGGCTTTACAGCATTAAAAGCCCTTTAAATATCGGCGTTCGCCATATTATGCCGACGATGCCGTTTATTTATATCTTAACCACTTCGGCGATTAAAAAATGGTTTAATTTAATTAATGCCGACAATGATCGAATAATAAGGAAAATAATAGTAATAACTTCTAATTTAACGAAAATCGTTATAAAAAGTTCGTTAATTTTTGTTTTAATCAGCTGGTATTTTATTGAAATCATTTTCGCAACTCCTTATTATTTATCATATTTTAACGAATTAGGAGGCGGAGTGAATAATGGTTATGAATATGTTACGGATTCTAATTATGATTGGGGGCAAGATATGAAACGCCTTAAAAAATTTGTTGAAAACCCGCCTAATGGAGAAAAAATAAATAAAATAGCAGTTGATTATTTTGGCGGCGCAAGCCCGAAATATTATCTTGGAGACAAATTTGAACTTTGGTGGTCGGCGCGCGGTAATCCGATTCAAGAAAATATTGAATGGCTAGCTGTTTCAATAAATACTATTCAGAGCGCCTTGGGCAAACTTCATCCCGGCCAGCAAAGAAAATCAGAAGATGAATATCAATGGCTCCAAAAGATAAGAGATCCTTATAAGCCGGAATTTAAGGCTGGGACTTCAATATTTATATATAAATTATAATTTAAATAAAAAATAAAATATAAAAAATTATTATTTATTATTTTTTATCTATTATTTAAGCTTATAATACACCCTATTTTCCACGCGAAGGTCTATGTATTCAATTTTTTGAAGGCCGATTTCTTTTAAATTTTGAAAAATTGTAGTATTAAAATTTGGAGCGAATCTTAAACTAAAATAAATTCTAGGAATTGATGCTGATTCAATATATGCTTCCTGTAGTGTGAAATTATCAATATTTAAAGTTTTTATATTTAATCCAACCTCTGCCGATGCTTTAAAAATTTTTATGGCGTTATCAAATAGTTTCTTCGTTAAAACTATTTCTCCAATTTCTAATTTTTTTTCAGATAAATCATTAATCTTATAAATTATTTCACCTTCTATTTTGGGAGCTTTTTTTAGAATTATTCCTTCTTTATCAAACCACCAACATTCAATACTTGAACAAAAAACGCCGAATTTTTGCCTAGAGTCAATATTTATATTGATGGTCCTGTTTAAATAATCTTTCTTAATAGTTAAATTGTTAATTATTGACTGATGTTTTAAAAAATCATCAGTTTTATTTTCCCAAATAAGGATATTATCAGTTCCTAAAATTGAGGTTATTTTTGAGCGTGTCACGAAAAATAATTCAAGGTCAGATATAATTTTATCATAATCCTGAATGTCGCCCTTTAAAACGCCCTTATTAATATTTTTTATCCGAAATAAAGGAGAATAAATAATTACATAAGCGATGCCGATAATTATAAAAGATAACAGTATAAAAGAGCTGTATATTTTTATTTTAAAAATCAGTTTTTTTCGTTTTTGCTGTTTCTCATTAATATAAGATTGCATGAAAATTTACGAAATACTAATTATTACGAATTTACGAATTCGTATATTTGTAGAAATTCGTATTTTGTAAATGTATTATCGTGAAATTTTATTGAATCCAAGATATTTTTGTAAAACTTCAGGCATTAAAACTGAGCCATCTTTCTGTTGATAATTTTCCAAAATAGCAATAATTACTCTCGGCAAGGCAATTGCCGTGCCATTTAAAGTATGAACAAAATTGGATTTTTTATTATTTTCCCTATACTTAATATTTAAACGGCGTGCTTGAAAATCAGTAGTATTTGAAGTTGATGTTATTTCTCCCCAGGCGCCTCTTCCGGGCATCCAAGCTTCTAAATCATACTTTTTAGCCGCTTGATTGCCTAAATCGCCGGCACACATCTCTAACACTTGATAAGGAATAATCAAACTTTTAAATATTTTTTCTTCTATATCTAAAAGATGTTTATGAAATTTTTCCGATTCTTCCGGTAAGCAATAAATATACATTTCAACCTTGGAAAATTGGTTTACCCTGTAAAGACCTTTTGAATATTTTCCATAACCGCCGGATTCCATTCTGAAACAATGGGAAAAGCCAGCGTATTTTTTCGGTAAATCATCTTTTTCTAAAATTTCATCCGAATGAATTCCAGCTAAAGTTATCTCAGAGGTTGCTATTAAACCTAAATCAACATCCTTTATTTCATAGATTTGAGCTTCAGGCCCCTTTGGAAGATAGCCAGTTCCGGTATAAAATTTTTTTCGCGCTAAATCTGGCGTTATTAAAATCTCAAAACCTTCTTCTTTTAAAATATCAAAAACATATCTTATCAAGCCGAACTCCAGTAATACTGCCTCATTTTTAAGATAATAAAAACCAGAGCCAGAAACTTTTGCGCCGATTTCGAATTCAATCAAATTAAGGTTTTCACCTAATTCAAGATGGTCTTTAGCGGTAAAATCAAATTCGGGCTTCGCGCCAACTTCTCGAATCACAATATTATCATCTTCGTTTTTACCAACAGGCACATCATTAAATGGCAGATTGGGCAATGATTCTAAAATTTTTTGGCGTTCAATTTCAGCTTCCATTAACAAGTTTTCTAACTCTTGAATTTCAATTTTAATTTTTTTTGCCTTATCAATATTATCTTTTCCAACTTTTTTTTGTTCAGCTTTCAACTCTTCGCTATTTTTTACCAGTTTTTTCCATTTATCATCAATCGCTAAAAAAATATCCACTAAATCAGGATTGACATTTTTAGACGCTATTCCTTTTTTAACCACATCCGGATTTTGCCGGATAAAATTAATATCAAGCATATTATTTCGGCTTTAATGTCGGAAATATAATAACTTCTTTTATGTTATCGCTATTAGTGAGCAGTACCATGAGTCGGTCAACGCCAATTCCTAGGCCGGCCGCCGGCGGCATGCCGTATTCCAACGCCTCCAAAAAATCTTCGTCAAGCCGCGAAGCTTCTTGGTCGCCGGCGCGATACATTTTTTCTTGTTCTTCCATTCTTTTGCGTTGGTCAATCGGATTGTTTAATTCCGAAAATCCGTTTACAATTTCCATCCCATCAATAATAAGCTGAAATCTTTCCGTCAGTAAAGAATTATCAGGGCAAGATTTCGCTAAGGGAGAAATTGATTTCGGATAATGAGTAATAAAAATCGGATCTTTGATTTTTAACCGAACTTCTTTTTTAAAAACCTCGTCAATATCTTTTGTTTTTATTTTATTAATGTCGATTTTGGCGTATTTTTTAAAAGAATCAGCATAAGTAATCTTTGGCCATATTTTGCTTTTAGAAAAATATTCAGTATGGTCATTTTTTATTTTAGCTCCGGCAACTGCTTTTTTTAAAATTTTTTCCGCAAATTTCATTAATTCTTCCCAGTCATGATAAGCCCAATAAAGTTCAAGCATGGTAAATTCTGGATTATGGTCGCGGTCGATTCCTTCATTTCTAAAAACTCTTCCAATTTCAAATATTCTTTCAAACCCGGCCACTAATAATCGTTTTAAAAAAAGTTCTGGCGCTATACGCAAATAAAAATCAATATTTAAAGCATTATGATGAGTGATAAACGGCCTAGCTTTCGCTCCGCCGGCTAAATATTGGAATATCGGCGTTTCCACTTCTATAAATTTTTCGTTTTGCAATTCTTCGCGGATAATTCTGATAATTTCCGAACGCAAAACAATTTTTTCTTTTGCCTGTTCATTCAATATAATATCTAAATATTTTTTTCTGAAACGTTCTTCAATGTCTTTTAATCCATACCACGAAGACGGCAATGGCCTTAAACTTTTAACAATAATATCGGCAATTTTCACTTCTATACTTTTTTCGCCAGCCTTGGTTTTAATAAGTGTTCCGCTGATAGTGATAAAATCACCAATATCAAGATTTTGTTTTAATAATTTAAAGTTCCCAACAAGATTTTTTTTTAATATCGCCTGAATTCTTCCACTTTCGTCTTTGATATCGGTGAAAATAAGATTGCCTTGGTCCCTTGAGCCGATAATCCTTCCGGTAATATTAACTTTTTTACCGGATATATATAATTTATTAAAATTTTTAAGAATCTCACCAATCAAAAAATTCCTTTTTATTTTTGAAGGATAAGGATTAACTCCTTGCCTCATAAGACTATCAAGTTTTTTTTCTCTTTCTTTAATAATATCTTCCAACATTGAACTAATTACCCTATTTTCATTATTTTATATTCCACAGTTCCGCCGGGTGTTTCTATTTTAACGATATCGCCGGCTTTTTTGTCTAAAAAAGCCCTGCCCAAGGGCGATTCGTTAGAAATAAAATTAGACTCGGGATTAGCTTCTTGGGAACCTACAATTGTATATTTAAAAATCTTATCTTTTCTTTTTATTTCTATAGTTGATCCGATTTGAATAACTCCTTTTCCGCTTGTTTTTTTGATGATTTCAGAATTTCTTAGAACATTTTCCAATTCAATAATTTGGCCTTCCAGCCGGGCTTGCTCATCTTTGGCGGCCGTATATTCTGAATTTTCAGAAAGATCGCCGTATTCTTTAGCTCGTTTAAGCCGTTCCGCTATTTCACTTCGTTCTTCTTTTTTTAGTCGCTCCAATTCGGTTTTTAATTCCTCAAAGCGTTCTTTTGTAATGTAATATTTCATCCCCTACCCTTCAAATATCTCCTTTTATAAATTTTAATAAAAAATTTATAAAAGAAAAAATTTAAATGTTAAATTATTTATGTGTAAATTTATTGCCCCCATCCTTAAATTTTTTAAATTTTTGAAAGGTGGGGGATTTTTTCTATTTTATACTTCTTACGCATCAGCCACCATCTTATTTTTAGCACGTCTAATAAAACTTGGATATATGCGGAAGCTTTTACGTGGGAAAATGGGTTGTTAACCCAGACAACTGGAATTTCCTTTATTTTATAGCCCATGGATTTTGCCAACGATAAAACTTCAACGTCAAATCCCCAGCGCATAATTTTAATTTTTGAAAAAATGTTTTTCGCCGCTTCTTCGGTGAAAGCCTTAAATCCGCATTGAGTATCCCAGATTCCAGGCAATAAAAAAAATTGTATTATTAAATTACCAATATCTCCAGGAATCCTTCTGTACCATGGCTGAAGAGGAATTAATTCCGCTCCCTCTATATCTCTTGACCCGAAAACTACGCTGTATCCTTGATTAAAATATGGAATCATTTTGCTGAATTGGTCTATTGAGGTTGAATTATCAGCATCCATAAAAATCCTTATTTTGCCATCTGCCTCCATCATTCCCATTTTTACAGCGCCGCCTTTTCCTGGAATATTGCATTTTATCACTTTTAGATTTTTTATCAAATGCGAGAAACGTTCGGCTATTTCATAAGTCGCATCATTAGAATTATTGTCAATAACAATTACTTCGCAATCAAAATTGATTTTAGAAAGATGTTTATTAATATCTATAAGCGTAATCGGAAGTCTTTTTGCTTCATTGTATGTCGGAATAATAACGGAAAGATATGGTTTTTTCATAGTTGTTTCCAATTATATAAAATAAAAAATTATAAAGCAATTATATTATTCAGTTAAAATCCTGCAACCATTATTGACAATAGCGATTGTATGCTCAAAATGAGCTGATAAGCTGCCATCTTCCGTTGCCCAGCTTTCATCTTGTCGTTGAATCACCTTATCAGTGCTGATTGCGAACATCGGCTCAATTGCCAAAACCATCCCCGGTTCAAGTTTTATCCCCTTCCCTTTCTCGCCAAAATTATAAATAATCGGGTCTTCATGAAGGTTGCGGCCGATGCCATGTCCAGTTAATCCCTTTACTGCTTTAAATTTATATTTTTTTGCTATTAAATTAATAATCCACCCTATATCTCCAAGCGTATTTGTCGGCTTTACTATTTTTATAGCTTCTTCCAATGCTGTTTCCGTAGCCGTGATTAAAAGTTCCGCAATTTTCGAAATTTTTCCTATGCCGATTGTTACGGCCGCATCAGAATAAAAACCTTGATATTTTACGCCAATATCAATTTTTAAAATATCTCCATTTTTTAAAATATAATTAGTTGGAAATCCGTGGACAATCACTTCGTTAACTGAAGCGCAAATTGACGCGTTATAAGAATGTTTTGAACTTTCCGGACGGTATCCCAAAAAGGCCGGTTCACTGTTATTTTTTTTAATAAAATCAAATGCTAACTTATCTAAGTCTTTAAGACTGACGCCGACCTTAGCGTTTTTTGAAACTTCCCTTATGGTCTCGGCTAATATTTTCCCGCCAATAGCAATTATCTCGATTTCTTTTTCTGTTTTTAAACGGATATCCACAATTATTTAAATTTTTATTTGTGAAATTTAACTATTTTAGCCATTATCAAGTTGTGGACTTTGTAAGGAAGCGGCGTTCCGTCAATGGTAATTATTTTAAAATTCTTTCTTTTCATTTCTTTAATTATCGGCTGGCTTTGATTTTCATACTCTTTCAATCTTTTAATAATTACTTCTTTTTTGTCGTCGAAACGATAATTCATTTTTCCGCCGCAAAATGGACATGCCGATATTTTGATATTTCGAAACTTTGATATATTTAAAACCGGAGTCCGGCATACAGAACAATTCAAACGATGAGTATTTCTTTTAATTGATTCTTTCGCCGGAATTTTTAAAACAAAAATAAAAATATTTTTTTTGCCGTAATCTTTTTCTAATATATTCATTAAGCCGCTTGAGTCTGAATTTTGACCAAATGCTTCCGCTATAGTCCTTGGAGAACCGCTTAAAACAACTCCTTTGTTTGTTTTGTCTATTTTTTTAATTTTTTTACTGACAATTTTAAAAATCCACGAAGAAGTATTGAGCTGGCCTGATTCATTTAAACGTCTTTCCGATTTTATTATTGCGTTATTTATAAGTTCCGGATTGTAAAGAATATCTCTTATATATTTCCCAGTATCAAAATGAAACAAATTCAGCTTATCAGCTAAAAGTTGGGCTTGAGTGCCCTTGCCCGAGCCAGGCGGTCCAAAAAGAATAACTACTATATTCATTATTAATAAAAAATTAGATTAAATTTCTTCGTATTCCCTCATTACGAGTTGCGATTCGATTTGCTTCATTACTTCTAACGCAACGGAAACAATAATTAAAAGAGCTGTGCCTCCAAGAGTTAAAAATTTAATACCAGTCGCCATCTGAGTTAAATTCGGCAAAATAGCGATTACGCCCAAAAAAATCGCTCCTGACAAAGTAAGGCGATTGATAATTTTTGATAAAATTATAGCAGTTGATTCTCCTGGCCTGATTCCGGTAATAAAGCCGCCGGCATTTTGAAGATTTTTAGCTATTTCTTTCGGGTCAAAAGTTATCGCGGTGTAAAAATAAGTAAAAATTACCACAAGAATAAAATAAATCGCGCTGTAAAAATATTGGTTATTAAATAGTTTAGTCACTAAATCGTTTAATTTAAGCGATAAATCCGAAGATACTATTGAAGAAATTTGCGCCAAAAATTGAGGAAAAAGCAAAATGGAAATAGCAAATATAATAGGAATAACACCCGCTTGATTTACTTTAAGGGGTAAATAACTTTGCGCTCCACCGTACATCTTCATTCCTCTTACTCTTTTAGCATAGGCGATTGGTATTTTTCTTTCGCCTTCCTGAATAAAAACAACGCTGGCAATAACAAGAATAGCTACAACTATAAAAACAATAACCGTGTCAATCATTAATGCGCCAGCTTGATAATCAAGATAGAGCCCTTGAATCGCTCTCGGTAACCCGCTAACAATACCGGCGAAGATTATTAATGAAATTCCATTACCTATTTTTTGTTCACTAATCAATTCTCCAATCCACATCAATATCATAGTGCCGGCGGTAATTAAAATAATGCTTCTCAAGGTATCCACGCTTAATAATTCAACGCTTTGAATAATATTTTGAGAAGCTAGTAGATTCAAAAAACCGTATCCTTGTAAAGCTGCTAAGGGTACTGTTAAATATCTCGAATAGCGATTGAATTTCGCCTTGCCGGCAGCTCCTTCTTCGTAATACATTGCCTTGAATGTTGGGAAAACCATTGTTAATAATTGCATTATGATAGTCGCGGTGATATAAGGAGCAATGCCAAGCATTACGATTGAAAGATTTTCCAAGCCGCCGCCGGAAAATAAATTAAAAAATCCAAGGAGTTGATTAGAACCGAAAAAATCTTTCAGCCGAGCCGCGTCAATATTGGGAATAGCTATAACCGCCAGCACTCGAAAACAAAACAATAAAAAAGCGACAATCAATATTTTATTGCGCAATTCTTTGATTTTAAATATTTGTAGGATTTTATTCATAAAACCTATAAGACCTATAAGACTTATAGAACCTTACCGCCAGCGGTCTCAATTTTATCTTTTGCGATTTTAGAAACTAAAATTCCTTTAGTTTGAAAAATTCTTTTTGTTTTGCCTTCGCCTAAAATTTTCACTTTTCTATTTAATTTTTTAATTATACCCGCTTCCAATAAAGCTTTATTATCTATAATATCATTTTTAAATTTTTTTTCCAAATCAGCAATATTTATAATAAGAGGTTTTTCCCTTAATGATTTGTTTTTAAATCCTCTGAGTTTTGGAAGGCGCTGAATTAGGTCCATTTCCATTGGCTTCATTTTTCGGCCAGCGCGCGATTTTTGGCCTTTCATGCCTTTGCCCGAATAAGTACCGCGTTTCCCGCCGCGACCAACTCTTTTTTTTGATTTTTTCTTATATATTATTTGTAATTCGTGTAGTTGCATTGTAAAAATAAAGCCCTATCGGACTAATAAAGTCCTATAAGTCTTATTAATTTTTTATTTTTTTAAGCGCCTCAATTGTCGCTGCCGCATTTGTCAGCTTATTTTTTGTGCCGCTTAAACATTTTGCGGTAGCATCTCTTATTCCGGTTAAAAGCAATATCGTCCTAACAGCTCCGCCCGCTTTCAAGCCATGGCCGCTTCTCGCCGGCTTTATTATAACTTTGGCCGCGCTGAATTTCGCATCAACATCATAAGGAATAGTTTTACCTTTTAATTTTACGGCAATTATGTTTTTCATAGCTGAAGCTTTTGCCTTAGCTACTGCCTGCGCCACGTCTAATCCTTTTCCAATACCAATCCCAATAGATCCTTTTTCATTTCCAATAATTACCGTAGCGCGAAACCTCAAGCGTTTGCCGCCGGCAACCACCCTAGTTACGCGGCGCAAATCCAAAACTTTTTCTTTAAATTCACTTTGTTTTTGCATGATAATTTATAAGACTAATTAGATAGAACCAATAAGTCCAATTGGACTTATTTAAAACTCTAACCCGCCCTTTTTAGCTCCTTCAGCAACCGCTTTAACCCGACCATGATATTTATACATTCCCTTATCAAAAATAATTTTTTTAATTCCTTTTTCAATTGCTTTTTTAGCTATCAATTCTCCAAGCAATTCCGCAAGTTTTATTTTTTTAGTGCCTTGAACGATTTTTTCTGAAATTCTCTTAGTTGATGCTCCTATTAAAATTACATCATTTTCATCATTGATTAACTGGCAATAAGTATAATAATTGCTGCGAAAAACAGAAAGCCGGGGGCGTTCAATTGTGCCGAAAATTTTCATTCTTGTTCTTTTCTTTCTTTTTTCCCTTAATTGATTTAAATTTTTATTCATACTTCTTTTAATTTATTTTGTAGCTCCAGCTGCTTTCTTTCCTTCTTTTCTCCTTATAAATTCTCCTTGATATCTAATTCCCTTACCTTTATATGGTTCAGGTTTTTTGGTGGCGCGAATATCTGAGGCAATTTTGCCAACCAGTCCTTTATCAATCCCAGAAACTTTTATCATATTTTTTTCAATAGAGATTATTATTTCCGCCGGAGGAATTATTTTTACCGGATGAGAAAAGCCAAGATTTAACGTTAAATTATTTCCTTCCATTGTTGCTCGATAACCAATGCCTTCAATTTCTAAATTTTTTGAAAAACCTTCATTAACGCCGATGATGGCGTTTTGAATTAATGCTCTCATTGTTCCCCAATTGGAACGCGCCTGCTTTATATCGTTATCCGTTCCAACGGTTAATATTTCGTTTTCAAGTTTAATTTTAATATAAGGCAATACTTTTAAAATCAATGATCCTTTTTTTCCAGAAACGCTTAAATTATTTTCATTAATTTTAATATCTGTTCCATCAGGTATTGTTATTGGTTTTTTTCCTATTTTTGACATAATTTTATTACCAGATTTTAAATAACGCTTCTCCACCGACTTTATTTTTCTTCGCTTCCTTATCAGTCATTATGCCGTTAGAAGTTGAAATAACCATTATCCCATATCCGTATTTTACCGGTTTAATTTCTTTATAACCTAGATAAATTTTTCTAGAAGGTTTACTTATAAATATCAAGCCATTAATTGCCCCTTTATTATTTGCATATTTTAATTTAATATCTAAAATACGCCTCACCCCCCTACCTTTTTTTTCAAAAGAATCTATGAATTTGTTAGCTGTTAAAACTTCAGCTACCGCCAAATCAGTTTTTGAATAAGGAAATTTAATGTTTTCCTTTTTAACTGCTTGGGCATTTTTTAATTGTATTAATAGATTGATATACATTTTACCATGATGATTTTTTAATTCCTGGTATTTGGCCTTTTGACGCCGTTTCTCTAAAACAAATTCTGCAAATTCCGAAATCTCTCATATATCCGCGTTTTCTTCCGCATTTAAAACAACGACGTAAAATGCGAGTTGAGTATTTTGGTTTTTTTTTAGCTCTTACTATTACTGATAATTTAGCCATGTTTTTTGAATGGTATTCTTAATAATTTATACAATTCTATCGCTTCTTCTTTCGTTTTTGCATTACTTACAATACTGATTTGGAAGCCAAAGTCAAATTTTATTGTATCTGCGCTAATTTCCGGGAAAATAATGTGTTCTTTTATGCCAATATTTAAATTCCCAGACTCATCAACATTATTAACGCTTATGCCTCGAAAATCTTTCATCCTTGGAAGAACTATGTTGATTAATCTTTGAATAAAATCATACATTTTCAAGCGTCGTAACGTTATTTTTAAACCAATTGTTTGCCCAGCTCTAATTTTAAAACCAGCTATTGATTTTTTAGCGGATGTCAATGCCGGCTTTTGGCCAGTGATTAAAGCAATATCGTTCAATATAAATTCTAAATTTTTATCGAAATTAGGCTGTTGAGATAATCTGCCAATACCAACATTAACAACAATTTTTTCTATTTTAGGAACAGCCGAATCAGAATTATAATCAAATTTTTCCTTCATCTTTGGAATGATTTCCTCTTTGTATTTTTTAAAAAGCATTGTCATATTATCAAATTATATTTAAATTTTCATTCCGCACTTTTTGCAAATTCTAGTTTTTATGGCGTTTTTAACGCTGTAACCGATTTTTACAGCTTTCCCGCAGGATTGACAAATAACCATAATATTAGAAATATTGAGCGGCCTTGAAACCAAAACTGTTTGGCCCTTTTCGCCTTCTCTTTTTGGGCGGACATGTTTTTTATATAAATTCAACCCTTCAATCAAAACCTTGTTTTTGTCAGGAATAACTTTTATTACTTTTCCTATTTTATTTCTGTCTTTGCCTGAAATTATTTTAATTGTATCGTTTTTTTTAATCTTCATTATTTAATTTTATTTACACAATTTCTTCCGCCATACCGACTATTTTCTCAAATCCTTTTTCTTTTAACTCTCTTGGCACCGGACCAAAAATTCTTGTTGCCTTCGGTTCTTTTTTCGCATCAATTAAAACAGCTTCATTATCATCAAAGCGAATATAAGAGCCGTTTATTCGGCGCATCGCCGCTTTCGTTCTTACAATAACCGCTTTTATTATTTCTTTTTTCTTCGCCATCTTACGCGGTTCAGCTTTTTGAATTGACGCCACAATAATATCTCCTATTCTTGCGTAGCGTCGCCTGGTACCGCCTAGAATCCTAAAACAACGGATCGTTTTCGCTCCGGAATTATCCGCAACTTTTAATATTGAACGTTCTTGAATCATAAATACTAAATTTTTTCAATAATGCGCCATCTTTTTTCCTTGCTAATCGGCCTTGTTTCTTCTATAAAAACTTTTTCTCCGGTTTTATATTCATTGTTTTCATCATGCGCCTTAAAGCGCGTGGAAACTTTAAAATATTTTTTATAACGCGGATGTTTTTTTAATCTTACAACTTCGACAATCCTGGTCTTATTCATTTTATCGGAAATTATTATTCCCTGTAATTTACGTTTCATTTTTCATTCCTACTGATTTACTAATAAATACTAATATTACTAATTTTATTATTTCTATATTATTAATACTATTCGTAATAATTAGTACATTGGTAGAATTATTTCATATTTATTATCGTTAACGCTCTCGCGATTATTTTTTTTGTTTCCTTGATTGACTGAATATTTTTAACTTTGCCAGCGGCCAAGTCAAATTTAAGTTTTTTTAAATTTTCTCGGCTATCGGTCAATATTTTTTTCAATTCGGAAAATAATTTATTTTTAAATTGTTCTTTCTCTTGCTTTTTCACCCCGTTAGAAGTTTATCTTTATATGATTATAAAAATCAACTTTAGATAAACATTATTTGAATATATTCCCCCATTTATAGTCAGAGACTTCTAACGGGGTTCATCTTTATTTAGAAACTATTCTTGTTTTGATTGGTAGCTTATGACCAGCTCTTCTTAATGCTTCGCAGGCGATTTCCTTACTTATTCCGTCCATTTCAAATAAAATTCTTCCGATTTTAACGGGAAAAACATAGTGGTCAACGCTTCCTTTCCCTCCGCCCATCGTAACTTCAGGGGGCCTCTTGGTGATCGGTTTATCAGGAAAAATTCTGATCCAGATTTTTCCGCCCCGCTTGGTGAAATGAGTGATAGTTTTTCTAGCGGCTTCAATTTGCCTGGAATTAATCCATGAATTGCCCATTGACTGCAATCCAAATGAACCGAAATTTAATTCAGTCCCCCTCGTTTCGATTTTCCGTTTTAATGACCTACCCTTCTGCCATTTTCTATGTTTTACCTTTTTTGGTATAAGCATTTTTTATATTTTATAGTTTTAATTTTTTTCGGTGAATACTTCTCCTTTATATATCCAAACCTTGACTCCTATTGTTCCAAATGTGGTAAATGCCGTAGCACTGCCATAATCAATATCTGCCCTTAATGTCGTTAAGGGCAATTGTCCCTTTGCGACTTGTTCGCGTCTGGCAATTTCAGCTCCGTCTAAACGACCGGAGACCATAATTTTAGCTCCTTTAACGTTTTTATTTTGTATTATTGAATCAAGATATTTTTTAATAGTGCGCCTAAACGGCATTCTTTTTTCGAAATCCCAGGCGATATTCTGAGCGGAAACATTAGCTGAAACATCAAATCTTTTCAATTCTTCGATATTAAGGCTTAAAATCACTGGTTCAGCAATATTATTTTGCTTTCTCAACTTGTTCATCGATGTTTCTATTAATTTTGTTAAGTCTTCTATGCCTTTTCCTCCTCTGCCGATTACTAATCCTGGTCGGCTTACTCTTATAAAAATTTTATATTTATTGCCGGTTCGTTCTACGTCAATTTTATCAATTCCGGCGTTTTTAACTTTTTCCTCGGCGATTTTCCTTATTAATGCGTCTTCTTCAAGTAATGACTTAAAACTACGCCCCCTTGAAGGAATCCATCTCGAACTCCAATCTTTAGTTATCCCCAATCTTAATGAATTTGGTTTTATTTTTTGTCCCATATCTAAATACTTTTTCTCCTAAACATTCTTTTCACGAATCCTTGCTTTTCCGCTGGTTTTAATTCTTTAGACTCATCGCCCTTTGACTTATTTTTTTGCGATATTTCACCTTTTTTCTTTTTTATTTTTTCCATCTTAACTATTGTGAATCTTTTTTTATGAAACTTTTCTTTTTCAATTAAAATTAATGAAATATGAGAAGTTTTCTTCTGGATCATCGTTGCTCTTCCCATAGCTCTTGGCATCTGTCTCTTTAGCATCGGACCTTGATCAACCCGTGATTCTTGTATAAAAAGATTTTCTGATTTTAAGCCTTTTTGCTTGCTATTTGCAACAGCGCTTCTTAAAAGTTTCAATAACGGCTCAGCCGCCTTTTTAGAATTCATTACTAATTGAGCCTCAGCTTCATTTACTGGTAATCCTTTTATAGCATTAGCAACTAAGCGCACCTTTCGTGGCGCCATTTTTAAATAATTTAATTTTGCTGATGCAATTTTCATATAGGTCGTACAAGACTAATAAGTCCAATAAATTTTATTATTTATTTTTTTACCCTTCTGCCTTTTTTTCTAATTCTTTTTGCATTTTTCCGCCATGCCTAACGAATTTTCTTGTTGGGGCGAATTCTCCAAATCGATGACCTATCATTTCTTCGGTCACTTTAACTTGAATAAAATATTTCCCATTATGAACGTCAAATTTAAAACCAACCATCTCTGGAGATATTTCGCAATTTCTAGCCCAAGTTTTAAAAACCGCGCCGTCATCTGGTTTTGATTTTGATATCTTTTTTAATAATTTTGGATCAATATAAGGTCCTTTCTTTGATGATCTGCTCATTTTTAGTAATTTATCTGCGTTTAATAATTAATTTATTGCTCCATTTTTTCTTTTTGCGAGTTTTTCTTCCACCGGTAATTTTTCCCCACTTTGTTTTGGGGCGTCTGGTTCCTCTTGGCTGCCTTCCTTCACCGCCGCCATAAGGATGGTCGCAAGGATTCATTGCTGTTCCCCTTACGGTTGGACGAATGCCTCGCATTCTTGACCCGCCGGCTTTCCCGATATTCGTTAATCCATGGTCAGGGTTTGACGTTTGTCCAAGCGAAACAAAATTATCCCATAAAATTTTCCTTATTTCTCCGGAAGAAAGCTTTAATTGCGTCCACCCGTTATCATGAGCTAAAATTTGGGCGTAAGAACCGGCTGCTCTCGCAATTTTTCCTCCGCCCTTATCCAATTCAATATTATAAACAGAATAACCAACAGGAACATTTTTAATAGCTAAACGATTGCCTTCTTTTAACGATGCCTTTTCCGATATGATAATTTCATCGCCAACCTTCATATTTTTTGATGCTAATATATAGCGTCTTTCTCCGTCGTGATAAAGCGCTAAAGCGATAAAACCGCTTCGGTAGGGATCGTATTCTATGGTTTCAATCTTAGCTGGAATATTCAATTTTGTTTGCTTAAAATCAATCATTCTATAAAGTCTTAAATTGCCTCCGCCTTGGTGGCGCACGGTTATGCGTCCGGAATTATTTCTGCCACTATGTTTTTTTATTCTTTTGACTAACTTTTTAAACGGCTTAGATGCCGTTAAGACGCTGCCATAATCAGGAATAATCATTTGTCTCCTTGATGGAGTTGTTGGTGAATATTTTTTCATACTGTCATTGTTTCTATTTTATATCCCTCTTTCAAACTAATAATCGCCTTTCTCTTCCCGGGAATCTTTCCGGTTTCTGTTTTTATTCTTTTTACCTTTCCTTTTATATTTATAATATTGACTGAAGAAATTTTTACATTGTAAGCTGATTCAATATTTTTTGAAATTTCTGATTTATTCGCCTTTTTATCAACTAAAAAAACATATTTTCTTAAATTTATCATACTGCCGCTTTTTTCGGTTATCCATGGATGTTTTACCAATAAAACAAACCCTCCATCGCTTTTGACGGCAATGTCGCCCTTTTTCTCTGACGGCAATGCTGTTTTTTCAAAATTACTGCTATTTTTTTTTGTTCTTTTAAAAAAAGACATTTTGCTTATTTTTTAGCTGTGTAATGCTCAATGATTTCTTCGACGGCGTTTTTTCCCGCGATTATATTTTTCCATTTCATCAAATCGTAAATATTTAACGACTTGGCGCTTATGGCATCGAGCCCTTTTAAATTCCTGACGGCTAAATTGGCTGATTTGTAAGCTGACGGCAATATCAAAATATAACTATTTTTTGAATTATCGAAATTAATTATTTTTTTCAAGCTATTAATGGCGATTCTTGACTTCTTTTCATTCAAAAAAGACAATTCATCGATAACTTTAAAATTCTCATTTTTAATCTTTCTAGAAAGAATGCTGAAAACCGCAAGCTGCTTCATTTTTCTGTTTATTTTTCTGGAAAAATTCTTTTCATTTCTCGGGCCAAACGTCACTCCGCCGCCACTCCACAATGGCGATCTTATTGATCCGTGCCTGGCACGACCAGTCCCTTTCTGCCGCCACGGCTTTTTTCCGCCGCCCTTCACCTCCGCTCTGTCTTTCACATGGGCTAAATTTTGACGGCTATTCGCCATTTGAGTTAAAAGAGCTTGTTTGATTAAAATCGGCGCCCATCTCGCTTGAAATATTTTTTCCGGCAACTCCATTGTGCCTATCTTACTATTTTCTTTGTTAAAAACATCTATCTCCATAGTAATTATTTAAAAATTTTTAAAATCATTCCCTTGTGTCCCGGAACCGATCCCTTAACAGCTAAAGTATTTTTATCTTTATCAACGCTAACCACCCTTAAATTTTTAACTGTTACTTTTTCTCTTCCCATTCTTCCAGCCATTTTTCTTCCCAACAAAACTCTTTGCGGCGCCGTACTGCCGATTGACCCCGGAGCGCGCAATCTATTTTTTTGGCCATGGGTTTTCGGTCCGCCGCCAAAACCATGCCTTTTTACAACTCCTTGAAAACCTCGCCCCTTACTTAATCCGCTTATTTTTACTTTATCACCTTTTTGAAATAAATTTACATTGATTAAATTACCGACTTTAAAATCTGATTCAGATAATTCAATAGAATCACTTAATCTGAATTCTTTAAGATAACGAAAATTTCCAAAACTTTTTAGATGGCCCTTTATTGATTTATTAAACTTCTTTTTGGTTGCGTCAAATCCAATTTGAACAGCATTATAGCCATCTTTTTCTTTATTTCTAATCTGCGTAATTATTGCCGGGCCAGCTTGAATCAGCGTTGCCGGCAAAACCTTATCATCATCCCAAATCTGAGTCATCTTTATTTTTTTTCCCAAAATAAACAACATTTATTCAATAAAAACAGCCGGATTAGCCGGCTGTTTTGGCTAAATCAGACAAATTTAAACCGTTTTAATAAGATTTAACATTAATTTATTATAAAGATAGCAAATAAGAAAAAATATGTCAACTATCACATTTTTTAAAAACCCGCCTATTTATAAATAGGCGGGTTTTTAAAATTATCTCATTTTCAATTCAATTTCAACTCCAGCCGGTAAATTTAAATTACTTAAAGATTCAATAACTTTTTGAGTTGGATTTAAAATATCAACAACTCTCTTATGGACGCGAATTTCAAATTGCTCTCTTGATTCCTTATGGACAAAGGTTGAGCGATTCACCGTATAACGCCTAATTTCAGTCGGCAATGGAATCGGACCGACAATTTCAGAGCCATTCCTAACGGCGGTTTCTATTATTTGGCGGCTTGAATTATCAATCAAGCGATGATCGTAAGATTTTATTCTCAATCTAAGCTTTGGTTGTATCGCTTCTTCTCTTTTTGTCATTTGAATCCGATTAATTAGTAATTTTCGTTACTACGCCGGCGCCAACGGTTTTACCGCCTTCACGTATAGCGAATCTTTGTTTTTCTTCAAGAGCAACAGGCGCGATTAATTTTACTTTTAAGCTGATAGTATCGCCAGGCATAACCATTTCCATTCCTTCCGGCAAGATGACTTCGCCGGTAACATCAGTTGTCCGGATATAAAATTGAGGCTTGTATCCCTTAAAGAACGGCGTGTGGCGGCCGCCTTCTTCTTTCGTTAAAACATAAATTTCCGTTTCAAATTCAGTATGAGGAGTAACCGAACCCGGCTTGGCGATTATTTGTCCGCGTTCAACATCCTCTTTTTTAAGCCCTCTTAATAGCGCACCGACGTTATCGCCAGCTCGCCCTTCGTCAAGAAGTTTATTAAACATTTCAATTCCGGTAATAACGGTTTTTTGAGTTGGTTTTAAACCAATGATTTCCAATTCTTCATTAATCTTGACAATTCCTCTTTCAACTCTTCCGGTGACAACCGTTCCTCTGCCTTCAATGCTGAAAATATCTTCAATTGGCATCAAAAACGGCTTATCAGTTTCGCGAACCGGCTCCGGAATGTATTCATCAAGAGCTTTAACAAGTTCCATAATCGGCTTAGTTGCTTCATCATCAGCCGATTTTGTTTCAAGAGCTTTTAATGCCGAACCTCTAATGATTGGAGTTTCGTCTCCCGGAAATTGATATTTTTTAAGAAGTTCTCTTACTTCCGCTTCAACTAAATCAATTAATTCCGGGTCGTCAACTTGGTCAACTTTGTTTAAGAAAACTATAATAGCGGGCACTCCGACCTGGCGCGCCAAAAGGATATGTTCCCTTGTTTGGGGCATCGGACCATCAGCCGCGGACACCACTAAAATAGCGCCATCCATCTGAGCTGCGCCAGTAATCATATTCTTTATATAATCAGCATGGCCAGGCGCGTCAATATGGGCATAATGCCTTTTTTCCGACTGGTATTCAGAATGATGAAGAGCGATAGTAATACCTCTCGCTTTTTCTTCGGGAGCGTTATCAATATCATTAACTGCTTCTTCTTTATCAATAAGACCTTTTAATTTAAGCACATGCGTAATCGCGGCCGTTAAAGTTGTTTTGCCGTGATCAACATGGCCAATCGTACCGACATTTAAATGCGGTTTACTTCTTTCGAATTTTGCTTTTTCAGCCATAATTAAATAAATTTAAAAATCAAAATTCAAAAATTAAAATGACAATTTAAAATTTCAAAATTAAATAATTTTAATATTTTACATTGTCATTTTACATTTTGATATTTGCATTTTGAATTTACATCTATATTTTCGACATTTTTAATTTTATCTGAATAATTGATATTTGTCAATAATAATTTTACACAAATTCAATCATCGCCATCCTTGAACCATCATTTTTCCTCCTAACGGTTCCCTTGATTATCCTCAAATATCCTCCCCGCCTTTCTTTATAGCGAGGCGCGATTAAATAATATAATTTCTCCGCTGATTTTTTTGAAATTAGAGAAAAAAGAGATCTTAACGCGGCAAGATTTTGTTTCTTTGCGATGGTTATTAGTTTTTCAACAAAAGGTTTTATCTCCTTAGCTTTCGCTTCCGTTGTTTCGATTTTTTCTTTTAATATCAAATTACTGATTAACCCTCGCAGCAATGCTTTTCTCTGGCCTTTTTTCCTATGAAATTTTCTGCCTCTTTTTAAATGCCTCATCCCTCACCCTTCAAAGATTTATTTTATTAATTTTATAAAATAAAATTAATAAAATCGAATTATTGAAGATTATTACTGAATTTATTTATGTAGAATTAATTATATTCCTCATCCTTTTTCTAAATTTACATTTATTATCTTTGAGGGGTGAGGGATTATTTTTCTTTTTTCTTTTTTATTTTTTTCCCAGAAATTTCTTTTTTATCCACATCCATGACTTCAATTTGAGAAATTTTTTCAATATGATCTTTTAATATATTGGCGCTTTTATGCAAGGCATTTGACGGAGTAATGCTACCATCGGTAATGATAAAAATTTTTAGCTTATTGTAATCAGTCCTTTCTCCTACGCGCATATTTTCAACGGTATAATTAACGTTTATAACAGGAGTAAAAAAAGCATCTATGGCAATTACGCCCACCGGCAATTTTTCGACTTTTCTGTTTTCAACCGGAACATATCCCAATCCTTTTTCAATAGTAATTTCCATTTCAACAAAAGCGCTCTTGGACGTAAGCATGAGTATATGACTATCAGGATTGACTATTTGCGCCAAGGAATTCTTTTCAATATCGGAAGCGCAAACATTTTTTTCTCCCTTAGCTTTTAAGCTTAAAACCTGGGGCTTATCGGCGTAAAATCTAAATCTAACCTTTTTTAGATTTAAAATTATTTCAACAATATCTTCCCTTACCCCGGGAATTGTTGAAAATTCATGCTTAACGCCTTTTATTTTAACTTGAGTAATGGCCGCTCCTGGCAATGAAGATAACAGTACCCTTCTTAGAGCATTGCCTAAAGTTAATCCATAACCGACATAAAGGCCTTCTATCTCAAAAACTCCTTCTGTTTCCGTTTCAGAAACTTTTTTAATTTTTACCGTTTCACTAAGACGCGTATATTCCATAAAATAAAATTTATCTTGAATAATAATCAACGACCATATTTATATCAAATGGGACTTCAATATCGATTGGCAAGTTTTTAATTTTTCCTTCTAATTTTTCATTATTAACCTCAAGCCATTCAGGAGGATTATATTTATTTATAGTATTCGGCAAATCTTTAAAAATCAAGAGTGATAGCGAATTCGGATTTATGGACACTACATTTCCAATCCTTAAAACAGAAGACGGCGTTCTCATTTTTTTTCCGTTTACAAAAATATGACCATGATTTACTAATTGCCTTGCCACTATACGAGAACCAGCCAATCCAGTCCTGAAAATGACATTATCTAGGCGTCTCTCAATAATATTTACAACCGTTTGGCCGATTGCGACATTCTTTTCCGCTTCTCTAAAAATTTTTCTAAGCTGAGATTCTTCAATTCCGTAGCTAATTTTTAATTTTTGCTTTTCCAATAACTGCTGCCCATATTCTGATAATGATCCGCGTTTTCTTGACTTTCCGTGTACTCCCGGCTTATACGGCCTTCTTACCATGGCGCATTTATGCGAATTACAACGTTCGCTTTTCAAAAAAAGTTTTGTTCCCAATGACCGTTCTTTTTTTTCTTTTGCTTTTAATAACATAATTTTAAAACTTTTTAATTATACCCTTCTCGCCTTTGGCGGCTGAGGTCCATTATGCGGAATAGGAGTTTCATCCCTAATAAGTAAAATATTAAATCCTTGATTGCTAAGCGATTTAATAGCGGCGTCTCTTCCGTGCCCAACTCCCTTAACTATTACCTCTATATTTGTTAAGCCGATTTTTTTTAATTTATCAGAAACCGCAGAAACCATTTTTGAAGAAGCAAAAGGTGTCGCTTTTTTAGGACCGGAAAATCCTAAAGAACCGGCCGAAATCCACGATAAAACATTGCCATAATTATCAGTGGCAGTTAAAATCGTATTATTATAGCTGGCTTTAATATAAACTCTTCCAACCTCTATTTTTTTACTTGATTGCTTCTCAAGAATCTTGCTTTTTTTGGCAACTATCGTCTCAAGCTGTTCTCCCTCTTTAATCGATTCTTCTTCTGTTTTTTTAATAACCTTTTTTTGTCCCATAATTAAAATTATTGAAAGATTGCTAATTTAAGAAATTTAAAAATTAATTTTTTTAATTATATAATCTTATAATCTACTTGAGTTCCACCTTTCTTTTGCCGCTACCGACTGTTTTTCTGACGTTGCCTCGCACGGTTCGAGAATTAGTCTTTGTTCTTTGGCCTCGCGTTGGTAATTTCTTCTCATGCCTCCTGCCTCTGTAACATTGAATTTCTTTAAGCCGTTTTATATTTCCTCTTACTATTTGCCGAAGTTCTCCTTCAAATTTAACCCTTTTTTCAATATACTCTTTTAATTTATTGGTTTCTTCCGAGGTTAGGTCTTTGGCTAATTTTCCAAATTTAATATTTGACGCTTTCATTATTTCAACAGCCGATGTCCGGCCGATTCCATAAATATAAGTAAGCGCTATTTCAATGCGTTTATTATCGGGAATATTTATGCCAACAATCCTCATTTTTATCCTTGTCTTTGTTTATGTTTCGGATTTTTTTTGCAAATCACATAAATCCGGCGATTACGCCGGACAGTTTTGCAATTTTGACAATTTTTTTTCACAGAACTTTTCACTTTCATCTTTAAAATTCTCTATAGTGTTAAATTATAATCTTCTTACAATTCTTCCCCTTCCGCCATCGGGACTTAATTCAACTAAAATTCTGTCTCCGGGTAAAATCTTAATGTAATGCAATCTCATTTTGCCGGAAAGATAAGCAAGAACTTCATTTTCGGAATTTGTTATTTTTACCCTAAACATTAATGACGGCAAAGCTTCAATTACAATCCCTTCAACCGGCTTTTTTTTAATTTCCATAGAATTAGTCTATATTAAATTAATGTTTTTATTATGTCAACCCCTTTTTTAATTTATCTCCACTTTTATTTTATCCACTAAATTAGGAACTTTTCGCACCCATCTAGGCCATAAAGAGATAGTTGCTTTTTCCACGCCTGGAATAGAAAAAACATAAACTTTCAAATCGCTTTCTTTTTTATTAATAACGGAGTTTTTAAAAGCTTCAATATTTATCGGTTGCCAGAATTCGCCGCTAAATTCAATATTCAAAGCTATTTTTCCGCTTCCTGAATCATATTTCGCGGTTTTGTAATTTAAATTATAAGTTTTAATTTCAAAAATCTGCCCAAAGGTTTCTTTGGCCAATTTAGACATTAATTCTAAAATAATATCCGATTCCTTAAAAACAATTATTTTTAGTTCGCCTTCCATAGAAACGAGAAAATTCCCGTTTTTATCGGCTTCTTTGTCAATATTTTCTTTTACGATGGTGAATAAACGTCCTTCTTCAATAATTTTAAATTCTTTGCCGATTTGCGCCAACAAAAAAGTGCTGATGCTATCTAATAGTTGCGCCGCAGTTTTTTCTCTTGCAGCTTTTATATCATCTTCAGTTGGGAAAAAAACATTGCCGACCAAACCGCCTTTCATGCTGTCGCCTGAAACAGCATAAAATCCTTTGTACTTAGAAGTATTTTTAAATCCCGTCAGAGTAAATTTTTCAACCGGCCCGATATTATATTCCTCGCCAGCACGCTCTGCTGTAACAGTCGCCTTTATGGATGATGGCATTATTTTCCCCTCATTAATTTTTGCTCCGGGAACAGTAATTTTCTTGTCTAAATAAAAGATCTTTCCGTCCGGCGATTCAAATCTTGTGTCTTTAATTAAAATCTGCGACTGAGAGCTGTATGAATTATAAATCGTAATTTCTCCTATTGCTTTCCGTTCAACATATTTTTTCCCGCGCGCCTCGAAAGAAAGAGTTAAGTTTTTAATATCTTGAAATATCTCCGCCGGTATGCGCTTATTTATTAAATCTATATTACCTACGTCTTTTGACGCTTCAATGACGTCGTTAAAATTCCATGGAGATTTCTTGGTTATTATGGCAATTTCTGCTCTCGGCAAAATTGCGATGGTAATATAAAAAACGCCGCTCCCTATTAGTAAAAGAAAAAAATAAATAATATATCTTTTTAAACGCGAACTCTTTTTTTCTTGAAATAAAAACTGTTCCTTTTTCGGCTTTTTCAATATTTCTTCCACATTTTCAATTGTGGCGGTTTTTTGAGCAACTTCAGCCATTGTGGTTTTCACCTCCGCGATTGGAACCCTTTCTGTTCTTTCAATATTTTCCTTTATTCCATTAAAAGGCGCAATTTTTTTAAGAGGATTTGCCGCGATATCAGCCAAAGGAACAATTGGCTTAATAATTTCTTTTTTCGGCGCCGACTTTTGATTTAAAACAACGCTTTTTTTGTTTTTATCAAAAGGCAAAATGTCAATCATTTTATTTTTTTTATCTTGGATATCCATTTGAAAAATTAAATATATTTATTTTAATTTATTATTATATAATATTTACGTTTTTTTCGTAATAACGGCCAACACCAAGTATATCAGCCTCGCGAAATGGCTTGCCGATTAATTGAAAACCCACAGGTAAGCCATTTGTTTTTTTAACAGGAATGGAAATTGCCGGCAATCCAGCCAAATTTACGGGAATAGTAAAAATATCAGATAAATACATTGATAAGGGGTCATCAATTTTTTCTCCAATTTTAAAAGCCGGAGTCGGCGAAACCGGAGTTAAAATGATATCAACTTCCTTAAAGGCTTCATTAAAATCCTGCTTTATTAACCGCCTTACTTTTTGCGCTTTTGAATAATAGGCATCGTAATAACCGCTAGATAAAACAAAGTTTCCTAAAATTATTCTTCTTTTTGCTTCTTCGCCGAAACCATCGCTTCGTTGCTTAAAATAAATGTTTTTTAGGTTCTGGATTTCATCAGTCATCCGCCGGCTGGCGGAACTGATTAAATTCTGAAGCCGCGAATAACGGATACCATCAAACCTAGCCAAATTAGCGCTTACTTCAGCTGTCATAATAATATAATAGCAGGATAAAGCGTGTTTAGTGTGTGGAAGGCTTATCTCCCTAAATTCAAACCCCATTGATTTTAACGATTGAATTACTTCTCCTATTGCCGATGAAATATATTTATCTATGCCATCAATGAAATATTCTTTTGGAAGGCCGATTTTCAAATTTTTTGTACTTTCAAAATCAGGATTTAAAACATCTTCTTTATAATCAATATCAATACTTGTTGAATCAAATTCATCGCGGCCGCTGATTTCAGTGAAAATAATTGCCGCATCTTCAACTGTTTTGGCAATCGGTCCTATTTGGTCTAAACTTGACGCCATAGCAATCAAACCAAATCTTGAAACCGCTCCATAAGTCGGTTTTAAACCGACAACACCGCAAAAATTCGCCGGCTGACGGATTGAACCGCCTGTATCGGAACCAAGCGCTCCGATAGCCATATCAACAGCTACTGCCGCGGCCGACCCGCCGGATGAGCCGCCGGGCACTCGTTCAATATCATAAGGATTTCTAGTTTTTTTAAAAGCGGAATTTTCAGTTGATGAGCCCATTGCAAATTCATCCATATTAGTTTTTCCCAAAAATACCGCTTCGGCTTTTTTTAATCGCTTTACCACGGTGGCGTCATAAGAACTCTTATAATTTTCTAAGATTTTTGAAGCCGCCATACAAACTACATTTTCAATCAAAATATTATCTTTTATAGCCAACGGTGTTCCCGCTAAAATGCCGATATTTCCACCGGCATCTAATTCCGCATCAACCGCGATAGCAGTTTCCAACGCCATGTCTTTAGTAAACGTCAAATACGCATTAATTTTATCGTCTTTTTCTTTTATATGACTAAAAAAATCCTTAGCAACTTCAACAGCGGAAAATTCTCGCCCTATCAATCCTTGATGAAATTTTTTTATTGTTAAATTTTCTAAAAAACTCATTTATTTGTGAATTTAGACCTGCCCCGTAGTGAAACTGAAAGTTTCTACTGCTGGGGTGTATTCGCAATTTTGAATCTCGTTATTGAAAAACCGGCGGCACTTTTAAAAAATCCCCCCCTCGTTCAGGAAAGGCCTCAATTAATTTTTCTTGTTTTTTGTATAATTCATCCAATAATTCCCTATCTTCACGATAAATATTTATTAAATCAGCGCCACCAGCGATTGGTTCAATATCAATAGTGTCAATTTTTTTTAATTCTTCGAAATATTCAAGAATTTTCCGCAAATCATCAAGCAATTTTTCTTCCCCATCTTCGATTAATTCAATTTTTGACAATTCCGCCAAATGACGCAATATTTTTTTATTTATTATCTCCATTATGAAAAATTTTATTATTATCAGTTTTTATAAAACCCTTAATTTCATCTACATTTTTTTCAATCTTCTCCAGCCTTATTTTAATTTCATTAATCAAATCAGTTTCAGTGCGAATTTCCAACTCTGTTTTCTCAGCTATTTTCTTTTCTTGTTTTAATCCGGAAATAAGCAGCCGATCGCCGATGAAAAAAGAAACAAAAAGTCCGGTTAAAAGCAAAAGAGCGACACTCAATAATATTGAAACGGGACCATTCATAAATTCAAACATATCAGCCGTCATCCAAACACCGCGCCAGAAAAGAACGATAGCAACCGCGCCGATAAAAGTGTAAACTATGGGCCGGCGGCTTAAACTAGCTCTTACTTTGTCTTCTAGCCGATCAAAAAATTTTACTATAATTTTAACCATCTTTAATAGTATAATATGTAAAAAGATTAAATAGTCAATTAGTCCTTGAGGCAGCGCACCGAAAAGCCGAACACCTTAGCGCTGGCAAATCGACTGACCGTAGAGTAGGTGGAATACAGAAAGCGAGTCCAGGCATTAGAGCCGCTCTGCGCAGACGATCAGAAGTACGTGCTCGTGTCGCGATTATTGAACCATGGCAAAGAGTTAATACGGTAGCCGGCTAAAATGGCTTCAAATTTAGAAGCGCCTCCTGATTTCAACTTAGCGCCCGCAGTATCGCAATCCCATGTATTACTTCTTGTTGCGTCGCAAGTTTGGCCGCTATCTTTAAGATAATCTTCTAACGCGTATTGCTCAGCGTCAGTTGGAATATGCCAACCAGGCGGACAAATGCCTTGACTGCCTTCAGCAGTACCGTAATTCATTGCTTCATCCCATTGGTATAAACCGCCGTCAGTAGTGCAATAACTATCAGTATCGCTATAACAATATTTTTCAACCGTACCGTTGTTAGTTTGATCACTAGAACCTGCTATTCTTATTCCTCTTTTTAAATTCTCCTTCATCCAGCATTGACCGTTGATTAAAACAGTTGAGTATTCATTATTATCAGCGTCTTTAACCTTGCCAGGACAAAGAGAAAAAGAAATGTTATTGGAATTGCTTGTTTTATCCTTATATTTTGAGCTTTCTAAATTCGCGGCTAATTTCCAGGAACCAACAGTATAGGAATAATAAGAAGGATAATAATTGTCAGTTATATTTATTGGGTCAATCGGCAATACAGCTAATGGAGGATTTGCAATATTTGTAAAATTAACTGGTATCCATCCTTGACTATTAACTTTACGCAAATTATCAAGAATTACGCATTTATAAGACCAATCTATTGGCAAGGCAGGCAAGGCGGAAGACATATTATTGCAAATTGAACTAGTATCAGGAATGGAAATATAAACAGTGCTGGTTGAACCAAAATTGGTTCCTCCATCAAAAGAATAAAGCTCTAAGGCTTTATCAAGAGTGTTTAACTCTGCTATTCTTTTTGCGTCGCGCGATTGCCTTAATAATTCAACAGGGTTTAAAACAATAGTTACCGTAGTAGCTAAAACAGCCAAAATGCCGATGACAATAAGCAATTCTAATAATGTAAAACCCTTCTTCATGTAAATTCAATAATAAAGCCCAACTTTTTCTTTAATTTCTTCCATTGTTGTTTGCGCTATAATTCGCGCTCTTTCCGCTCCTGTTTTTAATATTTCTCGCACCTGATTGGGATTATTTTTCAATTTCTTGATTTTTTTCTGAAAAGGCGCAAAAAAATCAATTACAACATCAGCCAAATCATTCTTAAATTCCGCGTATTTTTTTCCTTTATATTTTTTTTCCAAATCTTTAATTGATTTTCCGAAGAGTAATGAATAAATAGCCAATAAGTTTGAAATGCCCTTTTTATTTTTCAAATCATAAATAATATCCGAGCCAGAGTCAGTTATCGCTTTTTTGATTTTATCGCGTATTACATTTAGTTCATCGGTTAGGGCAAGATAATTATACGGATTCTTAGCGCTTTTTGACATTTTTTTATCCGGATTATCAAGTCCCATTATTCGCGCTCCCTCTTTTCTAATAAGCGGTTCGGGAATAATAAAAGTTTCGCCGTAAATTTTATTAAAGCGCCGAGTCATTTCTCTGGAAAACTCAAGGTGTTGTTTCTGGTCCTCACCAACCGGCACAAATTTAGTTTTATACAATAATATATCAGCAGCCATTAAAACCGGATAGTCAAAGAGTCCGATATTAACAAGTTTTCTGAATCTTTTTGCCTTATCTTTGAATTGAGTCATTAATTCCAATTCTGGAATTTTCGTGATTGTATTTAATATCCAGGCAAGCTCGGTATGTTCCGGAACATCAGATTGTACAAAAATAATTGATTTTTTCGGGTCAATTCCGGCGGCCAGATAAATCATCGCAACTTCTAAAATTTTTTCACGCAATTTTTGAGGCTGTTGAAAAACCGTCATTGCGTGATAATCGGCAATACAGCAAATAAGCCGATGCCCTTCCTGTAATTCCATCCATTGTTTTAATGCTCCCAGATAATTTCCAATATGAAGATTGCCGCTTGGCGCCATTGCGGAAAAAACTATCTCTTTATTATTCATTATTTTATTATACCACAAAAAAAGAAATTTTAAATCTCTTTTTAAGCTTAATTTTTAAACTTAAATTTATTGTACCGCTAATCCGCTTGGCGCAGAAGGCGGGGTGGTGTCAGCGGAGGCAACTGCAAGCTGGATATTATCAATCCAGTAGGGACTGGTTGAGTTTGAAGAAAATCTTAATTGGTTTGCCAGAGAGTTTGTGTATTGGAAGTTGATTGTTTTGTATGTCCATTGGTTGTTAGTTGGAGGCAGAGACTCCGAAAGAATTGTTTGGGTTTGCGGAGCGTTGGTTATTTGCGCCCGAAGAGATCCTGTTCCTAAAGTTTTATACCAGAAAGACCAGTCATAAAATTGGTTGAGCTGGAAAGAAGGGGTTTGATAATAGAATAAGCCCCAGGAACCAGGAGAAGAAATGTTTATTTTCTGGGATAGGCCTTGATATCCGGTGTCTTGTGATAATAAGTAGCCAATACTGCCGTCAGTTGTGATGTTCCAATTATTAGCAAGGTTGCTGGTAAATCCCCCTTCAAAGTCAGGATTGAGTAATAGATTGCCTGTTGGAGGCGATGCGGATTGAGTTGTAGTTGAAACTGGAGAAGATTGATTTGAATTATTGCCTGCGGCGTCATAGGCGGAAACAGTGTAGGTGTATGAAGTGGAAGGAGAAAGATTGGTGTCACTATATGACAATTGACCAGTGACAGTTGACAATTGACTGCTATCACGAAAGATTCTATAGCCAAGAACTCCTACGTTATCTGTGGAAGCAATCCAGGATAGGTTGATTTGGGAGGAGGAAATGGCTTGAGCAGTGAGATTAGTTGGAATTGAAGGTGATGCAGTGTCTGAAGGAGGTGGATTGCTGGCAAGGTATTCATAGGCGCCACGATCCCAGACGCCATCAATACCATGGATGTTGCCGTACATATCAGTATTATAGTCAAGTTGCCCAAAGAAACTATCCACTCCGCCACTCCACCATGATTGAGAGGTAAGAGTCAGCCCTGCTGTCGTTCCAGAAGCTAAGCGGAAGTTATCTCCAGTATAGCTCTGAAATATACTGCTATTTAGACCTGTCTGCTCGCTCGTTCCTCCAGCAGTATCACCACCACCCGATGCATGGTATCCGTATGCTGTCCATGCTCCCTTAGTAGTCGTTTCACAATTATAAAATAAGTTATTATGGCTGTACCAATTACTATATGGCCCGACATTTGGGAAGATCGTCACTCCCCCATAGTCACCACCTATATTTACAAAAGTATTATTATAGAGATAAACATTATTGATTGCATTGTTATTCCAAGCGTTACCGAATATTCCACCGCTATAATTAAAACCCGGACTATCAGGATTTTGAGCATAATTTTCAAATACTACATTACCGTAAAAACGTATATTGTTACTTGTATTATTAATACCTGCAATTTGAATTAATCCTTGTCCTTCATTGGCTTCCCATAAATTCCACCTGAAGATAATATCATCCCCTCCATAGAAGATTGCGACTGTTTGTCCATGATAGTCAGGGGTTCCTTGATTATGCCACATCCCATATCGTTTTATATAATTCCTCTCTATGAGAACATGATTAGCCGATGGTATCTCAAAACCATCTTTTCCACTATTTTCAAAGAAATTATTTGTAAGTTTAATATATTTTTGTGTCTCTACCCCATAGAACCTTACACCAGTTGTTCCGTTATGAATATTACCATTGGTGGTGTTATAGACATGGACGTATTTCATTGTGATATATTGGGCTTTTAATCCATAAGCACCAAATTGGACAATTCCTAAAATATTCGAAGATGTATTTGAGGAAATCTTAAACCCATAGTCATTTGTATTATTACTTGGTACTGTATGTGTTCCGTTGCCGTCAAGAACATAATATCCTGAATAGAATCTCATTATGCTACCCATAACAGCTTGTCCATCACCGTAGGTATCATTCCACCCAGTAGAAGTTCCATGATCTGCCACGGTAGCCTTTTTAATCGTTATATAAGTTGACCCAGATTCAGCATCATCAAAGGTATAACTACTGTAAGAACCATCGGCAATATAATAGGTATCGCCTCTTGTCAGTGTAGGTGGCAAAGATGTATAAGCATTAGTCCAGTCTGTTCCGTTATTGCTTCCTGTTGCGCCTTGACGCACGTACCAATTTGCCGCTTCAACGCTTGCTGCGCCGAATATAAATATTGCTAAAAGAATGCCTGCGAATAAAAAAACTTTTATTTTTGATGGTTGGCAGTTCATTGCTCTTTATTTATTTTATTGTACCACCAACCCAGTCGGCGCGGAAGGGACAATAAGGATATCCACAGCGTAACTAATAATATCCGCAAGATCAGGATTCAAAATGTCTGCAGTGTAAATCTCCTGATACTGCATGCCGTAATGAGCTCCGATAGTAATCGAATCTTTAAGCACTTTTTTTATATCGCAAGGCGCTATACGATTATTCATGCGGCAAGTGCTATCACTAGTCACATTCCACATCATTTGTCCGCCGACTCTGGGCTTATTATCGTAAATAATCTGCCATCGGTCTAATTCTGAGGTAGAAATAGGATCGGGTGTTGATGCGGAAAGGCCATTTTTCTGGACAATAAATCTTTCTGGATAAGTTGTTAAGGCATAATTTACAACCTGATTTGGCACATAATCTATTCCTTTGGAATTAGAATCCATAGGAACGTGAGCCATCCCCATAGTAACAAGTTTTGTTGGAAACGCCGTCATAGTAGCGTCAATAAGCTCTTTGCAGGCATTGATGAGCTTTTCCGCGGTGTAACCAAGGGCTAACCATTGATCTTTCTCCTCTTTAGTTTTGCCTCTCATATTCCAATCATCGGAATTGGTATTCGCGCAAGAAACACCAATAATAGCAATAGAAGGATGGCTGGCAAATTTTTTTCCAGCTTCCATAGTCAAAGCTTTTTTCTTTTCAAGAAAAAGCGGATCCCAAAATACCGGAACATTTACGGTCTGTCCGTAGGTGGAATAATGATAAGGATTATCATCAATAAAACTGAAAATTGGAACCCTGCTAATAAGCCAAGAGGGAGTATTTTTACCTCCCGCCACTACTCGAAAAATAACTTTTTTATCGGGAAATAATGCGGCTTCCGCAAGCTGATTCTCCAATGATGTCCAGTTATAATTACCTTCAGTTTCTTCAATATTAAGCCATGATTTTCTAATCCCTACGCCGGTTATAATAGGGTTTGCAAGAATATTAGAAGCGGATGTCATACTGAAGACACCCTGGGGAATTTCAATCGCAAAAGAAAAATGAGCGGTTGTTGAAAAATAAATAATAAAGCATAATAAAAAAATAAACGAGAAATAATTTGTATGACAATCGTCAATGAAATTGCTAATAATAAATCTCGTATATCTTGAATTTCTAAACACTATTTCCCTAATATTTCATTAATTTTTGCCCTTGTGGCTGGGCCGGCGATACTAGTTTCTTCAATACCATATTTAGCCTGGAATTTTTTAACGGCTTTCGCTGTTATTGAGCCGTAATAGCCGGTAATTTTAGCTTCGGGATAAACTTCCAGGTCATTTGAAAGCAGTGTTTGAAGAAGCTTTACTTGTTCTGATCGCATGCCAATTGCGAATGGACCAATTAATTCTCCAGTTACAGGCGGTGTTGTTTGCGGCAATGCAGGCGCTTTTCCGCCATATAATTCATTCAGTTTTATCCTTGTTAACGGGCCGACATAACCTGAAGCCGGCGCAATGCCATATTTATTTTGGAAAGCAATGACCGCTTTTTTAGTTAAATTACCGAAATAACCGGATACAATATTTTCCGGATAAACCTCTTCTAAATTAAGCACTTTTTGCAAAGATTCAACGTCTTTATTTTTCATCCCGATAGTTAAATTGGAGCCAAAATAATAAAGTCCCGCAGTTGTTGATTGTGTTGTTTGCGGCAATGCAGGCGCTTTTCCGCCATATAATTCATTCAGTTTTAT
>JBBTRV010000011.1:0-9294 GCA_038065035.1 Patescibacteria group bacterium | reverse complement strand
TAACCTGAAGCCGGCGCAATGCCATATTTATTTTGGAAAGCAATGACCGCTTTTTGCGTCAACGATCCGAAATTGCCGGAAACAATGTTTTCCAGATACACGCTTTCAAGATTAAGTATTTGCTGAAGAGCTTTAACGTCTTCATTAGCCTTAAGGCCGATAGAAAGATTAGTGTTGAAAGAATATTGGAATCCTAACGTTGTCGGGGTTTGTGTTGGTTGCTGAGATGTAAGAATCGTGAAATCTCTGATAGTTTTATCTCCAAACCACAGCCATTCGCTTACCGCTTCGGTTCCAATAACATTAGGATCTGGAAATCTTCTGGCTCTGGCCTTTAATTGGTAAGAACCTTCAACTAAACCACCTCTGGTGATAATGGCGATTTTTCCGGAATCAACATATTCGGAAAATAGCGTTGGCGCGTTGGTGAATTGCTCGTCAAATTTTCTTAATTCAACTTCTAATCTTACTTTTTGGTTGCTGGAATCAAACACTTGAGCTTCAAAATTCAAGGTTGTCGCGCCAATAACCTCTTTTTCAACTATTAAAATTCCGTCTGGTTTGCGAACAACTAAATTTCTTATTTGAACCGGAGTTAAAGCGTTTCCAGAAGGGAAGTTAGAAATAGTCGGGTTTCCACCGCCACCGCCACCACCTCCTCCACCGCCGCCTCCGCCGGTTGGCGGAACAATAATAGTGCCTCCTCCGCCAGATGAGGATGCAGCGATTGAAAAAGAGATTGGGTAATCAGTTATGTTGGGATAGCCATCGGTATTCTGGCAAGCCACATAATAAGTGTAACTATTACCATCACTAAGTCCTGAAATATTAACTGAATGATTAGTGGTTGGAATCATTGAAACAACATCAGTCATTGTTCCATAAGTAATGCCGGCTGTTAATGAATATCTACAGGTGGCGCTGTCATCAGTTATCAATGACAAGGTTGCCGATGTTGTGCCTGCCGGCAACTCCCCGCCAGGCGAGCCACTTGATCGACTTGGCGGAGTAGTATCTAAAGATAATGTTGTCTCTGTTGAAACCGCTGATTGGGAAGAAATATTGCCGGCTGCATCATAAGCAGAAACCGCATAAGTATAAGCGGTTGATTGATTAATGCCCGTATTTGGATAAGAAATAGCCGGAGAAATATCAGCAATTTGAACAGTTGGCGAACAAGCAGAACCGCTACAACGATAAATTTTATAGCCAGTAACTGCGACATTATCAGTTGAAGCAGTCCAGGAAAGATTAATTTGCGAAGCGGAAATCGCGTTAGCCGCCAAATTAGTTGGAGTTGTCGGAGATATTGTATCACCGCCGCCTCCTCCCGAAGCCACTGAAAAAGAAATAGTAAAATCAGCAGTATTGGAATTTGGAGGAGAAGCAGTGTCTTGGCAACGGATATAATAATTATAACTGCTTCCATTTGCTAATCCGGAAACATTAGTTGAGTGATTTAGAGCGCCGGTGGTTGAAAAATTCGTCATCGCCGAATAAGCAGTGCCGGCGGTTAATGAATACCTGCAAGTGGCGTTTTCATTGGTTATTAACGATAAAGTTGTTTGCGTGGTGCCAGCTGGTAATTGGCTACTGGGTAAGCCGTTTGATAATACCGGCGGAGTGGTATCTGGAACCGACCCAGATCCGATTGTATAATTACCTATGCCAACAAATGTTAATATATCAACACCGCCGGCATCAACATTTGTATCAGTTGTATTCCCCGAAATGAAATTAAAACTAATACTAGTTGTGCCTACCGCAAGCGCTTTAAAACGAACAGTTGCTAATGTGCCGCTTGCATTATAACCAGAACCAAAAGAAGCCAGTTGAGAAAACTCTATTTTCCCGGTTGAACTGTTAACATTATTAGCCACGGTTAACGGCATTAACGACCTTGCCGTAATCTGAACGCCAGCAACGCTTGTATTATCATCTTGAACTTCCAAAAATGCCGGATTGTAATTCAAATACCGAATATCAACTCCATTAGTTGAAGTTCCTTGGGTATTTAAACGAATATTGACCGAAAATATATTGCCAACTGTTGTAGAAGTTGAATTTGGTGAAAGCGATAAAGTGGCGGCATCGACAGTCAAAAAACCAACGCCTAAAAAAATAATAAAAAATAAAAGTAATTTATAACGAAACGAAAAAGCTCCCATTTAAAATTTATTTAATGATTATTTCAAAATCTATTGCTTTATCTAAGATATCTTCTCCCATATAAAACACACCTGTGTCCTGATTTAAAGATTTATCGAACACTAAACTTATTTTCGTATTCCCCTTCCTTACGGCTTTAAAAACAATAGACGCTATATTGGCTTCTCCTATTACATCCTTCATAGGCTGGGCTAATGCTGAAAAAAATATTGAACCGCTTAAAATATCAGCTTTTAGATACGGGAATGTCTCGAAAGAAGAACTGTCTGTTTTAAGAATTTGCTTAGAATCGCTTACTATGCCGCTGGTTTGCAGTTTTCCACCGGCGATTTTCTGCAATTCCAGTGATTTCGGGTCGTATTTTAACAAAACATCAACGCCGGGAGTTTTTTTATCAGCCAACTTAAGCAAAACACCAACATTAACCAATTCATCAAAGTTATATTCTTTTTTATCGGCGGAAAGTGAAATTATTACTAACTCCGATTCCGGTTTTACGGTTTCCTCCTCCTGAATAATCGGAGAATTTACAGATGTCTGATTTTTATTTGAAAAGCCGGGAGCAATATTTTTAAAGTAATAATTATAATAAATAATCCCGCCTATTACAGCGATAATTATTAACGCGGCTACAATCACCCAATTATTAACAAACCCTGATTTTTTTTTAATTATATTTTGATTTTTCATAATGTTTTTAAAAAATAATGAAATATTTTTATAAATTACTGATTCCCAATTTCAAGCCGTTAATTATTTTCCTACCCGCCCCCAATTTTTATTCATCAAGCCAAAATCAAGAGAATTAACCAGGTTATCGTCATTTATATCAGCTAAAGCATTATTTGTAAGCCAATAAGGGCTCATTAAAGACCAGTCACTAGCTCCGATTGAATTACTATTATCGAGGTCTCCTCCAAAAAGGCGCGGTAAAGTAATTGTCGCGTTAGAAGCTAAATTCACACCGGTTATTTTTTCCGCTAAATAAGAAGTCGAGGAAGCAATAATGTCATAAGTGCCGGCGGCAACTGAAATACTGGAAAAAACCAAGTTGCCGGAAGTATTGGTTGTTGCGCTTGCTTGGCCAACCACATTACTTGTTCCTGCGGTTAAAATTCTAATGGCGAAACTTTTAGACGCAGCCACTGATGGCCCTTCTATTTTTGCCGAAAAAGTAATATTGGCAATATTCGCAATAGCCGGAATATCTTTATAAACTTCGCTAGAAAATAAACTCTCATTCCCGCTCGTGTCATAAGCCGATACGGAAAAATAATATCTTGCGCCGTCGGTTAAATTGCTTAAAGCGTATGACGTTACATTTCCAACATTAACTACATTTGCATATCCGCAATTGCCGCAACCCGAAGTACCTGGCTGCGTGCCGATTCTTGGCGACGTAGCGGATACGCCATAATAAATTTTATAGCCGGCTAAATCTGATTCAGCATTAGCATTCCAATTAAGCGTTGCCGAACCGGCGAATACTTGCGGCGCCTGAATCACGACCATTGAAAATAATACGAAAACCACTAAAAAACGATAATTCTTATTTTTCATTTTTATATTTTATTATTTTTATAAGCGACTTTTTTATTTAACTTATATAAGTTTCGCAAATTATACGAAAAATATCAACTCTAAAATGTGGATAACGCAAATCAGCTGAATTTCACTTTTAATTTCTTTGCTTTTTGGCGGTTTACTTTCGGTAAAATAATTTTCAAAATTCCATTTTTTAGAGACGCATGGGCTTTTTCGGCGTCAATTTCCTGCGGTAAAATAATTGAACGCGAAAATCTTCCCCAAAAACATTCAGAATAAAGATAATCCTTTTCGTCAACCCTTTCTTTCTTAATTCGCTTCCCCTTAATCGCAACAGAGTCGGGCGTAATTTCAATATCAATATCTTCAGGCTCAACTCCGGCAACCGCTGATTCTACGATGATGCTTACCGGAGTTTGGTAAACATCAATTGTCAGCTGGCCTTCCGGACCTTCAAAAATTTCCACATTATCAGCTGAATTTTCTTTTTCTTCATCGCTTTTTTTAATTTCAACGTCTTCCCCATTGTTGCCGGAATCTTTTTCTAACTCCAAATCAACGCTTATCGGGTTAGACTCTGATGATTTTGCCAGTTTAAATTGTTCTGCTTGACGGAGATCGCCTTGATTTTGAACGGAAGAAGATTTTTTTCGGGAAACCGAAGAAAATTTTCCATCCGGTCCAACTGCCGCCAAGCGCGCAAAAAATTCTTTTTCGTCCATTTTGTTCAATCCTACTAATTTACAAATCAATACTAATATTACTAATTTTAATTTATTATTAGTATTATTAATAAATAAATATTAGTACATTAGTAGGGTTCTTTTATTTTAATTTTCTCAAAATCCCAGAAAACGAACATTGCCATAATTATTAAAAATATCGTGGGAAAAATTATCATAACATTGTTATAGTTTATTATAAGGTAATTAAAAAATTCATGCAACAGGGCGGCGATAATAATTCCAATCATTAAATTATGGCTGATATGAGATGCTTGGCAAGTAAAATTATCCATCTTGCATCTTAAGCTTTTCGCCCAATAATATCCGATTATCGCCGAGCTTAAGGCGTGCAAAAGCGTAGCCCCCATAAAGCGCAATACTATCACCGCTAAAACCTGACGGCCGTCCATATTCTGGCTCAAAATTCCGTTTAAGCCGACAAGAATATTTTCCGCCATCGCGAAACCCAAGCCCGCGGTAACCATATAAATCATCGCGTCAATTGGCTCGTCAAAAAATCTACTTTTGCGCATTACATAGTAAGCGGCTAAAAATTTAAATAATTCCTCTATTAAAGCGAATATAAAAAAAGTTAAAATGCTGTATTCGCTGATTTTTAAAAATGGCAGATTTACATTAAAAATATACTGAAAAACTATTGCCCCAAAAGCGCTTAATGCGCCGAAAATAAAAACTTTAACAATCGCTTTTTTCGGTTCCGGATGAATATCTTCGCGCGAAAAAAAGACCAGCCAAACCAAGGAAGGAAAAATGCCTAATATAACGGCGAATACAATCATATTATAAGTTTAAACGCTACCATTTTTCTATTATTAATAATTTCTTATCATCGAGTTGCAAATGCTGGTAAATTTCTTCAGTGATAAACGGCATAAAAGGATGCAATAATTTCAAACTGCCTTTCAAAATTTCCATTAATATATATTGAGCCGCTATTTTATCGTTTTGATTGTCGTTATTTAAGCGAGGCTTCATTTCCTCAATAATTTTATCGCAAAATGTATGCCAAAAATAATGGTAAATTTCTTCAGCCGCGATATAAAATTTAAATAATTCCATCTGTTTGGTAATTTTCTTTTTTAAAGCTTCAAATTCTTTTAAACGCTTTTTATCATTTTGCGTTAGTTTCACTTTTTTAGCTTTTTCATTTGAATCAGCTGTATTTATAAGAACAAATCTGCTTGCCTGCCAAATTTTATTGGCGAAATTCTTGTATCCTTTCACTTTTTCTTCGGAAAACGCCAAATCCGTGCCCGGAGTATTGCCGACAATCAACGCCATGCGCAAGGCATCAGCGCCGTACTTTTCAACAATTTCAATCGGATTAATCACATTGCCCTTTGATTTTGACATTTTCTGTTTATAGCTGTCGCGAACAAGTCCATGAAGATAAACATTTTTAAAAGGAATTTTTCCGGCGCGATACAGCCCCAGCATAATCATCCGCGCCACCCAGAAAAACAAAATATCCCAGCCAGTTTCCATCACATCAGTCGGATAAAAATTTTTATATTCTTTTAAATCCGGATATCCCAAAGCGAGAAACGGCCACTGGCCTGAAGAAAACCAAGTATCAAATACATCTGTTTCCTGCGTAAATTTTGCATCACAAAATTCACACTTCGGTTCTGTTTTGGAAATTATAATTTCTTTGCATTTTACGACTTTATCTTCATGACCGGCTCTTGGTATACATTTCAGTTCGTGGTACCAAGCTGGAATTCGAATACCCCAAACGATTTGCCTTGAAATATTCCAATCACGGATGTTTTTCATCCAGTGAAAATAAATTTTTTTAAAGTTTTCCGGAATAAATTTAATTTTTCCAGATTTTATCGCTTCAATCGCCGGCTTTGCCAATGGCGCCATTTTAATAAACCATTGCTCCATTAATCGCGGCTCAATAGTTGTACCGCATTTGTAACATTTAGCAACATTATGCTTATAAGTCGCGTCTATTTTTTTAATCAGTCCCCTTTTTTCCAAATCTTCTATAATCAATTTTCTGGCTTCTAAAATTTTTAATCCTTCGTATTTTTTCACTTCGGCGCTATCCGGAAAATGCCTTACTAAATTCATCTTGCCGTATTTATTAATCACTTCCCGCGGGCCTTCAATTTCATTTTTATGCCTTTGCCAAATTTCAAAATCATTAAAATCATGAGCCGGAGTGATTTTTACCGCGCCGGTGCCGAATATCGGGTCAACAAATTCATCAGCTATCACTTTCAATTTTAATTTAGCGATAACAACATCAACTTCAATTTCTTTGCCGATTAAATTTTTATATCTTTTATCTTTCAGATTAACAGCCACCGCCGTGTCGCCAAAAATCGTTTCCGGCCTGACAGTGGCAACCACTAAAGGACCATATTTAATATAATACAAAGGATTTTGACTTTCTTCGTGAACTATTTCAACGTCAGAAAAGCCGGTCTGATGCTTAACGCACCAATGAACGAGACGTTTCCCCCGATAAATTAAGCCATCTTTATAAAACTTAATAAACGCATCTTGAGTTTTGGAAACAATATCTGCGTCGAGCGTGAATTTTTCTCTCGACCAGTCACAGGATGCGCCAAGCCGGCGGATTTGATTTTCCATTGCCGCTTTATTTTTTTGCGTAAAATCCCAGATTTCCTGATACAATTTTTCCCGAGGAATTTCAAAGCGGCTTCTTCCCTCTTTTTCAATTATCTTGTCATATACTATCTGCGTTTCAAAGCCGGCGTGGTCGGCTCCGGGCAGCCATAAAGTTTTAAATCCAGCCATTCTTTTATAGCGAATCATAATATCCTCCAAAGCAATCATCAAAGCGTGGCCCAGATGCAAAGAGCCATTAGCGTTTGGCGGAGGCATGATTATTGAAAAACTTTTGACTTTTGACTTTTGACTTTTGACTTTTGTTAATAGCAAATTGTCAGGGTTGAAAAATCCGCTTTTCTCCCAAAGCGAATAAATTTTTTCTTCAACAAGTTTTGAATTATATGGCTTGTTAAAAATTTCATTCATAATCACCTCTTCCCTTCAATGCAGATTTGCGTTTTATTTTTATCAGCCGAACCGAAATCAAAAATTGTTGAAGTCGTGTTCGCATCGCCTGCTAATGGTCCTTGCCATAAAGAAATATTTTCGGGAAACACAATTTTAAACTGCCTCTCTCCATAAGCGGAAATATTATCAAGCTCTGTTTTTGAAGCGCCTATTTTTATACCACTCGAATTATTCAAAAACGCAATAATTCTGATTAAAGATAATGGATAATTATTATCATTAAGCGCAATTCCGCTAATTTCAATTTCAGAATTGCCGCTTAAAGTTTTAGTTATAAACTCTCTTATTTGGATTGCCGGTTTTGAAAATTCGTCTTTTGCCAGCCAGTTTACATTTGAAAATGATATTTTCACGTCGCCGATATTCAAATAATCAATATCGGTAAACTCAATAAGACATTTTATGTCAGAAGCATATATAAATGAACTGATTTTGGAAATACCTTTAATTTTTTTGCCGTATTTATCCAATATATCAAAGTTGATTGAAAAATTATCACTGGCGTAGTTTTGATTAGGATTTTTTATTTCCGCCCCTATAATCGCCTTGCCTTCGCCGGAGAAAAATCTTACCCAATTAGTTTCGAGCGGACGTACTGTTTTAAGCTCGCAAGCCGGGCAAGAACCGCCGCAATCAATTCCTGTTTCATTCTGATTTTGTTTTTTATCAAAACAACTCGGGGGTTGTTTAAAAAATATCAAAAAAACAGCAAAACCTATTAAAAATAATATTATCAAAAAAAAGCTTCCGAAAATTATTTGTTTAATAAATTTATTATTCATTCCCAGTAGAGGAATTTCAAATGAAAATAATTAAAATTTCATTTAAAATCCATTAATTATTTTTATTAATATTTGCTATCCAATAGAATATTTCTTTTATCTAAATTTTATAAAGTAAAATTTAGATAGTTTAAAATTCTCCTACTAGGCATTTTTATAAATAATAACAAAATTAAATTTTTTTGTAAAATAAAAAACCGCGCTAATTATTAACAATGGTATCCCGACAAAACTTACTTTCCCGTCCGCCGAAGCAGATAGTATCATCAGTATTTAATGCTTTTACTTCCGAGTTCGAAATGGGATCGGGTAGGACACATTAAATTAAATCATCGAGAAACCGCTGCCAATAATCAACGCGGAATATCAAATCAAAACCTTGGTGCTAAGTTTGAAAAAAATGACTTATTAGTACTCCTCGGCTTAACGCGTTGCCGCGCTTACACCTGAAGCCTATCAACGTGGTAGTCTTCCACGAGTCTACGACGCCTAATCTTGGGATGGGCTTCGCACTTATATGCTTTCAGCGCTTATCCCTTCCGAACATAGCTACCCGGCGCTTCACCTGGTGGCAAAGCCGGTAGACCAGAGGTTCGTTCAGCCCGGTCCTCTCGTACTAGGGCCAACTTCCCTCAAGCGTCAACGCCTGCAACAGATAGAGACCAACCTGTCTCACGCATGTTGCTCGCTTATTACTAAGCGCATTGGACTATATCTTCATCCGCCAGCTGGCGGAGGCTAACGTGTAGTCTCTACGGGCCCCTTTTAGGAGTTCCCTCGGTATTGCCCAGATTGACTATAGGGTTTTACCGATATTAGTTAGCTTGGAACATAAAAATTACTTTTTATGACCGCCGTGATTGATGTCTTTTTATTCCTCGGACTCAGACCATTTATGCGCCAATTTATGTAATTAGCGCATTAACGGTCTGAACCCAGCTCGCGTACCACTTTAATTGGCGAACAGCCAAACGCTTGGGACCTTCTCCAGCCCCGCG
>JBBTRV010000010.1:0-10351 GCA_038065035.1 Patescibacteria group bacterium | reverse complement strand
TCAGGCTTTCGCCCATTGTGGAATATTCTCGACTGCTGCCACCCGTAGGTGTACGAGCCGTGTCTCAGTCTCGTCGGTGGGGAACAAGCTCTCACTCCCCCTACCGGTCGTAGCCTTGGTGAGCCATTACCTCACCAACTAGCTGATCGGACCTAGGCCAATCCTGAAGCGATTTGCACCTTTACTCTTGCGAGACTATGAGGAATTAGCCCCGATTTCTCGGGGTTATGCCTCACTTCAGGGTATGTACCAAGGTATTACTACCTCGTTCGCCGCTATTCCGACAAATTTCTTGCGAAACCTATCGAAATCGCACGACTTGCATGCCTTATCCACGCCGCCAGCGTTCATCCTGAGCTAGGATCAAACTCTCATAAATAAGTAATCGCTAATAATGCAAATTTTCAGCAAATAATGCGAATTCGCATTATTTAAAAGATATTCGCGTTATTCGCGATTACTCTTAAAAATTGGGACAACTAAAAGAATTCTGACTACTATCAAATTGTCAAACATCTTGCCATTACTGAATTAGTAATTATAAACGCCATTAAAGACTTGTCAAGGCTAAAAAACCATGATAAAATCCAAAAGCTATGAAAAAAGATATTCACCCGATATATTACCCTGACGCAAAAATAACGTGCGCCTGCGGAGCTATTTTTAAAATCGGCTCAACGAAAAAAGAAATCCAAACGGAAATCTGCAGCCAATGCCATCCTTTTTACACCGGCAAAGAAAAACTCATTGACACGATGGGCAGGGTGGAAAGATTTAAATCTAGAAAAGAAAAAGCCGCGAAAACTCTCAGAAAAAAAATAACAAAACGGGTTGAAAAGAAAATAAAAAAAGCGAAATAATGATTCAGAGGATAATAATTGAAATACGCGCTGGAACTGGCGGCGATGAAGCCGCCATTTTTGCCGCTGATTTGGCGAGAATGTACCAAAAATACGCCGCTAAAAAAAATTGGAAATTTACGCTTATTGATTTCAACGAAACATCGCTTAAGGGTTTTAAGATATTTGTAGGCAAAATTTCCGGAGAAAACGTTTACGAAGAATTAAAACATGAATCCGGCGTCCACCGAATTCAAAGAATTCCCAAAACTGAAAAATCCGGCCGCGTGCATACCTCAACGGCCACGGTTGCCATTTTGCCGGAAGTGGAAGCCAAAGAAATAGAAATCAATCCCGCTGATTTGGAAGCAACATTCTCCCGGGCCGGAGGGCCCGGCGGCCAAAACGTCAATAAAGTTGAAACCGCCGTAAGGATACTTCACAAGCCGAGCGGCATAGTTATTTCTTCGCGCGCTGAAAGGTCTCAGCACGCCAATCGCGAAGCGGCGCTTTCTATTCTTCGCGCCAAACTTTTTGAAATTAAAAAAGCCAGCGAAACGCAAGCACTGGGAACAAACCGCCGGGAACAAATCGGCGCCGCTGAAAGATCGGAAAAAATCAGAACTTATAATTTTCCCGATGACCGCATTACCGATCACCGGATCAACAAAAAATGGAGGAATATTGAATCTATCTTAGATGGCAATTTAGAACCGCTTATTGAAGCTTTCAAAAAATGATTTATCCCCCACACAAAGTTGTGTGAGGGATTTATTTTGTGGCGTCATATATTGCTTTAATTTCAGCGTCGGAAAAGGCGCGATTATAGATGCGGACGTCATCTAAAATTACTCCATAACTACTAAAAATACCATTGCCACAACCACAACCTCCATTCAATACCATTGTTTTAATATTAGGAATGTTCATAGTGGCATCGCCAAGACTTACGCAAGAATCGTTCTTGCAAAGCAACGAATTAGAAGATTTGGAAAAAGCATACATATACCAATTTGCATCGGTAACGTTGAAAGCGGAATTAGATTTATTGCCCCCATATCCACTACAAACATAATCGCCATAATTATTATGCACCAAATTATCCTCTTTAAGGCCGTCTATGTTATCCTCCGTGCATAAAAACGTACCCGAAAAATCGCTTGTGCCAGATGGAAAACTAAACCAAAAAATATAAGTTTTTCCATTACCTATGGCAGTAGAGAAAGTTTTAGTTATACTAGAAACAGGGGTCTGAAAAGCGCCATTTATCTTACCAGACACCCAGCTGCCTAATGTCAAAGTTATATTCAAATTATTCCCCCCGCCTGAAGAATTATAAGCGGTAGTGCCGCTCCCCTCATCAAACGTCCAATAGCCAATAAGAGAAGTGTCTCGATTTCCGCCTTCTTCAAGTTGAGAAGGGGTGAGCTTGAGGTCAGAGCCAATCTCATAGCTATTAAAAGAAGTGCCGCCGTCTTTGCCAACAAGACTATTTATGCCTTTATATTTATCGCTTTCCAAAGAAGCGGTTAATTCCCATGAACCGCCGGGAACATAAGTGTAGTATTGGCCTGAAGAAGTAGTATTGACTATATCAATTGGCAAAGCTGACAAAGGCGAGCCTTGAGAAAGCAGGGTGAAGTTAACAGGCACCCAGCCAGAACTGTCAACATTGCGATAATTAGCTGATGTTTTGCAGGAATAAGACCAGCCATTAGGCAATTGAGGAAGGCCTAGATTGGCGCAAACAGAAGAAGTGTCAGGAATAGAAACATAAACAGTGCTGGAAGCGCCTAAAAATATGCCTTCAAAATCAGCCAAGGAAAGCGCTTTATCAATTGTTTCAAGATCAGATATGCGACGGGTATCGCGAACCTGCCTATAAAGCTCAACAGGATTGATGATAACCATTACTACTGTGCCAAGCATTGCTAAAATGCCTATGACGATGAGAAGTTCGAGAAGAGTGAAAGAAGTGTATTGATGATTGTTATCTTTAGTCATTGTTATGGTCAATTTGGAAATTTATCCTCTTAAAATATCTATATCCTCCTGAAATTTGCTCGCCTGATCGACAACTTTCTTTCCGTAAACATTAGTGCAAACATAGCGATTCCATTTAGCTCCGCAATAATATTTCGCCGCCGCGATTTTCTCATTATTGGCGGCGCCGGCATCTTTCAAATATAAGGCTGTTGCCACAAAAGCGTCGGCATTGCGCCACGGAGAAGGCGGATTATTGCCGGTAATTTCGGCAATATAGTTTTTATAGATTTTCCAGGTTGAAGGAATAAATTGCGCCGGCCCAAGCGCGCCGCCATAAGCGCCGTCGCTATTCGGACAAGAAACTTTTATAATCCCTGATTCCAAATTGCTCGTTAAATTAAGTTCTTTTATAATTTCCAGGAACGCCGGTATGTCGCGAGTAGGATGCATTGATTTTTTATAATCGCACTGGCCAACATTTTTCCCCAAAGCCGATTCCCTGTCTAAAACAGCCAATATCAGAGCCGCTCTTACGCCAGTCGCCTTTTCCGCAAACTGCGCCAATTGATAAGCGTCTTCAAAATTCAGCTCTCCTCCGCCCAGAAGTTTGAAAATCTGTTTTCTTATTTCGGCCGCGCTTTTTTTAGTTTCAGTTAATATTTTTTGATACTCCGATTCCCTGCCCTTTGTTATTTTAAGCAGATTATTTTTCTCTAATTGGGTTTTTTGAACGCTTGATTTTTGCTGGTCCTGATATTTTTTAAGAGAAGAAATATCCGCCCGCTCATTTGCCAGATTATCTTTTTCATCAATCAGCTTATCTCTTAAAGAAGATATGTTTTCCAGTACACTTCTTAAATTTTCCTGCACGACAATTAAATTATTCAAATCGCCGAAAAAATCCGAAAGCCGCGGATGAACCAAAAAAACTTCAACCAATCCCCTGTCTTCATTTTTATAAATATTTTGGATAATCGCCTCCAAATTTCTTTTATTATATTCAATATCCTTTTCAGTCGCTTCAATTTTATTCTGGGTTTTCGCGATTTCTTCATCTAATTTTGCAAGTTGGAGAGTGGTTGCTTTCACTTGAAGATTAAGCTTGGCAATTTTCGCGTTTAATTTGCTTATCTCGCCGCTTAAGGTTTTGCCTTCCTTTTTTAAATTATTGATTGTCGCTTCATATTCGCCGATTTGCTGTTCATATTTGTTCAGCTCTTCTTCTAAGGCTTTTCTTTTTGCTTCATTTTCATCGCTGGACGCGGCTTGCGAAACATCAAAATGCCGAAAAATAAACGTGTCGTCTCCGGGAACGGCCGCGAAATTAAAAATAAAAGAAAAAATAACGGTTAAAACCAAAAAAAACCAAGCTATTGGTTTCAATGGAATAAAAATGTTTTTTGATTGAGCAAGGTTTACTATTTTCTCGGAGCCGCGAAAAGGGCTCATATCTCTCCCCTTTGTTATATCAACTAAAATCCGGGGTTTCATAAAAGTTATTAATAATTTACGGAAAAGATTGTTATTGCTCAGACTCTTTCTCTTTCTCTTTTTCTCTTTCTCTTTCTTTTTTCTTTTCTTCGCCTTCAATTTTTATATCTTCAACTTTAACTTCCGGCTTGATTTCTTCTTCTTTGGCTAATTCCGTAACGGTGGCGACAACCGTTTCCGGTTCAACTAAAATTTTCACGCCTTTGCCGAAATTCAGGTCTTTAATAAAAATACTGCCGCCGATTTCTTTTATAGAGCTTATATCAACATTAATATGATGTGGCAAATCAGCCGGCAAAGCCTCAATTTCAACTTCATGCATTGCCTTTACAAGAATTCCGCCCATTTCTTTCACCGCCGGCGCTTCGCCGATAAATTCAAGCGGCACGCTGGTTGTTATTTTTTCATCCATTCTAACGCTGTAAAAATCAATATGAGAAAATTCATCTGTTAAATGATTTTTCTGAAAATCGTGGACTAGCACATTGAACTCATTTCCGCCATCTGGCGGATTTATTTTTAATTTTATAAGCGTGCTTTCGCCGGCTTCTTTAAAAACTTTTGAAAAATCTTTTGCCGGCACCATTAAATGCATATTATCAAGGCCATGCCCGTATAATTCAGCCGGCACAAAACCCTGCTTTCTTAAAACTGATGCTTTTTTTCCGAATATTTCCCTTTTTTGAGCTGTTAATTCCATTGATTTAGCTTACTATATTATTTTTTAAATTTCAATGTTTTTATGCTAAAAAATAATTTTTATTGCAAAGAATCTTTTTTTGTCTTATTATAAAATATCAACATGCCCAAACAAAAATCTTCTCAAAATATCGAAAAAGTCCGGCATTCTTTGGCGCATTTGCTAGCAATGGCGGTTTTGGAAAAATATCCAAAAGCCGAAATCGGCATCGGGCCAACAATAGAAAATGGATTTTACTATGATTTTGGAGAAATATCAATCAGCGATACTGATTTGCCAGCTATTCAGAAAAGAATGATTGAATTAATCAAGCAAAATCTTGTTTTCAAAAAAGAAAACGCCAGCCTTGCCGAAGCCAAAAAACTTTTTAGAAATCAACCTTACAAATTAGAGCTTATCACCGAACTCCATAAAGCTAAAAAATCGATAACAATCTACAAAACATTTTCCATTGTCAAAAGTCAAAAGTCATTAGTCAGTAGTCAATTTATAGACCTCTGCGCCGGCCCGCACATAAAATCAACATCCGAAATAAATCCCGATGCTTTTAAATTAACAAAAATCGCCGGCGCTTATTGGCGGGGCAGCGAAAAAAATCCGATGCTCACTAGAATTTACGGCCTGGCTTTTGAAAGCAAAAAAGAATTGGATGACTATCTGAAAATGATGGAAGAAGCGGAAAAAAGAGACCACCGGAAAATCGGCAAAGATTTAGAATTATTTATGTTTTCCGAAGATATCGGTCCCGGTCTTCCTTTTTGGCTTCCCAAAGGAATGGTCATCCGCGAAGAATTAGAAAAATTAGCCAAAGAAGAAGAAACAAAATCCGATTACGTCAGAGTTTGGACACCGCATATCGCCAAATCAAAAATTTACGAAACTTCCGGCCATATTCCCTATTATCAAGACAGCATGTATCCGGCAATTAAAGCCGAGGACGGCGATTATTATTTAAAGCCGATGAATTGTCCGTTTCACTATATTATCTTCAAAAACAAATCTCACAGTTATCGGGAAATGCCGATACGCATTGCCGAATACGGCACTGTTTACCGTTATGAAAAATCAGGAGAATTATTAGGATTATTCAGGCCGCGCGGCTTTACCCAAAATGATGCTCATATAATATGCTCCGCCGAACAAATAAAAAAAGAATTTTTAGGCGTAATGGAAATGCACAGCCGCTATTATAAAATGTTCGGCATTAAAGATTTTTATATGCGATTATCTCTCCGAGACCCGAAAAATAAAGAAAAATTCATTGATAATGAAAAAATGTGGCGCTATTCCGAGCGTGTTTTAAAAGAAGCAATGGAAGAATCCTGTCTGCCCTACGAAATAGGCATTGGCGAAGCGGCTTTTTACGGCCCGAAAATAGATTTTCAAGTCAAAAGCGTTATTGGCAAAGAATATTCCGTTTCTACCAGCCAACTGGATTTTTCCGCCGGACCGCGTTTCGAATTAACTTTTATAAATAATAAAAGCAAAGAAGAGACTGCATTTGTAATTCACCGCTCGCCGCTCGGCTCGCATGAAAGATTTATCGCTTTTCTTATAGAGCATTTTGCCGGCGCTTTTCCTTTATGGCTCGCTCCCGTTCAAGCCGTTGTTATTCCTATCAGCGACAAGCAAAAAGAATATTCCGCCAGCATTGCCGAAAAGTTAAAAGCAAATAATATCCGCGCGGCATTAAGCGATGCCAATGAGACTCTCGGCAAAAGAATCAGAGAAGCCGAACTTCAAAAAATTCCCTACATTTTAATTATTGGCGAAAAAGAAATACAAAACCAAACTATAAATATTCGATATCGCAACAAAGAAGGCCTGTCCGCCGAAGCTAAAACGAAGGTGGAAGAAATAAAAATTGAAAAATTAATAGAAAAAATCAAAGAAGAAATTGAAAAGAAAATTATCTAAACAACCTCACCAAAAACTTACTCCCTTTTCCTTCGCCTTCGCTTTCTGCCCAAATTTCTCCTTTATGGGCTTTGACGATTTCGCGAGCGATATATAAACCCAAACCTGTGCCTTGAATAAGCCGGGCTTCTTTGGCGCGCTTAAATTGGTCGAAAAGCTGAGGCAATGTTTCCGGCCTTATGCCAATGCCAGAATCTTCCACACTGAAAATAATATTATTTGTCATTGATTCTTTGTCATCAGTCATTAGTCTGGCCTTCACAAATCCTTTTTCCGTATATTTAATGGAGTTTTCAATAAGATTGCTTATCACCTGCCGGAATCTCTGCTCATCGGCTTTTACTTTTATTTCTTGTTCCGCGCATTCAAGCTCAAATTTTAATTTTTTCTGCTCTGCCAAAAATTTTAATTCCTCAAACACGCTTTTTACCAAATCAACTAGATTAATTTCTTTAAATTCATATTCCATTCGGCCCTCTTCAATTCTGCGCAAATCAAGAAAATCATTTACCAATTGAATCAGCCGATCACAGGATTTTTTCATGTCTTCAACTCTTTCCTTGGCTTTTTTCGGCAGTTTGCCGTAAGAGCCGTCTGAAAGCAGCTGGGCAAATCCTTTTACAATACCCATCGGCGCCTTTATCTGATGGCTGACGAAAGAATACATTCCGGCTTTTGCCTTATCAAGCTCAACGAGCTTCTCATTGGCTTTTTCTATTTGCTGGAATAGTTTCGCATTGGTCATAATAATGGCGATTTGATTAGCAATGGTGTTTAAAAGCTCCAACTCAGAAATGCCGATTTCTTTTTCGCCTTTGAAAATCGCCACATTCAAAACTCCCATTACTTTGTCTTTAGAGATTACCGGAATAGCCAAAGCGGTTTTAAAGCCGATTAACGATTGCATGCCTTTAAGCAAAAACTCCGGCACAACGGAAAAGAATTTTCCGAAATCTTCGCCTATTTGAATAGAATTGGTTTGAATGGCTTGGGCTGCCAATGATTGGTTGTTTTCTATTTCTTCCTTGTATTCTTCAAGACTTTTAGGCAGAAGCTTTAAGGCGAGCTCCACCGGCTTGTTTTGGGAAATAGCTAAGGGATAAAGATATTTTCCGTCTTCGGAAACGCCCGTTAAAAACACTCCGGCATAGCCGAATCTTTCCACAATGCCGTTGACGATAATCTGGATGATTTCCTTATAATCCAAGGTTTTTATTAAGGAAGTAGTGAAGTCTTTGAGAGAAGTCAATTGAGTAGTTCTAACGCTTAACTGCGAATTCAGCTTTTCCAATTCTTTTGCCAATCTTTCCATTTCTTCTCTTTGGCGCACTTCTTTGATAACGGAGCGGATAAGAAAGATGCCGAAAACAACGACAAAAACAAATAATCCGCCCTCTATGAATCTGCCCCGCCATGTTTCTTGCGTTAACAAATCAAACAAAACTGCAATCCAGATGGCGAAAGTAAGCAACTCCGTGGCGATGGTTTTGATGTTGAAGAGGTGGTGTTTGGTGATGGCGTAGGCAGTAAATCCTAAAAAAAATAAAACATTTGGTGGACCAAAAATACTTGCGAAGCCATAATTTAAAAGTGGCAATACAATATTTGTAATAATAGAAAAAGAAACAGCAAGTAATGTTCCCGTTAACATAAATCTTGCCTGTGAACGATGAGGCTCACCAAAAGATTTAGCAACACTTATAAGAAGATAAAACGCCCATCCAAAACTAATAAATAGATAAATAAATAATAAATAATATAATATACCTGGTTGATAATCAGCCCCCCATGTATATAAAGCCACTTTTTCAATATTAAAATGAGTGGGACTTAAAATAATTATAAAAACACTAATAATAGAAAAAATAATAATAATTTTCTTATATTTTTTCCAATAATCATTATAATAAAGTTTGATAATTAAATATATAAATAACAGCGGGAAAAAAGTTGGCCAAATAATAGCACTCTTGCTCCAAAATAAAGCAGTTGGTACGTCTTTTGCAATATCAGCTAAAAGATTTGTTAAAATCCAAAAAATTAATGTAGATCCCAATAGAGCAAAATATCTATTTATTTTACTCCGATAATTACTAATCAAAACAAGTATTGAAAATAGGGTAGCTAAAAATATTGTTACTATAGAAATTATAACGTTCGGTTGCATATTTTTTAAGAATTCATTTTATTTATTGTAGCGATAATTGTCTCTCCTGCCTTCACCTTTTCGCCCTCTTTTATTTTTATAGAAATATTTGGAAGAATTGGAAAAAGAAAATCTACTTGAGAGCCCATTTTAATTATTCCAATCCGTTGTCCTTTTTCCACTTTATCAAATTTTTTTAACCAACACTCTATTTTATTAACATAAATATCAGCTATTTGAGTAATATATACCGGTATTTCTCCTTCAATATAAATAGTATTTCTTTCATTATTAAATATATGTTTGCTATATAATTCATAAGGTTTTTTTCTTAATAAAACTCGCAACCACATCATAGTCATTGGTAAATTATTAGCTTTCCTATAAGTAATTTTTTTAACAATACCCGATATGGGAGAACGATTAATATGAACATTTGTCGGATGCATAAAAACTCCTATTAAATAATATGGTCTTAATATTATTTCTTCTTTAAAAATTTCATCTAATTTAATCTCTTTTTTATTTTTTATAGAGATAGGAACATTGGTGCTATCAATCTTCTTTATATAAACAATTGTACCATCCGCTGGAGAAACAATATTATCACCATTAGGAATTTTCCTCTCTGGATTCCTAAAAAAGAAATAAAATCTCCAATATATATATATTAATCCTCCAGTTAATAATAGGATACTTAAATATAGAGAAATATTCATTTAAAAAATTATTTTATATAAATATCGTAAAAGTGAAAATAAATTTATGTGTGCCCGTACTATAAATTCCTTATCATCGCCATTGTGATAACCAAGATACCGTTTAACAAACTTATTAATTCTTTCATTACTATGCCACGGGGCATTATCATTATTATAAATTAACCATGGCATATTAAAATAAGAATTTTCTAAAACAAGCCCTTCTCTGTTTATTTTACGATTAGGATTATCGCTATTTTGAATTAATTTATTTGCCATTTTCAAAGTTAAATCATCAGCTTCAATGATTTTTCCCTCACTATTAGCTAAATAAGGATTTGGATAAATAAAACTGGAGAATTTTGCCATTCTGCTTAAAACCCTTATATTTGGCGTAATAAACATTATCTCTAGTGGTTTAAATAAAATCAGTAATAAATTTTTTAAAATATCATCAATCAGTATAAGATAAAATAAATGAGATCCTAATCCCGATTTTTGAAAATCTTTTTTTATTACTAAGAATTCTATGTAATGAACTTTTTTATTAAATATTTTTTTATAACTCATT
>JBBTRV010000009.1:0-47018 GCA_038065035.1 Patescibacteria group bacterium | reverse complement strand
AATCCTTATATTATGACACGTCGACCTTTGTGTCTAATATATGGGGGTAGGAGCATGTCATTAAATCGCACGCTGCAAGGTTAGCAGTAATGCAGGCATCATGGAGATAGTTATGATGAATTTTATTTCTTCCCTGTTGTAATGTTGAAGTATACGCAAGAATAATACCTCCATGCCATTCATGACTTACACCATCTCCGTTCTTATAGAATTCGGAGTAAGCTATTTCGACATTGTTACCAAATCCGCTTCCGACACCAAAATTTATGCCGGTATTTTTAAAATGATGAGCAGTAATATTTGATATCTTTATGCTGTGTGTACTTAACCCATTGCCAAATATGCCGTAAAGTGCAGCAGAATTACCATCAAGAATAAATTTTGTTTTATCAGTACCATCAAATACAAGATTATTCTTGTTATTAACATTAAATATAGTTTCTCCGCCTGCCCCATCTATAGTTACGATTCCATCATAACCATCACTCCACCCTGTAGCCGATCCATGCTCTGCAATCATAGCTCTTTTTATTGTTATAGGCATTCCACTTAACCCCGATGCCGTAAAGGTATAAGTTCCAGTATAAGTTCCCGCAGCAATATAAACAGTGTCTCCTGCCAATAAGCCGTTAATATTGTTTATATCATCCCAAGCGTTTGTCCAACTTGAACCATTACCATTTGATCCTTTCCTGACATACCAATTTGCCGCTTCAGAACTGTTTGCCAATCCAAAAATTCCAAATAATAGGATTATAATAATAAAGGAGGTTTTTGAATTATTCATTGGTTTTATTTTACTTTTTTTACCGGATTATCAATCATAAAAATTAGAATTATTAACGCGCTGATTATAAAAATACCGCCAAAACAGCCAAAGCAATCCGCCGATAATCGCCGCCAAAATCAAATAATCGAATTTTCTGAAATAAACATGCAAAATTTGCCAATTTTTGCCGGTAATAAAGCCAAGATAAGTTAAAAATAATGACCATAAAAATGAACCGCTGAAAGTTAAAACAGAAAATCGCCAAAGCGACTTTGTCTTCAAAATTCCCAAAGGAAAGGAAATAAAAGTTCTTACAACTGGTAAAATACGGGAAATAAATATTGCCCAATCACCCCATTTATTAAGCCACTTTTGCGCCCGTTCCACCTCCGCGCCGACTCTGTGATTATCCCAATGTAAAATATTATGCCTGATTAAATATCCCAGCCAATAAGAAAATAGCGAACCAACCAAATTTCCAAAAGCCCCAATAAAAATTACCAGCCAAAAGTTGAAAACTCCGCTAGCGGCCAAAAATCCCGAAAACGGCATAATTACTTCCGAAGGAATCGGAATATTTGCCGATTCCAAAGCCATTAAAATAAAAACTCCGAAATAACCTCCGGTTTCAATCACTAATAGTGCATAATTAGAAATTATCTCTAAAATTGAAGAAATCATTATCTTAATATTTTCGCCGCTTCGTCCGGGTCAACTACGGTTATTTCAATCCCCGTACTTAATTCAAAACCGGCGGAAATGCTGATTTTCGGCACAATTTCAATATGCCAATGATAATGCTTATGTGCCGCTTTATTTTTCAACGGAGCGGTATGAATAAAAAAATTATAATCAGGATTATTAAGTTTTTTTTCAATTCTCATCAAAGCGATTTGCAAAGCTTCAACTACTCTTTTTAAATCCTTGGCTGGCGTATCTTCAAAATAAGGGAAATGTTTCTTAGGGAAAACTCTTAATTCAAACGGCTCGCGCGAAACAAACGGCGTAAAAACAATCGCGTCTTCATTTTCATAAATAATTCTTTTTTTATCTTTTTTTTCCCACTTAATCATCCGGCAATGCACGCATTCTTTATGTTTATGAAAATAATTCAGAGAGCCATCAAGGGAATGGCCAATATCCGGCGGAATAATCGGCAAAGCGATTATCTGATAGTGCGGATGATAAACGCTGGCGCCGGCCTTTACTCCCCAATTATGATAAATAGACACATAAGACAAGCATGTATCACCAACCAAAGATTTATAGTAATCAATAAAGGCAAAAAAAAGAGCTTCTGCTTCATGCTTTTTTAAATGGGGAAAATTCCTGTTATGGCTGCGCGTGATAACCAAATTATGGCGGCCAATAGCTTTCATTACCGGATAAGGGCCATATCTATAAATTTGAGAACATTTTTTCTCATGGGTAAAAGCCGGATATTTATTCTGAATAATTTGAATTATCCAATCTTTTTTATCTGAATACATCAGAATCGGTTCTCTATTGCCGCTTTTTTGCGGATTCTCAAAAGGGCAATCTTCTATAGATTGCTTTACGCGCGCATTTTTTTCATTTTTCAGCTTTACGTGCCCTTTTTTGCGTTTCGGAGCAATAACAATCCAATCTCCGGAAACAATGTCTTGGCGAAGTTCACTGCTCATAAAATAAATTAGCCACTAGCGACTAGGGTATAGAGTAAATAAATTTTATTACCCTATTGGCTATATCCTAAACCCTATTGGCTAATTCTATTCTTATAATACCAATTAAATACGTCTTTTGCCACAGGCAAGGCGTTCAAACTGCCTTCTTTAGCGTTTTCAATCATTATTAAAACAACAATTTGTTTATCTAACGACACACCCGTTTCTACCAAGTATTCATCCGGTAAATAGCCGACGAAAAAAGCGTTTATTTTTTTATTACCCTCTATCTGTGCCGTGCCGGTTTTCGCCGCCACTTTAACCGGCAAATCATTCAACAAATAAGCTGTGCCGTAAGGTTTTGCCACCGCATCAATCATGCCTTTTTGAATTTCTTTAATATAAGAAGATAATTTTGAATAGTCAGCTATAATTTCCGGCTCTGTTTCATAAAAAATATTGTCGTTGTTTGAAAAAATCTTTTCAGCGACGAACGGTTTTTGAATTTTTCCGCCATTAGCGAACGCGGCAATATAATTAACTAATTCCATCGGCGTGATCAGTAAATCTCCCTGTCCGATACTTATGTTATAAGTATCTCCAAGCCGCCATTGCTGCCTATTTTTTTCTTTAATTGAAGGGTCTGGCAAAAATCCTGAAACTTCCGCCGGCAAATCAATTCCCGTTTTTTCATTAAGGCCGAACTTCAGCCAATATTCTTTTAATTTCTCTATCCCTAATCCGCTATTTTTCAACTGTCCTTGAATTAATTCGCTTTCATTTACCGGCAATCCGGCTCCTAAAGCGTAAAAATAAATATTGCTTGAACGGGCAAGCGCCGAATACAAATCAACCCAGCCATGCGGCTTCCAATCGACAAATGTGCTTGGCTTGTCCGGAAAATACGGATTAGGCACTTCGATATAGCCGCGGGAAAAAATTTTCGTCTGTTCATTTACGATTTCTTCATTTAATGCCGCTAAGGCGACCAATGGCTTTATCGTCGAACCGGGAGAATAAAGTCCGGAAATTATCCTGTTAAAAAGAGGTTTTCGCCGATCATTAAGAACGTTTGTTGTTATATTGTTATTGTCAAAACTCGGCAAACTTATAAGAGACAATATTTTCCCTGTTTTGGGATTAATCGCAATACCGACACCACTTTCACTGCCAACGGCCGCCAATCCATTTCTCAATCTGTTGTAAAAATAACGTTGAAAATCAGCGTCAATCGTCGTTTTAATATTGTAACCGGATTTAAAATCCTGAAGAGATTTATTGTCAATTATCTCTCCTTTGGCATTGCGATAATAAACAATTTCCCCCTCAACTCCTCTTAATTTATCATCATAATAACTTTCAAGACCGCTTTTGCCGATTGCATCATTTAAAGAAAGTAAAGAATTTTCCGCAAGGTCGGCCTTGGTGACAAATCCGATATAACCGATCAAATGAGAAAAAATTTCTGTGTCAATGTATTCTCTTTTATAATTTTTCTCAACCTGAATTAAATTTAAATCAAACGCTTTTAATTTTTCCGCCTGAACTTCGGTTATTTTATCTTTTAACACAACTGAACTCTTTGTCTCGCTGTCAACAACGCTGATCAAATCCCTTATTTCTTCTTCCGACGTTTCTATCGCTTCCGAAATATTTTTTATCGTCAGATGGCGTTCTTGTTCATTTAATTTAAGCAATTCCGGAATCTTCAATCTCACGCGAATCACCGATAAATTATTAACAAGCGATTCTCCAAAACGATCATATATCATCCCTCTTTCAGTTGAAATTTTAACTATCTGACCGGCATTAACCAACGCCTTATTATGATAAAAATTATTGCTCCAGACGCCGATAAAAAATAATCTGATAATAACGCCAAGTATCACAAAAAAAACTGCCGATCCGACAAACTTAAAAGCTTTTTCGGAAAGCGGCATTTCAAGCAAATCCAAATCTTTAGCCAAATCATCAAGAATAGATTCTTCAAGAAGAAAATCCTTAGGCATAGTAAGTTTTTACAACAAGCGCAAAACTGTTTTTGAAACCTTAACGGAAGCGCAACCCCGCAAAGCGAGGCGTGAGCGGGTTGAAAAAACAGCTTTGCGCTTGTTATTTCTATAACGATATATCCATCGGCTTTATTGGGGTATTGAATATATGGGAAAATTTTGAAATATTTTCGGCGGCAATGCCGGCGCCCCGAACAACGCAGGTTAACGGATCATCTATAATTATTGTTTTGACATTTGTTTCCTTTTCTATCAAGTAATCTATCCCTTTTAATAAACTGCCGCCGCCGCAAATATAAATTCCCTGCCCTAAAATATCTCCAACAAGCTCCGGCGGAGCGGATTCAATAGTTTCTTTCACCGATTCCACGATAAAATTAAGTGATTTTCCTATAGCTGTTCTGATATGATGGCTTTTAACCAATACTTCCTTAGGAAGGCCGGTTGAAATATCCCGGCCGCGAATCAACATTTCCAATCTTTCTTCAAGCGGAATCGCGGCGCCAATCGTTGTTTTCAGCAATTCAGCCGTTGGTTCGCCTATTAAAAGTTTAAAATCATCTTTGATATATTTGATAATATCATCGTTAAATTTATCTCCCGCCACCTTCAGGCTTCTTGAAGTCACTATGCCGCTCATTGAAATAAGAGCTATATCCGTCGTTCCTCCGCCGATGTCAATTATCATATTAGCGACCGGTTCATTTATCGGTAATCTCGCCCCCAAGGCCGCCGCTACAGGCTCTTCTATTAAATAAACCTTGCTAGCGCCGGCCAATAACACTACGTCTTCAACTGATTTTCTTTCCACTTCGGTTAAATTCGGCGGAATGCCGATAACGGCCCGATGATAACTAAATAATTTGTTGCCGCTTATTTTTCTGAAATAATAACGCAATATCTCCTGCGTCATATCAAAATCAGAAATAACGCCATTGATAAGCGGCCTAATAACATTTATATGAGACGGAGAACGGCCAAGCATTTTTTTCGCTTCCTCGCCAATTGCCAAAACTTGATTTGTTTTATTATTCATCGCGGCAATCGTCGGCTCGTTGATTATAATACCTCTGCTCTTAACATAAACTAAAGAATTGGCGGTGCCGAGATCAATCCCGATATCTTTTGAAAAATAATTTAACATTTTAACAATTTTAACAGTTCTTTTTCGCCTGCCAATTTAGCTTTTTTCTCGTTTCTCTTTTTTATCTCAATTTTACTGCCGGTTTTTTCACTAATTACCAACCTATAAGGAATTCCTATTAAATCGGCATCATTAAATTTTTCGCCGATAGTCGCTTTTTTTCTGTCATCGTATAATACCTCAATTCCGGCTTTTTGCAAACCATCGTAAACTTTATTTGCAAAAGTTGTTAGTTGTTTGTTGTTAGTTGTTAGTTGAAGCAGATGCGCTTTAAAAGGAGTAGTCGCTTCCGGCCAAATGATTCCTTTTTCATCATGATGAATTTCAATAATAGCTCCAATAAGCCGATTTAATCCCATTCCATAACAACCCATTATCACGTCTTTTTCAACGCCTTTTTCATCTTTGTATTTCAAGTTAAACGGCGTTGAATATTTTGTTTTCAACTTGAAAATATTGCCGACCTCAATGGCTTTTTCTTCTTTTAAATTTTTATTGTCGCAAACTGGACAAGCGCCCTGCTCGTTAATAATCTCTTTGTTAATAGCCACCTTGCATTTATCGCAAATATAAATAATATCTTCGCCAGCCGAAGTAATTGTCTGAAATTCATGAGAATATTTGGAAAAAGTGCCGCCTGAAGCGTATGTCAAATAAGTCAAATCGCCAAGCCCGACAATCTTAAATATTTTATGATAAGATTTTTTTACTTTCTCATAATATTTGTCGAGGTCAACTTCATCTTTATGGAAAGAATATAAGTCTTTCATAAAAAATTCCCGGCCTCTTAAAAGACCCGATTTCGCTCTTTTCTCATCGCGAAATTTATTCTGAATCTGAAAAACGTATTTCGGCAAATCTTTGTAAGAAAAAATAAACTTCGCCAAAAGCGGAGAAATAATTTCTTCGTGCGTCGGCCCTAAAGCGTAATCAATTTTTGAATAAAAACTGGTGAATTTGAATAAAGAATCATATGTTTCCCAGCGGCCGGTTTTCTCCCAGTCTTGTCTTGGCTGAAGAGATGGCATTAAAATCTCTTGCCCATCAAGCGTTTCCATTTCACTTCTGATAATATTTTCAATTTTTTTAAAAACACGGAGACCAAGCGGCAAAAAAGTATAAACGCCAGCCATTGTTTTATCGACAAAACCGGCTCTTATTAAGAGCTGAGCGCTTATCGCTTCTTCGTCTTTTGGCGCTTCTCTTTTTGTTTTAATAAAAAGTTCTGATTGGCGCATTACTTATATGATATTCAAAGTAATTACCGATGTCAAAAAAACAATCCGTCATTTGACGGAATATTTTTTGTTTTTATAAATAAATGATTAGAACTTCACTTTTATCGGCTCTTTGGCTTCTTCCTGTTCAAGTTGAAAAAATTCTTCTTTCCCGAATCCGAATGTTCCGGCGATTAAATTGATCGGAAATGTTTCTATTTTAGTGTTGTAATCCATCACATTGCCGTTATAAAACCTTCTGGCGGCCTGGATTTTATTCTCCGTGTCTGACAATTCATCCTGCAATTTCACGAAACTTTCAATCGCCCGCAATTGCGGATAAGCCTCGGCAATAGCAAAAATGCTTTTTAAGGCCGAACTAAGCATATTTTCCGCCGCTTCTTTTTCATGGACTGTTTGCGCTCCCAACGCCTGCGCCCGCGCTTTTGTCACATTTTCAAACGCTTCTTTTTCATGGCTTGCGTATCCTTTTACGGTTTCAACTAAATTAGGAATCAAATCGTATCTTCGCTTTAATTGCACATCAATGTCAGACCAAGCTTCTTTTACTCTATATCTTCTTCGCACTAAGCCGTTATAAGTAAAAATAAGCCATAAGACTATGACTATAACTACAATAATTATAATATTAAAATAATTCATAATTTTTTATTAGCGTTATTTAATCAAAATTCGCATTATTAGCGATTACTCTTCGACCTTTTTACCCTTATTAATCCCGATGCCGGAATTATTTCAATTCCTTTTTTCTCCAGTTCATCCAAAAATAAATTCATTCCCAAAGAATCAGAAGAAATATGGCCGGCAATTACAACGTTGACATGGCTGGCTTCAGCTTCTTTTTTATGCTCTTCCGACATATGCATTCCTATAACCGTGCCGACTCCAGCGTTGGCCAGTTTTTCGTAAATTTTAGCGCTGCCTTCGGTGCCGCCGGTAATTTCCGTTAAAGCGATTTTGCCGCAATGATTTTCTTTGTCTCCCGCAAAAATTTTCACCCCCGCGGCTTCTTTTCCGGCTATTTTATATTCCGGAATTTCTTTTAAAATCCTTATTAAATCGCCGACATACTCCGGTTTTTCTCTTTCAATTATTCTTTTAAGATAAGAAGCGACTAAATTATCAGCCGGCGTATGCACGCACATCAGGGCAAGGCCTAAATTTTTAGCCGCCATTGCCGCTTTATTATGGTTAATCGGCGAAATTCCTCTTGCCACTTCGCTGATTCTCATTTTTAGCAAACTTTCCGCGATATTAATCGGCACGCCGTAATTTGCTAATACCTCGGCCTGCAAATGCATTACTTCATCCAAACTCGCTAAAGCCTTGCCAGTCGGATGATGGGAAATATACAAATCAATCGGCCCTCGTCCTGAGCTTGTTGAAGGATTATCCGATAAATACTTCGCCACCATCAATTCGCCGGCATCAACATCAATACCAACCATTACTCTTTTAATTTGCTTATTTAAATCACCGCAAAGAACACAAGTATCCAAATAAGGATTTTTCAGTTTCTCTTCGTCAAACTCGGCTTTTTCTTCCTTGCTGAATTTAGCGTATTTTTCTTTAACCAGTTTCAGATGTTTTTCCACGCTTTTAACGCCGCGTAAATCCGCCTTAATTCCCATCTCAATTACTAAATTGTAAATTTGTTGAAGAGTCATAATTTTATCATGTTATGCCCCCACAAGGAATCGAACCTTGATCAATTGCTTAAAAGGCAACTGCTTTACCACTAAGCTATGGGGGCAAATATTAAAAAATAATATCCAATCTTGGATATTATTTCAAGATTACTCAATTTCCTTTTCCAAATCCTCAAGCACTTTTTTCGCTCTGGCGCTTATTTTCTTGGGAGTCTTAATTTTCAATTCAACGATTAAATTACCTCTGCCGTAGGAGCCAAAAACCGGCATGCCCTCACTACCAATAATCATATTCTGGCGGATATCAAAATCAGCGGGAATTTCAACATATAATTTACGGCCGGAAATAGTGGAAATCTCAATTTTCTTGCCCAATAAAATATCCACTAATTTAACTTCCTTTTTAACAATCAAATCATTGCCTTCGCGATGGAAAATATGATGCGGTTTTATTTTAATTCTTACATACAAATCGCCTGCTTCCGTGCCGCGCTGCCCGGCCTCGCCAGTCCCTTTCATAGTTATTAATTGCCCGTCATGAATACCCGTCACTATTTTTACCTTAACCTGCCTTTCGCCGCTTATCCTTCCGGTACCGCGGCATTGAGCGCAAGGCGATTTAGAAATCTGGCCCGTACCCATGCATTCCTTGCATTGCTTTACCTGGGTAAAACTGCCGAAAAAACTTTTTCTTGTTTCTTTAATCTCTCCTCTGCCGGCGCAAACAGAACATTTCTCAAATCCGGCTTTCTGGTCATATCCCTTGCCTTCACATTTTTCGCAATTTACCAAAATTTTATATCTGATTTCTTTTTCAGCGCCTCTAAAAGCTTCTTCCAAAGAAATTTCCTGAATAATTTCCACGTCTCCACCCCGTTCGTAAGTCCGGCGTTTTTGTCTTACTCCCATGCCTTCAAAAAAAGCCTCGAAAACATCGCTTAAATCAGCTCCTTCGCCAAATGACGACGGATCGAATCCAAAGCCAAATCCGCCGTCAGAGGAAAATCCGCCGGAAAATCCTTCAAACGGACTTTGGCCGCTCCACTGCTGTCCGGCGCCTTCAAAAACTCTGCCGTACTTATCGTATTGCTCACGCTTTTTTTTATCAGATAAGACGGAATAAGCTTCGTTAATTTCTTTAAATTTTTTTTCATCGCCGCCCTTTTTGTCCGGATGGTATTTATGCGCTAATTTTCTGAACGCTTTTTTAATCTCTTCTTCCGACGCGCCCTTATTAATTCCTAAAATATGATAGTAATCATTCATAAAATTTCCAAATATAAATTATTTTAATACTATAATTTCCCTACTCCTGTTTTCCAAAGAAATGAAAGCGAATCCAAGAGCAAATGAAATTTCATAAATCAAATAAGCAAAAAAAGAAATAATCAATCTGAGCGGCATTGCCAAGCTTTCCGCCATAAAAAATAACGCGACGCCGATTCCTATTAAAATATATATTTGATTTTTTGCCTGAGCTTCGTCAAATTTCGTTTTTATAATTTCAAAAACGGCTTCGCCGACTTTTAGCTGAGGATTAACATGACTACCGGCTATTTCTGAAATATTATTTTCAAAATCGCTCACCGTCTGGCTGATTATTTGATTTTTAACCGCTTTGGGCAAATTTTGAAATTGAGGGCTTTCATTAACTTTCTCATTAGCCATATTCAAAGCCAACTCATGGATATTTAAAGACTGATCAAAACCGGGAAAAAATTTCTGGATAATTCCACTTGTTGATGAAAATATTTTTTCAAAATTACTGCGAGAAATAAAAAATTTATTTGCTGAAACATTAATCCCAACAAAAGTAAAACAAAAAAATATAAGAGAGCCGGCGATAGCCTTTGGTAAGACAATCTTTGAAACGCGCCAGAAATTTATTTTCAATACATTTTTTAATTCTCTAATGCCGTAATAATTGGCGGATAACAAAAATAACAAGAATAACAGCGCGCCCAATGGCAACATTAGAACGCCGGCTAACTTATCGTAAAAAATAGCAAACAACCCGAACACTTCGACTAAACAAATCAAATGTATTCTCCAGATGTCTTTTATGAATAAAATCTGGAATAAAATAATTATCAGCGAAATCGCCGCGGCAACGGCGCTGATTAAAAAATCATTCAGATTATCGCCACTTAGAAACAATTTGAAAAAATAGCCGGAAAACAAAAAAGAAATTATTCCCAAAGCAGCGAGCGAATATATTTTGACGATTGACCTATCAATGTCAACGTCCTCGCCTAATAAAGGTTTTATCAACATTGAAGAATTCATCATTACCACTTAATTACTACCTAATTACAACTTAATTACTTTCACCGCCGTCTTTCTTTTCTTCTCCTTTTCCATACATCGCACCGCCGATTTTCTGAAGTTCAAGGGAAAGTTCTGATGTTTTTGATTTAATCGCCTCAATATCATTTCCACCCTGAGCCTGCCGAAGAATTTCTATTTTCTTATTAACGGCGTCTTTAATGTCAGCCGCTACTTTATCGCCGGCTTCTCTTAATGACTTTTCCGCCAGATAAATCGTCTGCTCAGCAATATTTTTCGCTTCTGATAATTCTTTTTTCTTTTTATCTTCTTCAGCGTGCGCCGTTGCTTCAGTTTTTAATTTTTCAACTTCTTCTTTTGAAAGCTGGGTTGAGGCCTCAATGCGGACGGATTGAGTCTTGTTAGTCGCTTTATCTTTGGCCGTAACATTTAAAATTCCGTTAGCGTCAATGTCAAATTGGACTTCCACTTGAGGAGTGCCTCGAGCTGAAGGCGGAATGCCGTCTAAAATAAATCTGCCGAGAGTTTTATTGTCATTAGCCATCGGCCGCTCGCCTTGTAATATATGGATTTCAACCGATGTCTGGTTGTCAGAGGCGGTTGAAAAAACTTGCGACTTCGCCATGGGAATAGTCGCATTTTTCTCAATAATCGGCGTAAATATGCCGCCCAATGTTTCAATGCCCAAAGAAAGCGGCGTTACGTCAAGCAATAAAATATCTTTAACTTCGCCTCCGAAAATTCCGGCTTGCACCGCGGCACCGGCGGCCACCACTTCATCAGGATTTATTCCCTTATGGGGTTCTTTGCCAAAGGTTTTTTTCACCGCCTCTTGAATAGCCGGCATCCTTGTCTGGCCGCCGACTAAAACCACCTCATCAATATCAGATGGCTTCAACTTCGCTTCTTCAAGAGTTTTTTTAATCAATATAATTGATTTTTCAATGTACTCGCCGACTAATTCTTCCAATTTCGCTCTTGTTAATTTCATTACGAAATGCTTCGGACCGCTCGCGTCGGAACTGATATAAGGAAGATTGATTTCCGTTTCGTACGCCGTCGACAATTCATGTTTTGCCCTTTCAGCCGATTCTTTTAATCGCTGAAGCGCCAATGGGTCTTTTGAAATATCAACTCCTTCCCGTTTTTTATATTCATTTACCAGATATTCAATAATCTTTTTGTCAAAGTCGTCGCCGCCCAAATGAGTGTCGCCGCCGGTGGCTTTTACTTCAACAACATCATCGCCAACCTCAAGAATGGAAATATCAAAAGTGCCGCCGCCAAAATCATAAACAACGATTTTCTCGTTTTTCTGGCGGTTCAAACCATACGCCAAGGCTGCCGCCGTCGGCTCATTGATAATCCGGCGAACTTTTAATCCGGCTATTTCTCCGGCGTTTTTCGTTGCCTGCCTTTGAGAATCGTCAAAATAAGCTGGAACGGTAATTACCGCTTCTTCTATTTTTTCGCCCAGTTTTGCCTCAGCATCGGCTTTTAATTTACCCAAAACCATGGCGGAAATTTCTTCCGGCTTATACCACCTATCACCCATTTTTATCTCAACTCCGCCGGTTGAAGACTCCTGAATGTCAAAAGGAAACCAACTCTTGTCACGTTGGACCTCCGCGTCGCTAAACTTGCGACCAATCAGCCTTTTTATCGAAAAAATCGTGTTTTTGGGATTAACAACCGCCTGACGCTTGGCAAGAAGGCCAACTAAGCGCTCATTGGCCTTGCTTACCGCCGTTATTGAAGGTGTAGTTCTATTGCCTTCGTGATTTTCTAAAATTTTCGGCTCGCCGCCCTCAATAACGGCCATTGCCGAATTAGTTGTGCCTAAATCTATGCCAAGTATTTTCATTTTAATTTATTATTTTTATATTTAATTATTTGCTAACTTTTACGCGAGCTGGACGAATAAGTTTTCCGTTTAAAAAATATCCCTTTTCCACCTCTTCTATTATAATACCACTCTCTTTATTAGATTCAACGCTTACCACCACCTCATGAAATGCCGGATTAAATTGCTGACCGACATTAATAACAACTTTTTCCAATCCGCTTTGCCTTAAAATATCCTCAAGCTGAGCGCGGATTAAATAAATTCCTTTTTCCGCCTTGCCTTCCTTTTCTAACGAATTTAAAGCTAAATCAAAGCTATCCAACACTTTAATAACTTCTCTTATCAAAGATTCCTGGCTGAATTTCATTATCATTTCAAATCTTTTTGCTTCGTCTTTCTTATAATTAATAAGTTCCGCTTTGGCCCTTTTCCAGCCGTCGAGATATTCACCTCTTTCTTTCAAACATTTTGAAAGATTATCGCCTGCTTCGCCGTGATTATCAATATTTGCCGCTTCTTCTTTATTATTGTTGTTATTATTCAAATTATTTTCCATACTAAATATAATAGGATATGTCCAACTAATGATTATTTACCGCCGGTATTTTAACTTTTATAATCTTAATCGCAAGCCAAATAAATAAGCCATAAGCAATGGCATAAAGCGCGTATTCAATTAATCCGACATCAATTCCCAATAATTTCTTGATTTCCAATAATTCGTAAATCGTACGCCATAAACGAGCAACCGCTATAATAATCAATGTCCAAACAGTGGAAGCCATTGCTGAATAAGTAAGACCGCGGCTCATAGCTTTTTTCGCCAAAAAAATCGCTAAAACAGCAAAAATGAATGTGGCAATTGAAAAAATGGGATAAAAAATAAATTCCATACCCTGATATACACGATATTGTACCATAAAAAAATCAACTTGCAAGATAGCTAAGAGAACCTTAAAATTATCTTTATGCCAATAAGACTTTATAACACTCTAAACAGAAAAAAACAAACATTCAAATCACTGGATAAAAAAATAGTTAAGATCTATACCTGCGGACCGACCGTCTATGATATCGCCCATATCGGCAATTTGCGCACTTATATTTTTGAAGATGTTTTAAGGCGCGTTTTAGAATACAACAATTATAAAGTAAAACAAGTAATGAATATTACCGATGTTGAAGATAAAATAATCAATAAAGCCGTAAGAGAAAATAAAACCATCGGCGAAATTATAAAACCATATGAAAAAATTTTCTTTGATGATATTAAAAAACTTAATATTAAGAAAGCGGAAGTTTATCCAAGGGCGACTAAGCATATTAAAGAAATGATTTCTTTGATTAAAAAAATAATTAAAAAAAAGATTGCTTATAAATCAGACGATGGTTCGGTATATTTTGAAATTTCCAAATTCAGAAACTATGGCCGTTTATCCGAACTTGAAAAAAGAAAATTGAAAACCGGCGCCAGAATTTCCGCCGATGAATACCAAAAAGAAAACGCAAAAGATTTTGTTCTTTGGAAAGCGAAAAAAGATGATGAGCCGTCATGGCCTTCGCCATGGGGCAACGGCCGTCCTGGCTGGCATATTGAATGTTCGGCAATGAGCATAAAATATCTCGGCGAACACTTTGACATCCACGCGGGCGGCGTTGATAACATCTTCCCTCATCATGAAAACGAAATTGCCCAAGCAGAAGCGGCAACAGAAAAAAAATTCGTCAATTTCTGGCTTCACGGAGAACATCTTTTAGTGGAAGGCGAGAAAATGTCAAAATCACTAGGCAATATCTATACGCTCAGAGATTTAGAAAAAAAGAGTTTTAATCCGCTTGCTTTAAGATATCTTATTTTAACATCTCACTACTGTTCAAAATTAAATTTTACCTGGGCTGCGCTTGAAGCAGCACAAAACACCTTAAATTATCTTTATCAAGCATATTTAACGCTTGATAAAGATAATAAGATTAATGGGACCAATAAATCTTATTGGCCTTATACTAAACGCTTTCGCGCCGCCATCAACAATGATTTAAACACGCCAAAAGCGCTTGCCATATTATGGCGGGCAATTAAAGATAAAAATCTTCCTGCATCGCTTAAAAAACGGCTATTGCTTGAATTTGACTCAATTTTCGGGCTTGGGTTGAAAAATATCAAGAAAACAAAAATTCCTTTAAATATAAAAGCAATGGCTGCCGAGCGCGTAAAATTAAGAAATAATCAACAGTTTGTTCAGTCCGACCTCTTGAGAAAAAAAATAGAAAGATTAGGATACATTGTAGAAGATACGTTGTCCGGACCAAAAATCCGGAAGAAATAAATCCATAAGACTTATTGGACGTATAAGTCCTATTGGTCCAATATTTTTATGCTAAAGCTTCCGCCACAAGATATTGAAGCCGAACGTTCTGTTTTGGGAGCGTTAATGATAGATAAAAATTCCATAATAAAAGTGGTTGATTTAATATTGCCGGATGATTTTTACGACCCGAAACACGCCAAAATATACGAAACAATAACCGAGCTTTTTGAAAAAAACGAGCCAATAGATATTTTAAGCGTCAGTAATAAGCTTAAGGGAAAAAACGGACTGATTGGAATCGGCGGTTCAACTTATCTTTCGGAATTAATAAATTCCGTGCCTTCGGCGGCGCACATCGCCCATTACGCCAAGATTATCCACGACAAAAAAATCCTGCGTGACCTGATAACGGCCTCTTCGGAAATAAATGAAAAAGTTTTTGAAAGCCAGGAAAGCTCCGACGATCTGCTTGATGAAATCGAGCAAAAAATTTTTTCCATCGCCCAAAAATCAAAAGCTCCAAATTTTGTCCTTATAAAAGACGAGCTTAAAGGCGCTTATGAAAGAATTGAAAAAATCCATCAAGGCGATAAAAACGCCATCAGGGGCGTCCCCACCGGCTTTGCGGAAATAGACCATTATCTTTCCGGCCTTCAAAAATCAGATTTGGTTATTCTCGGAGCAAGGCCTTCTTTGGGAAAAACCACTTTTGTTTTGGATATTGCCAGAAATGCCGCCGCCAGCGGCCATTCAGTGGCTATCTTTTCTTTGGAAATGTCCAAAGAACAAATTATCGACAGATTCATTTCTGCTGAAGCCCGCGTGCCGCTATGGCGATTAAGAACCGGCCGATTAAACGATGAAATGGAATTTGCGATGATTCAAGAGTCGCTAGACAGGCTTTCAAAATATCAAATTTATATTGACGACACGGCTTCCCCAAATATTCTGCAAATACGGGCAATGGCAAGACGACTGCAGGCGGAACGCAAAAGTTTAGACTTGATTATTGTTGATTACGTTCAATTAGTAATGCCAAGATACCATTCGGAAAACATTGTCCAGCAATTTACTGAAATAAGCCACGGCTTAAAAGCTTTGGCGCGCGAATTAAATCTGCCGGTTTTGGCGGTTTCCCAGCTATCGCGAGCCGTTGACCAGCGCGAAGTGAAAGTGCCGCGGCTTTCCGACCTTCGCGAAACAGGAGCGCTTGAACAAGACGCTGATATTGTAATGTTTATTTATCGGAAAGACAGAGACAAATTAAACCCCACCCTTGAGGAAGAAAATACGGCTGAAATAATTATCGCCAAACACCGCAATGGCCCATTAGGAACGATTAAATTGAAATTCGACTCAGAAAAAGTGAGTTTTATGAGTATTGATAAAATACATTAACTTTACGAAATACTAATCACTACGAATGTACGAATTCATACATTCGTAAAAATTCGTATTTCGTAAATTCTATGCTTCCTCAACCAATCAGAAATTTCATAGATATTTTTTCCAAATTGCCGGGCATCGGTCCGCGCCAAGCAACGCGGTTGGCTTTTAAATTAATCGTGGAAGGAAAAAACCGGCTTGAGGAGACCGCCAAGGCAATCGATAATTTGAAATTTTTAAAAATTTGTTCTTTTTGTTTTTTCCCCTATTCAAGCCAAAATAACCTCTGCGATATCTGCCAGAATAAAAACCGCCGAAAAGACATTATTATGATTGTTGAAAAAGAAACTGATTTAATTTCTTTGGAAAGGCCTAAAAAATATAATGGCCGTTATCTAATTATCGGCGAACTTTCCAAAAACGGCGTCTTAGAGAGCATGGAAAAATTACGGCTTAATAATTTAAAAACTTTTATACAAAAAGAATTAAACGGCCAGGCCGAAGAAATTATTATCGCCACTAATCCAACGACTTACGGCGATTTAAACGCAATGATTATAACCAAAGAATTAAAAGATTTCGCTAAGAAAATAACCCGTCTGGGACGCGGCATTCCGACGGGCGGAGAAATTGAGTTTAGCGACGAAGAAACGCTTGCTTCAGCTTTGGAAAGAAGAATATAAAAAAATATCAAAATATAAAATAGTTTTACATTTGGATATTACATGATTTCCACTTCCGTGAAATCCTGCCTATGGCCCTTCTTTTTCCTATATCTGGTTTTAGAGTGATACCTAAAAACAATCTTCTTTTTTTCCCTTCCTTGTTTTAAAATTTTCCCCTCAACTTTCGCGCCTTCAACATAAGGCATTCCGATTCTTATATTTTCGCCATCCGCTGTAAATAAAACTTTGTCAAAAACAACGCTGTCACTTATTTGAGCGTCTAATTTTTCTATTTTGATTTTTTCTCCGGCTGACACCTTATATTGCTTGCCGCCGGTTTGAATTATCGCGAACATAACAAAAATTTAAAATGTAAATATCAAAATTAAAAATGACAGTTCAAAATGTTAAAATTTTATAATTTTACATTGTCATTTTGCATTTTGATTTTTTATTTTTTAATTATTCTAATTCACCGAAATAATAACCGATGCCGCTATTAAAATCAAGATTGCCATTCCAAAACTGCCAAAACTGAAAATATAAGAAATAAAACGCTCTCGGTTATAAAGAAAATTTGACAGAAAAAAATTAATCAGCACCGCCGTAAACGCCGAAGCAAAAACGCCAAAGATATCAATTCTGTCGCCAAAAATATTAACGCCGCTATAAACGTCAAAATGAATGATTAATGGATTTATTATTCCGCCTATTTTAAAAAACGCCGTTAAAAAAGAAATAAATAAAGTCAAAAAAGACAATCCAAAAATACTGATTACATACCGGTCTTTTAATACTGGAAACATATAGCCCCAACGGGATTCGAACCCGTGTTTTAGCGTTGAGAACGCCATGTCCTAGGCCGACTAGACGATAGGGCCAGTAATAAATTATCGCAAGGTATCGACTATTTTATTTAATCCTACAGCTCGCGACGCTTTTATTAAAACAATGTCGTTCTTTTGAATTATTCCATCAATATTTTTTATTGCCTCGCCAACAGAATTAAAAATAAAAATTTGCTGTTCATTTAAGCCATTCTTTTTCGCTTCTTCAGCGATAATTTTCGCCAAAGGACCGACGGTTATCAAAACATCCGCAATGCCAGCCGCCATTTTTCCAATCAATCGATGGGCTTCTTCGGAAAAATCTCCCAATTCCAACATATCTCCCAAGACAGCGACTTTTCTTAAATTTTTTATTTCCCCCAATGTCTGAAGCGCTATCTTTATTGAAAGCGGCGAGGCGTTATAGCTGTCATCTATAATATAAATGCTTTTCTTCCCGGAAATCAAGTTCATCCTTCCTTTAAGAGGTTTATAATTCAACGAGAACGATTCTGCCGCTTCAACCAAATTCAATCCATAAATCAACCCGCTCGCCACTCCTGCTGCTGCGGCATAAATATGAGAAACACCTATAACATTTTTTAAATTTACCGGCACGAAACTGCCGTCATATTCAAACTTGAAAGAAATTTCAAATTGTTCGCTATTTTCAAATTTTTTTTCAAGTCCTAAAATTTTCACGTTTGAATCTCCGTTAAATCCAAAACCAATAACCGTCGCCCTGGTTTTTTCTCTTAAATTAACTACTCTTTCATCATCATAATTCAAAATAGCGAATCCGCCAACCCATAAAGATTCTATTAATTTCGCTTTTTCTTTGGCAACTGCTTCAGGACCGCTGAAAAATTCAATATGGGAAGGAATATCGCCGATTGCCGTAATCACTCCTACGCGCGGCCTGGCAATTTCCAAAAGACAACTCATATCTCCCGGATGCCTAACACCGTATTCCAAAATTAAGATTTCCGGATATAACCTTTTTGTTGAAAAAATAAACCGCCATAAACCCAAAAACAGCGCTTTCGTCCAAAAGAATAACTTTGCTATTTTTTTGTCGGATTTATCGGAAAAAAAAGAATTCGGCGCCACTAATTTCAATCTTTTTCCCGGAAAATCTCTCTCATCGCCAATAATGCTAAGCGGCAAGCCTATTTCAGTGTTTAATCCGCTTATTGATTTTCTTACCCGCCGCTTATCTTTTAACACGGCGAAAATCGCTTCTTTTGCCGAACTTTTTCCAACACTGCCGGTAATAGCTATAATATCCGGCTGAAAACGCCAGATAATCAATTTTGACAATAATTTTAAAAGATTTTTCAATATATTTTCCATTATTTTAAAATTTTATCTTCTAATTCATAAATTATCCGGCGGTATATTATAATAATTTAAAATAAATTGCGCCAATTCCCTAAAAGCCGGAACGACTGTTTGCCCGGCCAATGGCGCTCCTTTTGGCTTTTCAATTTTAATTAAAATGACAAATCGCGGATTGGTTGCCGGCGCGAATCCGACATAAGTATTTATAACATCATCGCTATAACCGCCCTTTTTAAAATCAGGAATGTAAGCCGTGCCGGTTTTCCCCGCAATTTCGTAATTAGAAATATCAGAAATAATATTTTTCTTAACAGCGGAAACCATCATTTTAATTATTTCTTTTGCCGTATTTTCGGATATTACCCTCCTTATAATTTCCGGTTTTTCATCTTTGGTAATTAAAGGCTTCATCAATGATCCGCCGTTAGCGATCGCGGAAACGGCATTGAGCATCTGAAGCGGAGTTATTGCCACGCCTTGCCCGAAAGAAGCCGTAGCATAATCGACTTTCTCGCCATTATTTAAATTATTGATATTTCCCCTGACTTCTCCCGGCAAACTTATGCCGATTAATTCATTAAATCCGAAAAGTTTTACATAATCTCTGAATATTTCATGGCCGGTCTTATTTTCCACATAAACAGATCCGGTATTTATTGAATTCTCAATAATGGCCGCCATATTTACTTTTCCATAAGCTTTCTTATTCCAATTGGTTATTTTCTTGCCGTTTAAAATAACGTATCCGTTATCAACATAAGTGGAATTAAGCGTTATTTTTCCGCTGTCAATTCCAGCCGCCATAGTAATCAATTTGAAAACCGACCCGGGCTCGTATAAAGAAGAAATTGAGGGATTTAAAAAATTTTTAATTTGAAAATCAAAATAATTATTTGGGTCGAAATCGGGAACATTAGCCATTGCCAAGATTTTTCCAGTCGTCGGCTCCTGAACTATAACACTGCCGCTTGCCGCTTGCCATTTATCAACTAATTTTTTCAATACCTCTTCAGCCTGCGATTGGATATTGCGGTCGATTGTCAAAAATAAATCTTTGCCATCTTCGCGACTGATTATTTTATCCTTTTTAACTTCGCCAAACAAGCCGGTCAACGATGCATTAAAATATTGTTCCAGTCCGTAACGCCCCCGTTCAATATCCTGTTCCATTGCTTTAATTTCATTCTCATTAGTCGGAGAAACAAATCCCAAAATATGAGAAGCCAGATTTCCAGCAGGATAATAACGCTCTTTTTGTTTTTCCGAATAAAATCCCCCTAAAGCCATTTCCTCACTCAATTGCTGAATTTTTTCAATCTGTTCATAAGACGCCTTTTTAACTAAAACTTCGTATTGATCGTCTTTTTTACCTAGTTGTCTTTCCAGAATATCGGCCGGTTTTCCGACTATCCTACTGATTTTTTCAGCCACATCTCGCAAATTTAAATCAGCTTTTTCAGCGCTTTTTTGAACATCTGACGGAACGGCAAAAATAACGTTAAAATCTTTATTTCCGGCAACCGAAACCAAGGTATCATTTTTATCAGTAAAAAATATTTCACCTCTTTCCGGCTTTAAAAGGCCATTTACCAAATACTGGGACTTAGCCCGTTCAATATAATAGAAGTTTTTTTTAAATTGAATATTAAAAAGATTGAATATTAAAAGCGAATAAAAAACGCAAAAAAAAGATATTATTGTAAAATAGCGCCAAGTCATAAAAAATAATCAGTTATTGATGGTTAATTGCTGTTCGCTGGCTGTTTTTATATATTCCGGATCTTTCTCTAAAACTAATGATTCGCTTATGACCAATGATTCAGAACTTTTTAAATCAATCATTGAATATAAAATATTTTTCAATTCAGCATTTTCAATCTCGCTCTGCTTTAAAATTTTGCTGATATTCTCTGTTTCGTGTTTAAAATTAACTGTTTGATTATATAAAAAAACTCCCCAAACTGCGGAAGCGATAAAAATCAGCATCACAATAGAGATAAAAAACTCAATTTTAAAGCTATTTTTGTTCGGTTGTATAATTGTCATTTTATTTTAATTGCTCTTAACTTCGCCGACCTTGCTCTTGGATTTTTACTAATCTCTTCTCTTGCCGGCCTAATCGGCTTTTTTACTAAAAACTCCGCTTCCCCCTCTTTAACCATCTGCCTGAAATAATTTTTTACCAAGCGGTCTTCAAGAGAATGAAAAGAAATAATAACGGCTCGACCATCGGATTTTAAAACCGCCGTTAAATTTTTTAATAATTTTTCCAGATTATCCAATTCAGCATTAACGTAAATCCGCAGGGCTTGAAAAACTTTGGTTGCCGGATGCATCCCCCGCATAAATTTATGTGGGGGATGCAATTTATAAGTCCTATTAGTCCTATAGGACTTATTTATCGCTTCCACTAAATCAAATGTTGTTAAAATACGCTTCTTTTTTCTTTCTTCAACAATACGCTTGGCGATTTGCCGCGAATATCGCTCTTCTCCGTATTTCCAAAAAAGAGCAGCTAATTCTTTTTCACTAAACTGATTGACAACTTCCGCCGCCGTTAAATATGAATTATCGAATTTATTAGGCCAATTAGACTTATCAGTTCTATAAGTCATAATCAGCGGCTCATCTCTCAAAAAACTGAATCCTTTTCCTGATTTTTCCAACTGCTCTGAAGAAAATCCTAAATCAATAATCAATCCCTTGGCCTTCGGCAATTTGTTTTCTTTTAAAATTTCCGGCAAGTCCGCATAATTGGCATTAACCAAGATTGCGTTTTTACAATCTTTAAATTTTTTCTTCAATCTTTCAATCGCGTCTTTATCCCAATCAATTCCCAGTAATTTTCCGCTCGCTCCGATTTTCTTCAAAATTTCTTCACTATGTCCGCCGCCGCCGATTGTAGCGTCAATAAAAAATTCACTTTTTTGCGGATTTAAAATTTCTATTGATTCTTTTAAAAGAACGGGAATATGCATATAGGTCTTAATGAGACATATTGGTCCCATAGGACTTATATGCCTAATTCGCTCAACTTTTCCGCTATTTCATCAGACTGACTTTCTGTTTTTGTTTTATACTGCTTCCAATTATCGCTCTCCCAAATTTCAATTCGGTTATACAGCCCGGCAAAAATCGTTTCCTTTTTCAAGCCCGCGTATTCCCGCAAATAATCCGGGATTAAAATTCTTCCCTGTTTATCTATTTCAACATCCATCGCGCCGGCAAGCATCAAACGCGAAAAAGCGCGGGAATTCGCTTGCGACAAAGGCAGGGTAATTAATTTTTGCGCCAACACTTCCCAATCTTTGTTTCCAAAAACAAATAAACACCTATCTAAACCGCGGGTAATAATCGCGCCGCCGGTCAATTTATTTCTGAATTTAACCGGCATGGCAATCCTTCCTTTGGAATCTAAATTGTGCTTAAATTCGCCGATGAACATATTAAAACTTATCCCCAAATTTTAGTGGTTTTCCCCATAGTTATCCACAATTCCCCACTTTTATTTAATTTTGCTCCATAAGCTTTGTAAAGTCAATAATTTCAAAATAATCCAAAATAATTTAAGGCAAATAAAAAATCCTGATAAAATCAGGATTTTTTATATAAGCTTTATAATTTTATCCACAACTTATTCACTCATCAAACGAATTAGTCTTAATTGGTCAAATTTGTCCTATTAGACTTATTGGTCTTATCCGTCTTATCTTATCTTTTTTAAGAATTGGAATGTGTCTTCAAAATTTTTCACAATCACATCAACAATTGATTCCGATTGACGTGGCGTAATAATCGTTCTTATCGGCGATGCTGTTTTATTGCCGGCCTCATCAATGGAAATCACTCTTACCCTATAAAGCGCTCCGGGTTTGAGTTTGGTAATAATTACGTCATGATTTTGAGAATAAAACTTTTTATCTCCATCGCTGTTTGCCAACGCGTCTCCCGATTTGCCGGAACCTTCTTCGTATTCCACGCTTGAATTGGCCGGCTCGTCAGTTTTCCACGAAACTATGGTTTGAATCCTATCGGTTCTGCCCGGCACAAGAGCGCTGTCAATTTTAAGATTGGAAATTGTCGGCGCTATAATATCTCTACTGGTCCTTACGGTGATAGCTTCCCCTCCTTCAACCAAATTATTTTTTTCATTGTAGCCCATTACTTTAATTTCATAAACTGTATCCGGCGAAAGATTTTCCAACCGCACGTCGTGGTCAATGACTTTATCGTCTTTAATCAAGCGATTAATGTCGCCTGTCCTGCTATTTCTGTATTCAACGATTGAACTGGCTTTCTCATCTGTTGTCCAGACGATTCTGATGGCGTCTTTGTCAATATCGGCGATTCTCGGCACGACTTTCGCGGCCTTGGTGACAAAAACCATATCTTCGCTCACGCCAACCGCTTTCGGCAAGCTGAATGATTTAACCATGAAATGATATTTGGTATTTGAAACGAGTCCGCTGAGATTAAGTTCATGGCTAGTGGTTTTTACGTCGGTATTGGAAATTTCAGTTGAATAAGGATTGTTTTTCGCTTTGTTCAATTCATAATCATTTTCCGAAGCGTACGCCACCACCGAATAAGCCGCCACATTGGTTTTCCATTTGACCGTCGCGGAATTTTCCGTAATGTCGGAAACCCTCGGCTCTTCTATAAACGGCGGGAGTAATGACGGCAAAACCGATTCAATGGATTTCTCCAGCTCTTCCTGGAATTGATAAGTGCGTTCAACTGTTATCAATTCCTTCAAGGATTCCGCAAAGAATTTAGTTGAAAACGTCTGGTCGTTTGAATAATTGAAATTGCCTACTTTATCAACAGCTTTGACATGAAAATGGTATTCCGTTCCCATGCGAAGGCCGCTTAATTTGATTGTATGTTGTTTTGTGTAGCTGGAAACAGAAGTATTTAATCCGTAATTCGCGTCTGCGCCGTATTCCACAAAACTTAAAGCGTCTTCATCGGTGTCAAATCTAATCGTCGCCTCAAAAGAAGTAACGTCCGCGACCTGGATATTGCTTATCACCGGCGCGGTGGTATCTTTTGTTTCAGACGCGCCTCCGCCTCCTGAAGAAATATAAACAATAATCGTCTGTTTCTCGGCGGCAGTGGTAAGATTTTGTTCGTCGGAAACAGCGGTGGCACTGTCCGGATTCATATCATACGACTGGACACGGTAATAATATTTAATTTCCTTGGTTAATCCGGTTATTGTAATAACATGGCTGATTGTCAAAGCGTTATCTCGAGATGTTGAAGAAGCGTAATTGCCGGTTGTCGCTGAAGAAACTCCATATTCTACTTTTGAAGTTGACGGTTCATCAGTTGTCCAAGTAATTACCGCTGAAGTATCAGTAATTAAAGGAGTGGCGATATTGCTGATTACCGGCGGCTTGGTGTCATAAGAAGTTTTGCATTGATAATAATTGCCGTTGTTATTAAGAATACTGGTAATGTTATTGGCGGTTGATTTAACCCGGAAATAATAATTCGTTCCCTGAGATAAGCCGGATAAAGTGACTGTATGCTGATAACCGGCAGTGCTGGAAGCGCTTTCGCCGACAGCTCCCGAGCCGACATCGGATGCGGAGAGGACAGCGGAAGCGGAAGTGGCGTAATTAACGACTGAATCAGAATTAATATTGGTATTCCATATTATTTTTATATAATTATCAGCGGCGTCAACGCAAGCCACGCTGGAAATAATCGGCCCGCTTAAAGTAGTGAAACTGCTTTCCGAACTTACTCCGAGATTACCGGCAACATCAGTTGATTTAACGCGGAAATAATACGTTGTTGAAGAAGCAAGATTGCTTAAAACTCTTTCATGGGCCGTGCTTGATGCGATTAATGTCGCCGATGTTGAAGAAGCAGTGTAAGAGCCGGAAGACAAGCCGTATTCAACCATAGAATCAGAAAGCTCATTAGTGTACCAGGAAATTGTCGCCCAGGTGGTGTCTGCCGAAGCGGTAATGTTTGAAAACGTCGGCGCGGTGGTGTCGTCAGCGGCATCCGGCTGGTCGCTTACCACCGAAGAATATCCGGAAACATCGCCATCACTGTCAACAACTCTTATCTTGTAGTAATAAATGCTTGCGGAATTAAGACTGATATCGCTGTAATTAGTAGTATTAACGTTTGTTATTGAAGTTGCCAGAGAATAAGTTCCTTCTGTTGAAGTTGCCCGGTAAATCTGATAACTGGCAAACGTTGCTGAAGTGGTGGCGGTGTAAGCGTCCCAAGACAAAAATTCCTGATATTTGGAAAGCGACAGATTAGTAATGTCTTTAATAGTGAAATTAGCCGGAGCGTAAGGCGCTACTGCGGTTGATGTCGTAATGTTATTAAACGCGTCTTTGGCTTCAAAATAAACTTTTTCATAAGTGGTTGATGCAAAAGTCCAAGAACTGGTGGCAGTATAAGATGATGTTGAGGAAGCGGAATTCCAAGCGCCGCTTACAATCGTGGTAGTAGTGTTTACGCCATCAGAAGACAAATCGCTATTATTGGAAAACCGGTATTGAAAACTGTTGTCTTCAACAACCGTCAAATTAATAGTGTCATTGGAAGAATCAATAGTGAAAGTCGCTGTCGGAGTTTTAGTATCCAAAGCAAACAAAGTGCTGGTGGCGGTGGAAGTGCTGTTTTTAGTTTCGCCGTCATTAAGCGTAATTCTGATTTGCGTTGTTGACGAATAAATTCCAATAGCCGCGGATGTTGAAGTTGGCGTCCAGACAGCGGTAAATGTCTGATAATCCGTTAAAGCGGCTACTTGGCTCAAGTCCTGCTTAACATTGTCAGTAGAACTGGCTAAAACTAATGAACTACTGCTAATACTCTGCCAACTGCCGCCGGTGCTGAATTCAAACGAAGGCGTTATTTTATAACGATTGGCTGAATTAAGAGCCACATTAGTATCAGTATCGCGGACAAGATAAGTGATCACGGCCTTGCCGAAATTGGAATCAGAAGAAGTGGCCACTCTGTCAACCGAAACTAAAGTGGTAGTGGAAAACTGCGGAGCGGAATTATCTTCATCAATAATCGTGTAAGTGAAAGTGGTGGTCGCGCCAAGCGCGGCGTTAGTCGGACTGCTTAAAGTGATAATAATCGTTTCATCGTTTTCATTATCGCTGTCATTAACAATAGAAAGCGAAATAGTAGTAGAAGTATTGCCTGCTGAAATAGTTGCGGTTTGCGCCGTGCTTGTTGTGTAATCGCTGGCGCTTGAAGCTGTGCCGCTGAAAGAATAATTAACGCTTACATCTTGGCCAGATGCCGAAGGTAAAATCAAAGTAATCGTGGCGGTGGCGCTTGATTCCGCGCCGCTTCCGGTAGAAGAACTAAATGAAATCGTTGAACTGTCATTATCATTAATAGTATAAGTATGAGTTGACTGGCTGCCGATGGTGGCGTTTGTCGGACTGGTTAAGGTAAGAATGATTGTTTCGTTTGTTTCATTATTATTGTCATTGTTAATGGTAATATTAGTAATTGTCGTGGAAGTCGCGCCAGCGGAAATCGTGGCGGTTTGCGCCGAAGATGTGCTGTAATCCGTTCCCCCGCCTGCGGCTATGCCAGTTAAGGCATAACTCACGCTTGCGTCAAGCGGATAAGGCCGGGACAAATTAAGCGCAAAACTCGTTGTGGAACTCGCTTCAGAAGCCGAAGAAGTCGCCGCGCTAAACTGTATCGTCGGCGCGCTCAAATCCAAAGTCCCCAAAGTGCCGATTTCCGAAAAATCGCTTTGGGAGCTTAACGGCCCTGAACCAGATCCTTGATTATCGTGAACCAATACTCTGATTCCGACATTAGAATAAGAGCTTCCAGCCAAAGTCGGCTCATAATAAGTGTTCCAGCTAATTGTTCCGCTCTGACCCGCAGAAATCGTGCTGTTGGTAATGCTTACCGGAGTTGTGGAAGTGGCTTTCACCCAAACCGGCGTGCCGTCAAACAAAACGCTGTTTTGCCGAGTTGCCCGCGAAGTGCCACTAGTAGGCCATGTGCCGCGAGTTAAACTGCTTAAAATTCCAGTGCTGGTCGCATTAGCGTCGTATTTAATCACTTCATTATTAATCTGAATAAATCCGGAAGGCGGCATTTTAGAACTGTCGGAAACCGTAATAGTTGAAGCAGTAGAAGTTGTCAAAATAACGCCAGTGTTATAGAAAATATAACCTTCGTAAGACGGACTGGTTTTCGTGCTTAAAGATGAATCGGTTAAAACATAGCTCACGCTCACGGTTTTATCAGAAGCCTGAGTCGGCACCACATTTTCCACTTTCGCGGCTGTTGCCACCGAGCCACCGCCGCCTTCGCCCAGATTCTGCACTCCGTCCGGCTTGGCGTTGATATAAGCGTTGGAACGCACGCTCACATTATTATTCGTGTCTTTCACGCCGACGCGATAGCGGTAATACAAAGCAGTATTTAAATCTCCGTGCACGTAATAATTCGTTGAACTGGCGGTAATCACCGTCACGTCAACATACAGCCCGAATATCGTGTTATCTGTTGAAGTCGCGTATTCCAATTTATACGAAGCAAAAGAAGTTGAAGTTGACATCTGCCAGGAAATATACAACTTCCAGTCATTGGTTGAGGTTTTGGATACGTCCTGCACTAAGAATGAATCGCCGGCCGGCGGAACGGCTGTTGTTACAGTTGTTGTCCCCACAACATTTCCATAAATATCTCTAAAATTAAAATCAAGCGACTTAGCTTCAATTTCTGAATCAAATATCCAGTTTCTTGTTGTAGTGGCGTTTTTGGCGACTAATGTCCAGCCAGTATTAACAGGAGTGGAATTTGAGGAAGTATCGGCTATGACATATTGAATAGTGTTAGTGGCATTATTAGTATCATTCCACCACGGAATAGTGATAGCATTTACGGTGCTAGTTCCGGCCACGCCCGCGTCAAAATAAATATTATTACCTGAAGGATTGGTTTTGTCATAAACAATTGTATTGGAAGTGGAGCTTGCAGTGTTTGCGCCGGCTTCGTTGTCGTTAACCGTCACGCGGACGCGCAAATCACTTTGCGAGCCAACACTGGAAGCATCCCAATATGCAGTGGTTGTGGAGTAAATCGGATTATACCCGCCGGCAATATCGGCGCTGGAAGTTGCTACTGTGGTTGTCGCGGCACCGGAAATTGTAAAACTTGTCCACGTACTGCTAGTAGAATACTCAAATGTGGTCGTCAATTGCCCTTTGGTCGTCAACCCCGATTCATTGGCGTCCGGGTCGCGTGGCGCGTAAATCAATTTTATCTTGCCTGCTGTGCAATTAGCGTCAGTATCGTAAATATTGCACTGCCTTGCCATTACTCCGCTCGTGCTGGAAGCCGTCAAAATACTTGAATTGTCAGAATCGCTAATAGTTGAAGCGGAAAACTGCGGCCGTTTGTTCCATGTGACAGAAGCGGAAGCTGGCGTGGCAATTTCATTGCCATAACCGTCTTTAACCAAAGCGTAAACCGTCTTGCTTCGCGAGCCGCTTGAAGACAAATACCAATTTGCTTTTGAATAGCTTGCCAGCGCTCCGCCGGAAATATATTCCCAATTGGAAATTGAAGAAGTAGCGACAGCCGAAACAGTGCCGTTACTGTCCGTTGAAGTGCCGTAACTAACATTATCATTAGAAAATAAAATATATACTCCCTGCGTTGAAGAAGACGATTCCACTAAATTAACCAATCGCAAAGTAGTGTTGCGGTTATCGGCAACGCCGTCAGCGTCCGCGTCCGTAAACTGGACATTATTCGTTGAAGCGGCGCCGGAAGTGAAAGAACCAAACGAAGGCCTTTCCGCGTCTAAATTAGAAATTGTCGCGCTCGTTGAAGAGGCGGAGTTAAAAATCGTCTCGGTATCGTCAATAGTAACGCGCAAGCGAGCGTTGCCGGTGTAATTACCCAGTTGCCCGGCCGCGTTCCAATAAACTGTTGAAGAAGCGCCCGGATAAGCGCTGTTCGCGGAAATCTGCCCGACCGTGCCTGAAACATCACTGCCTTTGTCGCCTGTCAAATATGTCCTTAAAACATCTGTCCATGTTGTCCATGGCGTGCCAGTGGAATATTGGAAAGAAATGTTCAAAGAACCTGGCAATGCGGCGCCCGAAACATTAGTATCGGTATCGCGGACAATATAATCAACTTTCACTTTTCCCCAGTTGGCGTCTGCACTGCTTGTAATCTGGCTTGAAGTGATAGTGTTTTGAAATTCGGGCGCATTGTTCCAGGAAGCGGTGGAAGAAGCGGTAGTATCGGCAATGTTGTTGTAAGCGTCTCTGACGCGGACATTGATTTTCTCGGTTCGGCTTCCCAAAGTCCAAGTCCAGGAAGTGGAAGTGGCTTGAGTAATGGTCATTCCCGAGCCAAGAGAGTTTGTAGTAGAAGTAGAAACCGCTCCTCCGCTTGAATCAGCGCCGTACCATATTGAAGGCGAAGTGCCGGTAGCAAACTGGACATAGACGGTTTCCGAAGAAACATCGCCAGCGATATTCTGCAGAGTCAAGGTGGCGGTGGAGCTAGTGGCGCTCACCGCGCCTGATGAGCCGTTGATTTTGAGGGAGTTAGAGGATACAGATGGTTTATTTGTATCCAAAGTAAATTCATCAAAAGCCGAAACCGTGGCGTTTGCCGCTTCGCCGTCATTGGCGGTTATCCTTACTTGCGTGGTGGTGGAGTAAAAATTCGGCAAAGTGGAAGACGCGTTCCAATAAGTTGTATATGTGGAGTATGTGGAAGTGGCGACAGTTGAAGTGGCAATAGCAGTAGTTAAATTCCCGCTTGGAATCGTCGCCCAAGTCGCCCCGGAAGAAGTGCTGTATTCAAAAGTCATCGCCACATAATACGGTCGGGCCGCTCCCGCGCCGTCAGTATCCGAATCCCTGACGCTATACCCCAAATTCACCCGGCTCCAATTAGAATCTGTGGAAGTCGCCACTTGAAAAACATTAACGCCATTCCCGCCGTACGAAGAATCAAACTCCGGCGGAGCGTTGACGACATACCGAACTTGAACATCCTTTGCCGTAGGCGTCACGCTGCTATCGGTAGTTGAAAGCCGCGTCCGATACTGCCAATATTGGTTATTAACGCCGTCTGTTAAATCACCGGAAGAAACAGTGTTTAAAACCGAAGAATTGCATGAAATTGTATATCCCGTGCTTGAAGCAGTGGAAATACAGCCCGAAGTTGAGCTGGTAAAGTCATACCAAGCGGCGAAGCCAAGTAAAGCCGTGGTGGAAGCGGTGCGCAAAGACACGGTTACCGTAGTGCTTACCGGCTTTAACTCCCACCAGCTCAAACTGCCCATGGAGTTGGCTCCTGAAGAAGAATCGTAAAAAGAACCGGATAAAGTCGGCGGGGTTGCCGCGGTATCATAATTATATCCGACGTTCGCGTTATCCAGCTCCGGCGTGCTGGCGGCGGCAGTAGTGGTCAGCCGGGCTTTTACTTTAAACGAATCGCCCGTGGAAGTGGCGAGAGTGCCGATGTTGGTATTGATAGTAGAAGCGGAAGAATAATTGGCATTGCCGGACGAACATGACCAGCCGCCCGAATAATTGCACCAAGTTGAACCGCCGTTAGTAGAAACCTGAAACTGAATGTCGGTTCCGGAAGGCGTGGTTGAGGCGACACTAAACGAAGTGTACGCCGTAACCCTGTTGTCTATACTCTGCGCCGGGCTCGTCACCGTGGCGCCCGAAAAAGAAAGATAGCTGACTCCCGCGTGCGAAGCAATCGTTGCCGCGCTCAAGGCCGTATTCCAAACCGCCACTTCGTCAATAAGGCCGGAATAATAACTGTTCGGGATATATGTGCTTCCAACGGTAAAACTGCTTGAAGTGCTGACACTGCCGAAAGAAGTGATGTCAACGGGAGTAGCGTCTTCAACTCCGTTTACGTAAATCTTCATTTGATTCGCCGTCCGATCAACCACACCCGCCACATGATACCAGGTCGTAGTGGCAAAAGCCGTTGTTGAATTAATCTGCTTCGCGGAACTGGCGCTATCGCCGATGCGAAACCGAAAATAATTAGAAGTGGTTTGTTGTAAATTATACCCGGCGTTCGCGACCGGACTGCCGGTTCCGTCTTTATTGATAATATACCTGTTAACTCCGGTCAAAGCCGGTTTTACCCACGCTTCAACACTGAAACTGCCAGTTCCAAAATCCAAACCGTCGTTTGTCGGACCCGGGTCGCCCATACTCACATAATCGTCCGTGCCGTCAAAAGAAAGCGCGGACGCGCCGAGCTTTTTATTCGCCTCGTCCCAAGCTGGATTGGCCGGGCTTGTTGCCAGAGTTCCCGTCGCGTAGTTTCCGCTTGAATCATTGGCTGTACTGCCCGTGTTTTCATTCAAATGCCAGAGGCCTTTGGTATTGGCGTCGGGAGTGGTTTCCGAAAGCGCCTCCAATTGCAGTTTCGCCACACCGCCGGAAAATGTGGAGCTCGCGCTATTATATGTGTATCCGGTATCGGAATTATAATCCGCCGCCGCCGTCCCAGCCTGAATCCCAAACGTCGAATAATATTGATAATTTATGGTGATGTTGTCTAAAGAAGGAGTTTGCGCGCTATTTGAAGTAGTGAGGTTGGCGCGATATTGCGCCCATTGGTAACCATCAATGGCAGACGGGAGAGATACAGAGATATTGGGGCTGGCGGAAGTGCTGGTGGCAATGCCGTTTTGCCATGCCGAGTCTCCTGTCCCGTCGCAGGCGCTGTCATTGCATCCCCGCACATCAAATGTAATCTGAGTCGCGCTTGAAGGAATAGTGGAACTCGCCGCCAAAGTCGTAAAATCGCTCTTCTGGCCGGTGTTGATAATACTGGAAGTATAGATTCCGGAAGAGGCGTAGCTTTGGTATGTCGCGAGCGTGGCATCGCACCCAGAATTACACACTTTGTAAATTGTGCCGCTTCCCGCGTTAATATTAGCCAAACCAGAAATAGTGTTGTAATCCAGCCGCGCCCTGCCATTGCCGCCATTGCCGCCATTGCCGCCGTTAGCGTAAAAGCCGCCGTCGCCTCCCGGACCGCCGCTTCCGCCTAGAACAGACATACCGCCGGAAATATCAATCGCGTTTCCTTGCAAGAAAACGGCTCCGCCGCTGCCTCCTCCTCCTCCTCCTCCAGCCGCAACGCCATTTGTCCCTTGTTTTCCATCGCCGCCGTCAGCATTAATACTGCCGCTAATCGTAATGTTGTTATTTGTTGTAATTTGGACGGCACCCCCTCCGCCGCCGCCATTGCCGCCGGATCTTTGCGTAGCAACATTTTCGAAGCCGCCATTTGTTCCACCTGCGCCGGCGCTCGCGTATGAGCCACCGCCGCCTCCGCCGCCGGTACGATCTTCTGAAGCATTTCCTCCTCCTCCGCCTCCTCCTCCGCTTCCGCCATATAAAGCGCTTAAAGTGGAAGTTCCGTAAACAGAACCCGCGGCGCCTCCGATCTGATTAGTATGACCATAACCCCCGCCACCGCTTCCCTGTCCTGGACTTCCATTACTCCCACCTGGGCCTGCAACTCCTCCATTTCCGTTTGTGCCGTCGCCGGCGTTTCCCGGACCGCCGGCGCCGCCGCTGGCGCCATCTTGACCGCTCATATCCAAAGTCCCGGCAATGGTAACCGGGCCGGTTGATTTAATGATAAGCGGGTCCGTACCGCTCGCTGTCACAGTAACTGTGGAGCCGTTGTCAATGTTAAAACTGGAAAAATTATATGTTCCCGCTATAAGACTACAGGAAATGGTAGGGCAGTCAAAAGCTCCGTCAGTGCCGTTACCGTCGTCAAAAGATTTTTTTAAAACTATACTGTTATTTAGCGCCGTTGTAGTGAAATACGTCCCGTCGTTAAAATCGCTGTCTGTTGTTTCTGTGGTGTTGGCCGTAATTATCTGCAATTTTATTTCTCCGGCAGTGCTTACATCAACATCGCTGTCCGTGGTACTTGCGTAAGTCCATGTTCCCGGACTCACCTGCTCCTGGCTGTGCGTCCTCACCGTGCTCGTCGCCCCCCCAGACCAATCACCCTGCGTAAAAGTATATGTCGCCGCCTCGGCGGTTTGCGGATTCGTTAAAACACTGCTCATTACCAAAGCGAAAATTATTGCAATCGCGAAAGGTTTTTTCAGTTTTTTAAATCTATAAATATTCATATTAGTTTAACTATCGCTGTCGGGTGGCCATATATTTTCTCCCCGGCCTTTTTTGATGTATTTTTATAATTCACTTTTTTAATTTTTTCCTGGATTGCTGTTGTCATAAATTATTTCTTTGATTTTTCTAAAGCCATTACTCTTTTTTCAAGAATTAAAAATTCATCACGCCCAACTTTTTCTTTCAAATCATTTCGAATTAAATGCAATTCATCAAAAACAACTCCAAATTTAAAATCAACCTCCTTGCGGAAATCCTGAAATTCCTGATAATGCCGGTCAGCTTTTTGATTCAATAAATCTTGCCCTTCGACTACCAAATCTATTTTGGAATCCATGCTTTCTAAAAGAACGCCAAAATGGCGCTCGGTCCGCGTTAATTCAATTTTTTCTTTTTTAGATTTTTCTAAAACTCTTTTTTTCATACTTATTTATATTATACACTATTAAGCTGATGATAAATTGTGGATAACTTATTTTTATGACTAATTGACTTAGGACTTAAGACCTATAACAATTTATGATATACTAAAATATATGAAAAACTTCAGATTCTTAGATTGGGAAGTTTATACTGATTCAAAAGTGTTATTTTCTCTAATTCTAAAGTTAGTCAAAAAACTGCCAAAAGAATATCGGTTTGAACTCGGAAGCCAGATAATTAGATGTTGTTTTTCAATTATTTTAAATATTGCCGAGGGCAGTGGGAAAGCATCAGACAAAGAATTAAATAGATATATAAATATTTCTCTTGGCTCCGCAACTGAATTATTAGCGGCAATTGATGTCTTAAAAGATAATAACTTCATTACAATTAATGAATTTAATGAAATTTTTGATAAAATTAATAGCATTGTTAATCAATTGGGCGGTTTTAAAAGAAAATTAAATCAAGGCGATAAATAATAAGCTAAACAATACTGTTCTATATTTGTTCTATTTATAAAATAATCATAAGTTGTAAGTCATTAGTCAAAACTCAAACATTATCGTTCTACGCTTGTTCTACAATATCTATTAGTTAAACGTCATTAGTTATTAGTCCTATGTCATAAGTCAATATATACTATGCACCAAATACAACAAAAAATAATTGAAATTTATAAAGAAAATAATAATTCCCTGCCCTCTTTCAGAGCGCTTGCCAAAGAACTCGGAGTCGCTTCATTAAACACAGTCGCCTACCACATAAACCAATTGAAAAAGAACGGCTATTTAAAAGAAACTCTCAATGCAAGCGGCGTTATGCCTTTAAATTTAAGAAATATTTTAAACCTTGCTTCCAAGCCCGGAGTCTATATTATATTAAATGACAAAACGCCATTACGCATAGAAGAAGCTGATGACATTAAAAAAAGCATTTTGAAAATCATTGACGCCGAGACGCCCCTTGACAAGGATACGCTAAAAACAATTAAAAACGACTTAGAAAAAATTACAATCGCCTACTATATTATTGAAAGCATGGAAGAAAGAAAAAAGACAAAAGAATATGTCGTAGGGGTTTACCGAAAAAACGAATAAGTTATAATAAGATTAAATGGAGAGGATAAAAATTTTATTAGTTGACGACGATGAAATGCTCCGGATTTATTTCAAGGATATTTTTTGGATTCACAATTTGGAATATAAATACGAATTAACCGTTGTAGATAATATTAAAAAAGCTGAAGAAATTATCAATAATTCCGAAACCCGGCCTGACATTATCTTTCTGGATTTAGTGATGCCGATTGAAATTGACGGCCGGATAAAAACAACGCCTGAAGCCGGCTTGGGACTGCTCAAAAAAATAAAATCCGACCCGAAATTAAAAAACACCAAAATAATTGTTCTTTCAGGACACAATGAAAAAGCGCTAATGAGTGAAGTTAAAAAATTAGGCGCGGAAAATTATCTTATCAAAGGAGATAATCTTCCGAAAGATTTAGTTAACTTCATCGAAAAAATCTCCACTGAAAAATAAGTCCTATTGCTCCCATTAGTCCAATTGGTCTTATAAATTTACATGGATAACCAACCAATTATAAAACTTGAAAACGTTAATATCTGGTATGACAAAGGCAAGCCGTCGGAAGTGCAGGCCTTGAAAAATATCAATATGGAAATAAATCGCGGCGAGTATGTCGCTTTCTTTGGCCCGTCCGGCTGCGGCAAAACAACCCTTCTTTACACGATTTCCGGAATTGAACAATCTCAGGACGGAAAAATCTTAATTAACGGCCGCGATATTTCTAATTTTTCAAAAAAAGAACTGGCGATTTACCGCCAAATCGGCATCGGCATTGTTTTCCAGCAATTCAACCTTATTCCCTCTTTAACGGTGGTCAATAACGTCGCCCTGCCAATGGCTTTTCTTGGAGTTTCCCAGGAAAAAAGAACCGCGGAAGCAATGCAATTACTTGAAAGATTATCAATAAAAGAGTTTGCCGAACGTTATCCTTATGAATTGTCCGGCGGCCAACAGCAAAGAGTCGGCATCGCGAGAGCGCTCGCGAATAACCCGCCGATAATCGTTGCCGACGAACCATTGGGAAATCTTGACAGCGTCAACGCGGAAAAAGTTTTGCAATTTTTAAAAGAATTAAACGAAAAAGACGGCCGTACTATTATTATGGTTACCCACGAAGCCTGGAGCTTGAGAGATGCGAGAAAAATTTTTTATATGAAAGACGGCGAGATTATCAAAATTGAAAAATCGGCGCCAAAAACAGTCGCCGAAACGGTCTCTAAGAATTTATACGAAGAACTTTCACCTCAATTGAATTTCAAAGAGTTGGCGGCTAAAACGCTTTCTAGTATGCTTTTAAGAGGTTATTCGGTTGATGAAATAAAAAGATTTGAATTTTTTATGCTTCAGCGCTTTAATAATAAGATAGACGCCGATATTTTCCGCAATGTTCTGGACCGGCCGTTTAAAGACGGCGGCATCGGCTTGTGGAAGCAAAAAGCCAAAAAAATCAGCCAATACGTTGAAGAAATAATTGAAGAAAGAAAAACTGTTGAAGAAATTTATAAAGAATTGGAAAAAAATCCGGAGAATCCTCTGCGCGCCGAAATTGAACGGCTGAGAAATTGGCTGATGGAGGAATACAACGGCAAATTGTCGGAAATCCAAATTTTGCGATTAAACGAAATAATATACGAAAGGTTGCGTTCAATTATTGACATAAAGCAATTTCAGGCGGTCTTAAATCTTCCGAGAAATAAATTCGGCGTCGGCGTAACACTGAGAACGTCCAGAAAAATTTCCGAAAAGCTTGAATCTATTTTAGGAAGCCAAAATAATACGACAATAACCACGCAAACAATTTAACAATAAAAATCAATTTAAAAAATGCAAAACATTTCTAATCGCTTAAGCTTAATAGACTTGCTAAGATTGTCTTTAAGAGTTTTCCGCACTAAACCGCTCAGGACTTTTTTGACGATTTTCGGAATGTCGTTCGGCATCGGCACGGTGCTAGTTTTAGTTTCCTTGGGCTACGGCCTCCAATACATATTAATAGGAAAACTGGTGGCAACCGAAGACTCTCTTATTACTTTGGAAGTTTTATACCCTTCGGAAAGCGAACTTAACATCACTTATGACGATTTAAAAAATATTTCAGCGATGCCACAAGTCGCTGAAGTCAGCCCGATAGCGGAATTTACCGGAGAAATAAGCAACGATAAAATAACCGGACTGGTAATAATCAGAATAATAAAGCCGAATTATTTCCGGCTCGCTGGACAATTACCGGATGTCGGAAGCCCGATTCTGGAATTGGAGCCGTCAACCGTAATATCAAACGCCGCCCTCCGGCTTACCGGCCTTTACCAATCAACTTCAACGCCGATAAATAACGCTCTCGGTGAAAATTTCTCCTTTAAGATTTTTTACCAGAGAGAAGGAAGCATTGAGGTTGAAGAAACAAAAACAAAATCCAATTTGGCGCTGCGCGGAATTATGGCCGACGAACTCCAGCCATTCGCCCTTCTTCCTTATGAATTTGTGGAAAAAGAACCGCCGTTTTACAAAAAAATCCTCGTAAAAGCGAAAGATATCAATAATGTTGAAAGTCTTCGCGACGAACTAATTGAAAAGGGATTTTTGATTTCCGCCAGAATTGACTTGGTAAACCAGGCGACAAAAGTAATGAGAATCATCACCGGCGTTTTGGGAGTTTTCGGCGTTACCGCTTTAATCGTGGCGGCGGTTGGAATGTTTAACACGATGATTGTCAGTTTTTTGGAAAGAATTTTTGAAATTGGGATAATCAAATCTCTTGGCGCTACTGATGCCGACGTAAGAAACTTACTTTTAATGGAATCGTGGATGATGGGTCTTTTAGGCGGCATTGGCGGAGTGATTTTAGGAATGGGAGTTGGAGGGATAGCTAATTTCGGCCTAAGCACGCTGGCGATAAGGCTTGGCGGCAAACCATTCGATTTATTTATCACGCCTTCTTGGTTTATTGTTTTAATTATCACTTCATCAAGTCTTATAGGGCTTTTCGCTGGCCTCTGGCCGGCCAGAAAAGCAACATATCTTTCTCCAAAAGAAGCATTTTTAAGGAAATAAAGAAATATTATTACAAAAAATCCCATTATAATGGGATTTTTGTGGGCGCTGGAAGGATTGAACTTCCGACCTTTCGCATGTGAAGCGAACGTTCTACCACTGAACTAAGCGCCCATCCTATAAAACCTATTAGAAATGCATTGGACTTATAGGACTTATTTTACTGCAATTCCACTGTCGCGCCGACTTCCTCAAATTTCTTTTTTAATTCTTCGGCTTCTTCTTTTTTAAGGCCTGTTTTAATCGGCTTTGGCGCGCCGTCAACCAAATCTTTTGCCTCCTTCAATCCCAAGCCGGAAATTTCTTTAACAATTTTGATAACGTTGATTTTTTGGTCCCCTCCTGCCTTAAGGATTAAATCAAAAGAAGTTTTTTCAGCAACAGCCATTCCGGCGCCCGCACTAACTCCTGTCGCCATTGGCATCGCGGCGGTAATGCCGAATTTTTCCTCAAGAGCTTTAACGAGCTCGGCAAGCTCCACAACAGTCATTGATTCAATTTTTGAAATTAAGTCGCTAAATTTTTCCATATCTCAGTTTTATTATTTATTTTCGACCATTTTTGACTTTTCGTTTAGCACATATAATAACTTGCTGATCGGCGATTGCAGCATCCCGACCAATTGCGACAAAAGAATTTCCCTTGGAGGCAGCTGGCCGAGCATTTTCACAAACTCCGCTTCAAGAAAATTTTTCGCCGATAAATCATAGCCGCCCAAAATCTTAAATTCTTTATTATTTATTTCTTTAGAAAATTTATAAACAGACGCGGCGATTTCCGGAATGTCTTTTTCGGAAAATATAGTGCCAATCTGAGATTCAAATTTTGAATGGTCAAAATCAAAGCCGCTTTCTTTAAAAGCGATATTTAACAAACGTTTTTTAATAACTTTCAATTTCGCGCCAGCATCCCTTAAAACTCTTCTGAGTTTTTTCAAATCTTCAACACTTGTCTTGGTAAAATCGATAAAAACCAAAAAATGGCTATTTTTCAAAATATCCTTGCCCTCTTTTATATATTCAGCTTTTTGTTTTTTTGTCAGCATATAAAAAAACGGCTTTGGGCCGCAGATAAAGATAAAATAATAACTAATCACTATTTACTAATGACTAATCACTAAAATTTCCTCGGTAGGATTTAAATAAAACCTACTGTCTGCGGATAATTCTGTTAGTTTAGTTTATAAGGTAAAGATTGTCAAGCTTTGACATTCTTCATCAAATCAACGCTTCCTTGTTTAAATTTTGCCGTTTCTTCTTCCACAATTCCATCTAAATTTTTAATTTTGGAGCGAAGAAACGCCAAAACTGCCTCTTCATCTCCGCTTTTTTCTCCCAGAAGCTTGTCAAATTCATCTTTGTCCCTTTCATTTAATTCATCAAATACCCTTAAAACAACATTCTGTTGGATTATTCTGCCGACATCCAGCAATATTTCCATTTGTTTTTCCGATGGCAAATTATCAAGCCCTAATTCTTTGATTAAATTATTTTGTGTTTGATTCATAAATCTTAACCAACAACTAACACAGAATTTTTTAAATTACTTTTTAATTACGTTGTAGGTTGTAGGTTAATCTATTTTTTCGACCTTATTTAAAAACATCACCATACATTTCTTCAGTTTTTTCCACAAGTTTATAAATTTTTACCCTTAGAAAATCAGCTTCAAGACTGTCGTTTTTACCGATTGATTCCAGCGTCTTTAAAAGTTGATTATACTGAAAAAGCATTTTGGCTTTATTCTTTAAAGATTCTATCTGTTCAGGATAAAGAGGCGTAAATTTATTTTTTACAATATCTTCCCAATCTTTATTAAACAATTTACTAACTTGTTTCCATTGAGATTCAATTGGAGAACTCACGGAAACATCGCCTATGTCTCCATTCGCCATATATTTGAAAATTCCTTTTACACCGTAATCTGTATTTTCAATAACTTTTTCTGGAAACGGAGATATTTCCGGCTCTGACGCAGCTGGAATTTCCGTCTCTAACGGTAAAGTTTCCGGCTGAACAGCTTGAACCGCCTGCTCTGTTTGAAAATCTTCAACTTGGACATTTTCCGCTGTTTTTGGAATTTCTACCGGAGATATTTCTGGCGTTTCCAATTTTTCCGCAGCTTCCACCGCTTCTGCTGTTTTTCCAACTTCGCGGCTCCATTCATAAGTAGGGTTTCCGCCGTCTTCAATCCTGATATTATTATCAGTGTCAAGAAAAACTTTTACGCCGGGTTTAGCAATCCGGATTTCTGTTCCATCTGCTTTTACATAACCTTGTTCAACCAATAATTTGCCAGTTTGATTGTTTAAAACATTTTTTACCCTATCCGCATCTTGCAAATCTTCCGGCGTTAAACCAAATTTAGACGGATTATGGCGAAGTTTGTAATCTAATTGTTTATAAATAGCATGCCATATGCCTTTACCCTGCTGAACGGTAGCTAGGTCCAAAAGGTGGTCTGCGTTTTCAACCGGAACCGCAGCTTCAACAACTTTTTCTATTTTTTCCGGACTAACATCCGCTAAATCCGCCGGGGCATCTTCAAGTCTCGGCATCTCTTCAAATAATTTTTCTGCCGGCGGCACTTTCGGACCGCCCGGACTCATTGCTTCTTTCCAAGAAAACGATTCTGGCGGCGGAACTCGCCCCGTAGAAAATGATTCCGCGCTAACGCGCGGCGACAAAATTTTATGCCCGCCAAACCCCAACTTATCATTTATCAAATCGCATAATGGCCCGTCTAATTCCGTCATTGTTAAAATTCCGGCAGTTAAACCTCCGGCGCCGATTGCCGCTGCCGCGGCCCAACGGCTGGCATTTTTATGTTTTTTATTGACATTTTTAATAGTTTTCTGATATCCGTCGCTAATGCCAGCAAGCAATTGCCGGAATTCAGCTTCGCTGTCAATTTTTCCTATCTGAATGCCGAATAAATCTTTAATAACGGCCATTTCTTTTTTGCGATATTCTTCAGCCTTGCGCGTCTTATATATTTTCACAAAACCGCCGGTTAAAGCCGCCATCTTGGCGCCTAAAATTCCCCTAACAATGCGCGTGGTGGCGAATTTTGCGGGAGCGATAAACGCCGCTGCCGCAACGCCGCCGAGCCCCAGCGCTCCGCCGGCCGCAAACAAGCCGGTGGCAATTGCCGAAGATATCGCTACCCTCTTCCATAATGGCATACTGACATAATCAGCCATTAATTTCCTAAACCATGTTTGTTTAAGCGGTTCGCGGTTAGCGATATGTTCTTTCGCCAAACCATCTTGTTCCTTGATGATTATTTCCTGAAAAATATCCGCTTCTGATAAACCTAATTTTTCCCTGTGTTCATAAAGATAGTGGCCGTATTTTACCAGCGCTTCCTCGTAAATTGATTTTGATTCCTGTAATTTTAAAGATTCTCTTTTTTTAGAAAATATGCCGAATATCCTGCTCTTTCTTTCGCCCCTGATTTTATCGACACTCCGAGAAGCAATATCTTTCTCAACATAAGAAAATCGTTTCAACCATAAATCATCTTGCAAAATCTCTTTTTGAGATTTATCGATTTTTTCTGATTTCTTAATTTCTTCTTTTTCGCTCGGTGTTTCTGATATTATTTCGCTGCTATCTATTTCTTCTTCTTCCTGAATTTTCTCTTGAGAATGGCTTTTCGCCAGCTTTTCCGCCTGCTCCCAGTCCCATTTCTTCATAAACTCTTCGGCTTCCGAAGTCCATGGCTTTATACCATGCGCTTCTAGTATCTTATCAATTGTTTCTTTCGGTTTCCTGCCCTTGCCGCTCATTCTTTGCTCGTATATGCGCCGGGCGATTTCCTTGGTTTTCTCTTCCAATAATAATGAGTCTGAGGGTATGGAATTATTTTCTAAATCTTTTTTTGGTTGTTCTGGAATTTTAGCAATTTCTTGCTGTTCTTTTTCTTGAAACTGTCTTTTTAGCCGTTCTTCCGCGGTTTCAAAACCAGCCCACGATTTTCCATTTTTCTCAATATTCTCTTCGGATTCTGTATTAAATTGTTTTAATCCTTCTTTTGACATAAAAGTCTTCCTTAAAAGAATAAATCTTCTGCGTTAAAAAGCAATATTGCAATATTCACAGGGATATATCGGCTAAATTATTGCGCCTGAAGCTTAAAATTGCCGCCTCCGCTGGTGTCAATATTTGATTGGCTGCAATAACCGCTCACCGAAGAAGTGGCGCCGTACGGTCCGCACTGGCCGGAACCATCAGACCAATTAGTTTGCGCCGTTGATTCATTCAGATATCTTGAAAAATATTCGGAAAAAGCAAATTGTTCGCCATTGGGCGAAAAAACATAAACAGTCGCTTTTTGGGTATGCGGGTCGTCATTACTGCTGTTATAAACAGATTCAATCGCGCCGCTTGAATCGCGGGAAACATTTTCAATTATAAAATAACGGTTATAATCTTTGCCTTCCAAAGTTATCGTGGAAGAGCCGTTGGCAATTTCCCAAGTACTGCTAGCAGAAACAATAATTTTATATTGATTAGCTATGCCTTTTGAAGTTGATTCATTACCAGAACCGTCAGGCGGCAAATAAAACCGATTCCATCCCTGACTGGAAGCGTCGTTGCCTTGGCTTATTGCTCTTAATGCTTCAAAAACTTCCTCGGCTAAGCGCGTTGCCGTTTGCCTTTCCTCCGAAGAACCGGCTGAATACAAGCTTACGCCTATTAATTGCGCTCCGATAGCCGCTAAAATAACCGTAATGGCAATGGCGATTATTAATTCAGTTAAAATTTGCCCCGTAGAGCAACGGCGATTTATTTCACCCGATTTTTTAATGCAGAAAATAAAACCTAGAATTTTTTGTAGAATTTTGTTCTTCATATTTTTCATAAATGAAATTGAAAAATCGCTATCGCCGTTGTCCTACGGGGTTTGCCCCTTCATTTTTATTCTATTAACCCTTTTGGCGAAACAGAAATATTTTTCGTTATGTCGGAAACAGTTGTTTTAATACTGACGGTTATCGCGGAACTGCTGGCTGAATTTCCCGATCTTTTATTAAAAATAACGTCAAGGTTTAAGCCGGAAGAAGGATTAATAAACATTATGTCGGAAGAAAGGAAATTTTGGTCGGTAGTGGTGCCAACTGCAAAACTGTCGCCCCAAAATAAATTATAATATTGAGCGCCGCTAAGTGGATTAACAAACCTCACCCCCCAAGAAGCGTTGTTTTCGCCGGTAATCGCCTTGCTTTGCGCCTGCCGCAAAACATATTTAATCCTATTAGCTTCTTCATCGATTTTAACATCCCATTGAAAATTTGAATAAATATTAAAAATAATCCCGCTTAAAATTCCCAATATAGCGATTGTTAAAATAAGTTCGATTAAGGTGAATGCTTTTGCCATTTCTGTATAAATATAAATTCGCATATTCGCCCGCCTGCGCTGAAGCTTCGGCGGGCAGGTAATAAATTCATATTTCGTAAATCATTTAAAACTGCTCACAAGTTGATAAATCGGCAATAAAATTGAAAGCGCGATTCCGGCAATCACGACGCCCATAACAATTAAAAGCGCTGGCTCAATAAGCGAAACAATATTTTTTAAAATTCTGTCCGCCTCTTCATCATAATAATCGGTAATAGTGGCAAGAGACTTTTCTAAAGTTCCGGTTTTCTCGCCAACAGCTATAATGCTGATTACCAATTGCGGAAAAAATTCTTTTTTTTCTTTGAAAGAATTAGAAATGGTCGATCCTTTTTTTATTTCTTCCCTTATATTCAATAAAGTTTTTTCATAAGATTGGATGCCGATTGTTTTAGCCGTAATGTCCAATGATTCAAAAGCTGAAAGCCCGCTAGCCAAAAGATTGCGGAATGTCCTGCTGAAACGGACTAACGCCAGTTTTTTAATCAAATTTCCGCTAACCGGCAATTTCTCAAGAATGCCGACAATAACCTTTCTGCCAAATTTACTTTTTACAAAAAAGAAAATTGATATTATTAATAATATAAATACCGATAATGTCGCAATGGGATTGGAAGAAAAAACCTGGCTTAATCCTATTAAAAATCTGGTAATCCAGGGCAGGGAAACTTTCGCCTGAAGCAAGGCTTTAGTCAGCCTCGGCATAATAAAAGTTAAAAGCAAAACAACTATCAACAAGCTGGCTGATAAAAGAATCGCCGGGTAAATCATCGCCGATTGCACTCTTTTTTTCATTTCATAATCGCGGCGCAACTGCTCGCCAAGGCCTTCCAGCGTTTCTTCAAGCGTCCCAGATTCCTCTCCGGCCTTAATCAAACCAATAAAAATCGGAGAAAAATATTGAGCATAACTTTCTAATGTTGCGGACAATGGCTGTCCGCGCTCTAAATTCATCTTCGCGTCAAACAAAATCTTTTTAAAAGACTTTTTTGTCGTGTCTTCGCTGAGTATTTCCAAAGCTTCGGATAAAGAGATTCCCGACTTCAAAATAGCCGAAAGATGGCGGGTTAAAAACATCTTATCCGAAATATCAATGCCGCCGCCTAAAAAAAATAAGCTTAAGAAAGAAAATTGCTTTCTTTCAACATAACCGATTTTTTCAATGAAAATCGGAGTTAATTTTTCTCTTTGCAGATACTCAATAGCCATGCCGCGGCTTTCCGCCTGCACCTCCCCTTCCTGCTGATGTCCTTCCTTATTTAAAGCGCGATAGATGAAAATAGGCATCTTTAAAATTATTCTAATTAATCTAATTATTCTAATTGCTCTAAAAAAATCCCAATAACTAATGTCCAAATTTTCAAAAAAATTAGATTTTAGGATTTGGAAATTGGATATTTTTTAGAATAATTAGAAATTAGAATAATTTGAAGATATGGATTTTAATTAAGATTCACTAAAATATCAATAATTTCCATAGAGTTAATTTTTCCAACCATCCCTGTATTAGTATAACAAAAATCGCCATCGGCATCCATAGATAATATAACGAAATAACTAATGACTTATGACTGATGACTAATGACAATAGATGAATAACAAAATAAATTAAAACCAAAATGATAAAATAAAACAGCCAGCCAGGATGGCCGAGCAGAAAAAACGCCAAAGCGCCGAACCAAGGCTCTTCCGGCTCAAAAAATCTCTCATCGTATTTTTTGTTTAATTTTTTGGCGGAAACCAAAAATACCAAAGTTACGGCTAAAGAAATAAAATACGGCGCGAAAAATCGAGCGCTAACATAAAAAATAAAATAATTGACGCCAATATTAAAACTATCAATTTTGACGCTTTGTTCAAGAAGGTATTTTGAAAATTCATCTGAAAGCCAAGATTCGTATTGCAGATAAGATTGGTAAAAAAGAAGGGTAAAAACAACGAAAATTGAAAATAAAAATATATATTTATAGAGTGTTCGCAAATAATGCAAATAACCAGCAAATAACGCTAATATTTTATTCGCATTATTTTGTTTGAAATTCGCGTTATTCGCGATTGCTCCATCACAAAAGGAGCGCACTATTTGCGCTCCTAAAATGGAAATGAAAATAATTAAGCTAAAAACGCTCAAATACATTTACAAATCTAAGCCCGGGTCAGAACCAAGCTCATAATAAGTATTGTTATTGCCGCCGTCATTTACATCTAAATCTTGCTGAACCGCGTATTTATCGCTCTCAAGTACTCCATCGATTTCCCAAAACACGTTTGGCGTGCTCGTGGCCTTAAAAGCGTAGAAATAAGTAGCGTTATTAACGGGATCTGCCGGCAATTTGGATAATGGTGATCCGGTCGGCACTAAATTAAAATTAATAGTTACCCAGCCGGTGCCATCAACTTTAGTGGAAGCGCTGCTGGTGCAACCACTGCCACCAGTAAAAACTGTCGCTGATCCAGCCGTACAAGTGCCTCCTATTGCGGTAGAAGTTCCCATAAACAAAGTCGATGTGCTGTATGTTGAAGTATACAAATTAATCGCCGTATTTAAACTCCGCAAATCGCTAAGACGTTGGGAATCTCTCGCCTGCCTTAATAGTTCGGCAGGATTTAAAATAATAGTAACCGTGGTCGCCAAAATCGCCAAAATGCCGATAACAATGAGTAATTCCAATAACGTAAAACCTCGTTTCATTTTTATTTAAGTCTTAATTATTTAAAATCATCGACCTTTTATTCTTTTTAAATTCTAGCATAAAAATTTGATTATTAAAAGTTTTTCTGTGGATAACTTAAAATAACTATTAAACGAAAAATTCCTTTATTTTCCCGACAAGTTCGTCAATTGACACTTTTGCCTTAATATAATATTCAATCGCTCCCAATTGCCTGCTTTTAGCAATGTCTTCCTGCTGGCCCAAATTGGAAATAACGATTATCGGCAAACTAGAATTTTTCTGAAGCTGCGGATTAGAACGAATCTCTTCCATTACTTCAAATCCTGTTTTTTTCGGAAGAATTAAATCTAATAGCAATAAGTCGGGATTGGTATTTTTAAGATAATTAACCGCTTCATCGCCGTCTTTCGCCAAAACAATATCAAACCCTTCTTTTTGAAGGCGGTTTTTCAATAAAGACGATAAAAAAGAATCATCCTCAACAAGAAGTATTTTTTTCATATGGAAGTAATCACTAATATATTAATTTTCTGCAAAATATACGAATACATCAATATAATTTTATATTAACAAATATGCGGGTAAAAAACAAATCCCCCTTGCGGGGGAAATTTTCAGAACTCTTTTAGTTGTCCCATTGCCGCGACTTTAGGCTCCGCGGCCAACACCTTTAAAGTGTTCGCTAATAATGCGAATTTTAAACAAATAATGCTAATAAATTTATATTCGCATTATTTTAAAATTAATTTGCGTTATTCGCGATTACTTTTATCGACAACTTTTTAAAATTTAATTAGTCCACGCGCAGCTTCCGCTACGCGTGCCTTGTTACGACTTAGCCCATGTCATCGAGTTTAGACTGACCCCGCCGAAACGAGACTTCATCTACTCCCGACTCCCTTGGCTTGACGGGCGGTGAGTACAGGACCCGAGAACGTATTCACCGCGCCATAGCTGATGCGCGATTACTAGCGATTCCAACTTCATGAGGGCGAGTTGCAGCCCTCAATCCGAACTGAGGCCGTTTTTTTGGGATTAGCTCCGCCTTGCGGCTTGGCAACCCTTTGTACCGGCCATTGT
>JBBTRV010000008.1:0-5893 GCA_038065035.1 Patescibacteria group bacterium | reverse complement strand
TACTAAGAATTCTATGTAATGAACTTTTTTATTAAATATTTTTTTATAACTCATTGCACAAAACCCAATATATTCATCTTTGTGTTTGGCTACAATAATACGATTCTCATGCAAAATGTGCTTTTTAATGAAATCCGCCGGAAAAATCCCCCATGCGTCAAGTAATATCGAATTAACTTCTTTTTCTAATGTTTCTTTTTCGTTTTTGCTTAAAGCTAAAACATTTTCATACTTTTCAAACTGAATATTATATGTCTTGTCATCTAATTTGATTTTAAACTGCTTCGGCATTGCCAAAATTATACCACAAATTAACTCATAAACAAAACCTAAGTTGAGCTTGACAAAACCATTAGGTTTGTTATGTTAAAATCAGTAATTTAGATAGGTCTTTAAAAACAATCAGGATTAAAAATCTTGTTAAAATAAGGTAAATCAGATATTAACTGAATAATCAGACAATAAAAGGAGGAAACGATGAATACTAAAAACGCAGTGATAATTTATGGGAATACTTGTGCTGGGAAAAGTACGTTGGGCAAAAAAATCGAAAAGGAAATGAAAATAAAATATATTTCATTCGGAGATTTAAAACGATTAGAAATTATTAATAAATCTTCAATTGGAATCATTTTAGATTCCCAAATAAAAAATGGAAAACCAATAAATCCATTAGTCGGAGCAAGGTTGATAGAAAAATATTTAGGATTACTAAATATTATTTCTGGGTATCCAATTTCTATCGAAGAATTAAGAATATTTAGAGCTCGTTGCCGATGTATAATCCAAGGCATTATCCATTTAGGGATAAATGAAATAAAAATTCGTCAAAGATTTTTCAATAGAGGAATTTGTCAGAATTGTGGTTATATAGGGCAATTACAAAAACACTGTCGCATTGACGACGTTCTATTGGTAAAAAGATTTGATTGTAATGAAGATGAGTTAAATTTTCGGCTTCAATTCTATAAAAATAGAATATTACCCTTTATTCAAGGAGCATCGCTTTCGGCTTATCCCATGATTAATATCGATACATCAGATCTTTCTGAAGAAGAAATATTTCAGAAAGCTAAAGAATTTTTAGAATCCCTTAAAATAAAGCAGTAAAAACAATAAAGGAGAATGTGTTATGGCTCAGAAATTTAGAATGACAGTTCCTGCTATTCGTTTGAAGATAACGGGAAAATGCAATCGTTCATGTTCCTTTTGTCATCAAGAAGGTGATATGAAAAGAATAGAAGATGTTGTTGTTAATGAGGCATTTTTTAATTGTATAGAAACCCTCTCGAATACTTTGGGTGTATCGCGAATAATGATTACAGGAGGAGAGCCAACTCTTCATCCACAGCTAAAAGAAATAATTTCTAGTGTTAAGGCAAATGAAGTTTCATTAACAACAAACGGTATTAAATTGTACAGTATTAAGCAGTGGCAAAATTTTAAGAAAGCGGGCCTTAATAAGGCAACAATCAGTATCAACGATGTTTCTCCTGAAAGATTTCTTGAACTAGAAACTAGAAAGCGTCATTGGGAATGGGCAGAGAAATCTTTAAATAATCAGCTTCAGAATATTATCAATTTGGGCATAGCTGAAATCCCCGTACGCGTTAATGTGATTGTATACAGCAACTATATTTCTATTTGCGAAGTTATTGAAAAACTAAAATTTCTTCAAAGAGTCAATTATTTTGAAATAAGACTTTTGAATAATCTTAATCAAATAGAAATAAGCCAAGAGATTATATCTAAAGTGCGCAAAACTTTAGAAGTAAAAGAAATACAAATTTATCAACGTTCTGGTTCTTCTAGTGTAACTAGATACTATCGCGCAAAAGATGGATTTGAATTTTCAACCAAAATTGCTTTTCCTTACTTTTTTACTCAAATCTGTGATGATTGTTCTATCAAACAAAATTGTCTTGAAGGTTTTTATGGCGTAAGAATAGAAAAGATAAAAGAAGAATATTTTGTGCGGCTTTGCCTCTATAAACAATCTTCCGATGTATTAATGCCTTGGAAGGTTTTTGTAGATACTGGTTTAGCTAAAAAAGTTAAAACTATTTCAGCTAAAAAATAACCCCTCTACATTTTAAAATAATGTAGAGGGGATTTTTATTTGTCACTGTTTTACTGAATACTTATTATTTTTATCTCTTGAATAATTCCCGTAGGAGTTTTAAATTCTACAAGATCACCTTCATTTTTCCCTATTAACGATCTGGCAATTGGCGTTTTTGGAGTTATTATAGTGATTCGTTTCGTATCATATTTTACTTCAACGCCACCACCTTCGGGAAGAACAAAATAAAAATAAAAATTTTCCTTATTTTTTTGAAGTTCTACAATTGCTCCAATTTGAACGCTATTTAATAATTTTAATTGCGACTCTGGGAAAGCGCTTAGTATGCTTATGGCATTTTTTTTCTCGGATATGGTCGCCCTTAAAGTATCAGATAAAATATTCATTTGAAATTTTGTTGTATCGCTTTTTGACTGCATAGCGCCAGGAGCTTCTATCGCGGCTTTACGCGTGGCTTTTAAACTGTTTTCTATTTCCGATTCTTGTCGTTTAAGTTCGTTAATTACAGCTTCTATTAAACATTTTTTATCGATTTTCATATTTTCTCCTTTTGTTTTATTTATATTTTAAAATGCTGTTTTAATTATAAACATTAAATGACAAAAAAGTCAATATCAATTTTTAACATTCTAGCCAACGCGGTTTTAAATCCGATCAAAGATTGCATACCACTAAGCATTACCGAAGGCACAACTGAAAAGAATTTTCCGAAATCCTCGCTTATCTGAATAGAATTGGTTTGAATGGCTTGAGCTGACAAGGATTGATTGTTTTCAATTTCTTCTTTGTATTCTTCCAGTTTTTTAGGGAGAAGTTTAAGAGCTAACTCCACCGGCTTATTTTTTGAAATCGCCAAAGGATAGAGATATTTGCCGTCTTCGGAAACGCCCGTTAAAAATACTCCGGCATAGCCAAATCTTTCCACAATGCCGTTAACGATAATCTGGATGATTTCCTTGAAATCCAGGGTTTTGATTAAGGAAGTAGTGAAATCTTTAAGGGAGGTTAATTGCTTGGTTCGAACGCTTAACTGGGAATTAAGCTTTTCCAATTCTTTTGCTAATCTTTCCATTTCTTCTCTTTGGCGGACTTCTTTGATAACGGAGCGAATAAGAAAGATGCCGAAAACAACGACAAAAACAAATAATCCGCCCTCTATGAATCTGCCCCGCCATGTTTCTTGCGTTAGTAAATCAAACAAAACCGCAATCCAGATGGCGAAAGTAAGCAATTCGGTGGCGATGGTTTTGATGTTGAAGAGGTGGTGTTTGGTGATGGCATAGGCGATGAATGAAAGGAATATTAGAAAACTAACGCTGTCTAATCCTCCAAATCTAAATACAGATAACGAGGGTAAAACAAAACTTGTTAAAGTAGAAATAATTAAAGTTATCAAAGCTCCATAAAAAACATAAAGCAATTGATTTTTTTTCGCTTCATTTACTTCTTTTTTTTGAGCCGAAAAAATTTCATAAAGTATTAATAAAGCAATTAAAATAAAAAATATGGTGTAAATATATAGTCCTAAAGCTGGTTGTCCGGTAAAGCCGCCCAAATATATTTCATTATAATTTTTAGCGATAAAACCACTCCAATAAGAAGCGATAAAGAAAAAAACAGCAAAAGAAAGTAAAACTATTATTTTTGTCTTATTTATTTTATTTAAAAGCGCTAATGTCCAAATTAAACCCGTAGTTATAACTAATGATCCAGCCGCATAAGCGCTTTCCAGCCAAAAAGGAGTAGAATAAATGCCCGTCATAAAATTTGTAAAAGTCCATATTCCGGCTAAAAAAGCTAACAAAGAAAAAAATCTATTATTTTGAGATTTTTTATTCTGACTAATAACAAAAAAACTCAAAAAAAAATTAAAGAATACTGTTATTAATAAAATAATTTTGAGCATTTTAAAATTACATAAACATACCCTAAAACACCTTTTCTATAGTATAATTTTATGATTTTATAAAAGTAAAAACAATAGCTAAAATAGGTTTAATTTGATATGATAAAAACATGAAAAATATACCAAAAATTAAAGTTAAAAAAGATATCAATAAAGAAATTGATTTGTTTTTGAAATTTTTACACCATCCTTATTATCCGCAAAGTCGTGTAAAAATATTCCAATCTTTTTCAGAGCTAAAGTCTTTGTTAAAAAATCAAGAGAGTGAAAAAGAAAAAGTGGTTATCCAACAATTTATTAAAGATTTTTATAAAATTCATAATAAAAAAATTGAAAGAAACATTAATGACTCAAAAAAAATATTAAAAGAAAAATCTCATAAGGCCTTAAAGGAATTATCAAAGTTAATGGATTATCAATGGCCCAAAAATCATTCCAATTATACGGCCATGCCTACTATTTTGCCTTTTTCACCTTTTGACAATAATACTTTTTATTTTTCAATTCTTGGACAAATAAAAGAAAAAAAGAGTAATAATGTACTTTTTATTGCCTGCCATGAAATATCGCATTTTATTTTCTTCGATGTTCTCAAAAAGGTAAAACAAAAAATAAATAAATCATTACCCAATGATCTTAGAAACTATTTTAAAGAAGCGTTGACCGCTGTATTGTTAAATCGTAAACCGCTATGCGATATTTTAAATTTACATAATTATAAAGGTAATCCAGAAATTCGCGATATACAAATCAAAAAACCTAATAATACAATAATTTCTTTTAACGAATTTATTAATGAACAATATGAAACCATAAAAATTAAAAATAAAAAGCCTTTTGAACGCTTTTTAAAAGAAATATTAATTATTCTTTTGCCGATTAATAAGGAATTCTCAAAAAAACGCGCTATTTGGAATAAATATGGAAATCAATTATCTAAGAAAGCTACTATCCTTCGCCGCTATCAAATACCAATAAATCAAATTAAAAAGAGGTAAAATATATTGATATATTTTACCTCTTTTGTGAAACTTTGATAACTTATTCAATTATTGCTATCGCAATCACAACCATCACAATCTTCACAATTATAATCGCAATCATGGCAATCGCAACCAATGCAATAAAACTCAGAGATATTACTTATTGTTGCACTATTATCAAGAATTGTCTCAAATTTTAATTCTTCTGCCATTGTAATCACCTCCCTCTATGAAAATTTTTATAAAAATTTTCTGCCAATACTTCTAATCGGAGACAAGTATTTGTTTATTATAAAGTTTTGTCAAAAACTTTTCCGCGCCTATGCCATAACGATCAGAAAAATCTTTTAATTGATATACCCGACACACATCAAGAGATCGCAATAGTTCTGTAGCTACATTGTTTAAATAACATGCAAACTTTGCCCCCAAAAAGACAACTGCTCCAAAAGATTCACTGCGCCATCTTATTCTTGAACTTAATCGAAAATAAAATGGCAGAGATAAAACTGCTTGATCGTTTTCAGAAGAATATTGATTAATAACATAATCAATATCTTTTGGCTCCGCATATGGGTCAAGTGTTGCAAAAGAACCATTACGCATTTTTGCTTCCATGCGACAACCACCTCCACATCTGGTAAGAAGATTACAAGAACGGCAAGACGACGGTAAAAAATTGCCAGTGCGCCATTCTTGCATACGGTTCCAAATATTATTTAATTCCTCATCAGCGATATTACCATAGCTAACATCAAGATGTGAGCAAGGACGAATATCCCCGTTGGCAGCAATAGTTAAAGTAGTAACACCAGCAAGACAATGACGACCAGTAAATGATTTATAGCGTTTCACTTCTTTGATTGCTGCTCCTACCCCCATATATTAGACACAAAGGTCGACGTGTCATAATATAAGGAT
>JBBTRV010000007.1:0-68514 GCA_038065035.1 Patescibacteria group bacterium | reverse complement strand
ATCCTTATATTATGACACGTCGACCTTTGTGTCTAATATATGGGGGTAGGAGCAGTAATATCGTTGCCATTGGTCAAAAAACCAGGCACTTGCCATTCTATCGTCGTTGTTGGCGTCCATCCATTCGGTCCGCCAATTGTAAGCGGCCCATGAAAAGCATTTACATTGCCATCATTGTCTCCATCAGGATCGCCATCGTGCTTTGATAAAAATGGGCAAAGAAGCGGCAACATCTGATATCCATCATCCTCGCAGACAAATTCGCCATCGATTTCTGTCACGCGACCATATTGGGTTGGATTCTGAATATTATTTACACACTTCGGTTTCTGGCGAATTACATAATTAACGCCAGAAGCAGTGGAACTTACAAATGACTGAGAAAGGGCAACATCCACATTTTTTATAATATATTCTTCTGGAAATACTGTGCCATAATTAATCGGTTGAGTATTCACCGACAACGCATTTTCAATCGTCGCCGTCACATTGATTACATGAGCCTCAAAAGCCGCGAACATCGGGACAGTAACAACCGCCAATGCCAACGCTCCCAAACCTAATAAAATTTTCTTTTTCATATTAATTTTTACCCCCACCTTTTAGGATTCAGACAAACTGCCTGCAATCCTTTTCTTCAATTGACCATACGCGCTTTTAAACTGCTTCAACTGTTTTTCTCTTGTGGTAGCGTCTTTTTGGGACCTAAACGATTCGTAATACACAAGAAAAAATTTACCTCTATGCGCAGTTGAAAAGTTTTTCCCTTGCGTATGCTCTTGAAGTCTTCTTTTTAGGTTGTTTGTATATTCTATGTATAAATTATTATCTTTCTCGCTTTTTAATACATAGACATAAAACATAAATCCTAAAAAGATGGGGGTGATTTTTTTTCGACCTTTACCCCCTCCTTTTCGCGCTTGCGCAAAAGGTGGGGGTTTATTTCTCACTTACTTTAATTTCGACCTTTATTTTTATTTCACCGCCAAATGAAAATTTTTTATTTTCTCATCTGGAGTCAATTTTCTAAAAAATAAAAAACCCGTCAAAAAGAACGGGCTGTTATATTTTATATACGGTCCAGAATCTCTAACCGCTTTTTTATTTTTATTAGAGATCTTCGGCATAATATAAATTTATTTTTATTTTTTCAAAAAATTCAATTTTCAAAATCGATCAGGCATATTTTCAGCTTACTGCCTTGCGTACAAGAGTCAATGCATTAAAGTGCATAAATAGTGCATAACGGGTGAATAACAAAAAAGCCGGATATTCCGGCTGTAAAATAAATTTAATCGGCTTTTATTGCAAATTATGCTTTTTTAAAAAATCATACGCTTGCGTCAAAATTTTCCGGCTGTCGGCATTCTTCGTTAAAATCTTCATCGCTTCCCGATAAGTAAACCAGGCAAAACCTTCATGCGGCTGGCCTTCTTTTTTATCGGAAATCAAAATAATTTTTTTATCAGTTTCCGCCAGATAAAATATCACGATTTTAAATATTTTTACTTTTTGCTCGCCTATTTTCCGCCAAAAAGTAAAACGTTCATAGGCCTTGAAATTATTGGCAATATTCAAATCTTTCCTCAATAAGCCGGTTTCTTCCTTAATTTCGCGAATGGCAGTTTGAAAACTTCTTTCTTCCTGCTCTATTTTTCCCTTCGGGAAATTCCAATATCCTTTGCCGTGGTACAAAATCAAAAACCTCGGCCCCTCGGCCGTATTCCTATAAATAATTATTCCCGCTGAAATTTCTTTCATAAACTTATTTTAACATTTTTAACATTTTTTCCGCCGGCCAGCAATTGATAATATCCTCTTTTTCCGCCCAGCCGCGGCGCGCCTGCGAAACGCCAAAAGACATAAGCCGCAATTGGTCTTTACGATGAGCATCTGTATTAATCGCCATTTTCACGCCTATTTCTTTGGCTTTTCTGATATTAATGTCTTTTAAATCAAGTCGCCCCGGATAAGCATTAATTTCCAAAACAGTGCCGGTTTCTCTGGCAATTTTCATTATTTCGTCAATATCAATTTCATATTCATCGCGTTTTTTTATAATTCTGCCAGTTGGATGCGATATAATATCAACATTTGGATTTCTCATCGCCTTGACAATTCTTTCGGTCATCTGTTTTTTTGGCATTTTTAACTGTGAATGAACGCCGGCAATCACATAATCCAATTGCGCCAAAACTTCATCTTTAATATCAATAGAGCCATCAGACATTATATTCGCTTCGCAACCGTGTAAAATTTTTAGCTTTTGGCCTTTGGTTTTGAGTTTTGAGTTGATATTATTTATTTCTTTTCTTTGTTTTAATATCTGCTTCTCGTCTAATCCGTGCTCAATTTTTAAAAATTTCGTGTGGTCAGAAATGCCGATATATTCATAGCCCATTGCCATCGCTATTTCCGCCATTTCTTCTATTGAATTGGCTCCGCCATTCCAATTCGTTTGCGTATGCAAATCACCCTTGATGTCTTTTAATTCTACCAGTTTTGGCAATTTATTTTTCAAAGCTGCCTCAATCTCGCCGGTATTCTCCCTTATCTCCGGCGGAACCCATTGGAGCCCCAGTTTTTCATAAATATCTTCTTCATTTTCTCCGGCAATCATTTTTGAACTCTTAAACAAACCATACTCCGAAAGTTTGTATCCTTTATCAATAGCGATTTTGCGCAAAATAATATTATGCTCTTTTGAGCCGGTAAAATACTGCAATGCCGAGCCATAGCTTTTTGACGGTACAACGCGGATATCCACATCATAGCCGTTTTTCATCCGGACTGAAGATTTTGTCGCTCCCTTGCCCCAGACTTTAACAATTCCGGGTAAAGAAATAAAAAAATCCATAACCAACCGAGGATTATTGGAAATTACCAGAAAATCAACATCGCCGATTGTTTCTTTCATTCTCCTTAAAGACCCTGCCAAACTTATTTTCTCAACGCTTTCCAGATTTTTCAGCTTTTCGTAAATTATTTCCACTTCCGGCAAAATGTCGCCCAGTAAAAACCTGCCTTTTTCTCTTTTGGCGAATTCAATGCCTTCTAAAATGTTCTGCTCGGTTTTTTCGCCAAATCCGAAAAGAGGCGCGATTTTATGGGCTTTGGCCGCTTTCTCCAAATCTTTCAAATTTTTAATTCCTAATTTCTCGTATAAGATTTTTATTTTTCTCGGCCCTAAGCCTTCAACTCTTATAAGCTCATCAATATTTAAAGGCATTTGCTTTTTTAACTCTTCATAATATTTGATTTTGCCTTTTTTCAGATATTCTTCTATTTTCTCGGCAATGCTTTTGCCGATTCCCGGTATTTCTTCCAACGCCTTAATTCCGCCTTTCGCGTAAATCTCCACGACATCGTCTTTTATGGTTTCCAAAATCAAAGCCGCTTTTTCATAGGCGTATGGTTTAAAAGCCACGCCGTCCATTTCCAAGTAACGGGCGATTTGATAAAAAATTTTCGCGATTTCTTGGTTGGCCATCGTGTTAATTATACCTTAATTTAAAATCGAAATAAAAAAGCCCTTCCGACGCGAATACCAGAAGGGCCGAGGAAAAATATTCCATTATTAAGAAATATCTAATTCTAATAGCTTTTTTATTGCTTCTATGCGGCATATTTCAAACTTATTTACCGCCGCGTCGGTGCCAGCAGCCAAAGCCACTAATTCAATACTTTCATTCATTTCTGCCGACATCAAAATAATTTTCATTTCGGAATTGATTTCATTTAACTTTACAAATCTGATTAATTCAATCCCATTTGTAATGCCCTCCATCGGCGGCATCTGAAAATCCGTCATTAAAATATCAAAGTTTTCGGATTTTAATAAATTCAACGCTTTTTTCCAGTTTTCCGCGAGAGAAACATCATATCCTAACGTTTTTAAAGTTAAATTTAACATCTCTCTTAAGGAAATATCATCGTCCACAACTAAAATTTTTTTTCCCATTTCCAATCCTCCTTATTTATAAATTAAAGTTCTTCTACATGCCTCTCTGAATCAACTGCAAGACTATAATAAAATAAGAAATAAATCAACCTTTTATAGTTTTATAGATTGGCTTAAAAAAATTTCTACTGATTTAATCGCTTCATCCGTTTCAGAAATCCAATAAATATTTTTATTCCTTTTAAACCATGTTATCTGGCGTTTAGCATATTGCCAAGATTCTTTTTCAATCGTCTCTATCATTTCATTTATTAATTTTTGGACAGCTTGTTTTTTTTCTACGTTTTTTTGCGTTCTGTCTGCGCTAATCTGCGCTCGCTGACGAAGGAAGCGAGAAACATACCGGTATTCCAAGCCAAAATCATCCAGCCGCTGCCAGCTCAATTTTTGTTTTTCGTGAAGATTTTTTACTTCTTTAATCATTCCACGCTTTAACCGTTTTAATAATCTTTTTTTAATCAGCTTCTTTAATTCTTCCGGAGATTTTTTGATGCCAATCAGCAAAACATCATAAGAAGATATTTTTTGAAAAGACGATACTGGCTTGCCGGTTATTAAAACAATTTCCAAGGCCCGAATCAACCGCCTTCTATTATTTTTATCAATATTTTTCGCCCGGCGAGAATCAAGTTTTTTCAATTTTTTAAATAATTCTTTTGTTGTCCTTTTTTCCAATTCTTTCCTTAATTTCGGCTGGGGCGGAATTTCAGGCAATTGCCAATCATAAATCAAAGCGTCAATGTAAAGCCCGGTGCCGCCGCAAATAATCGGCATTTTACCTTTTTTCAAAATTTTTTTTATGGCTTTTTTAGCTAATTTTTGATATCGCGCCACGGTAAAAACTCTTTTCGGACTTACCACATCTAAAAGATGATGTTTAATGCCTTGCATTTCTTTTTTGGTAATTTTGCCGGAACCAAGATTAAGGCCTTTATAAACCTGCCTTGAATCGGCAGAAATAATTTCGCCATTGAATTTTTTGGCGATTTTTACCGCCAATTCGGATTTGCCACTCGCTGTTTGCCCTAAAATAACGATGATTTTGGATTTTGAAAATTGATTTGACATAACTAATAAAAATATGTTAACTTGTTTTAAGCATTAAATCAAAATAAAATAAGGAGGAAATAATCATGTCAACAGAAACATCACAAACAATAATATTATTTACTCTTATTCTCGGATCATCTATTTTTGGCGCGGTTATCACGTGGCTAATTCTTTTAAAAATTAAGAATAAGAAAAGGAGGTGAGATGATGGCAAATGTAATTTTTGTCGGGCGTAAAAATGAATACTCCCGAAAAAAGAAAAGAAAGAAATATTTTCTACCGGCTAAAAAACCAGTAGAACAGAAAAAGATTACGGAAAATAATACTGCCTCCACCCCTTGACAAGATTTTGTATATGAGTATAATTATATAATTATAGGAAATTTAGGGATGATAGAGGTTTTCTAGAAACCGACTATCTAAACCTACAGGTTAGGGACAATCCGGTTACCTGTCCATCCGTAGGGTAAGCTAGCGCCCTATGAAAGCCAGGCGAATACGCCGACAGATGGAAAAATAAATTAATTATATTTAATTAATTTAATAGACGCCATATTGCCCAATAAAAATTACTGGCAAGGCGTCACCCTCAAAAGTTTTCACCGGATTTTAAACTTTTGAGGTAAATTGCTCTTTCACAACTTAATAAAAGGAGGTGATAATGATGATACGAGCACCTGCAGTAGCACTAACCATCGGAGTACAATTTATTTAACGAAACTTCCCAGGCAGAAGACGAAAAAATCCCTGAACTGGAATAGAAAGAAGGTGATTAAAGCCAAAAGGCTTATCGCAAAATGGATACGCTTCAATGAAGCAACAACATAGTTAGTATTCAATTTGCCATAAGTCCGGCACCAATAAAAAAAATAAATATATTGGATGACTATTTGTGATCAAAGGCCAGTGAACGCGTTTACGCATCACTGGCCTTATTTTATTTATAGTTCTACCGCGCTTTGCGCTATCAATTTCGGCTCATCATCTCGCCAAGAAAGCTTGCCTTCAATAATCACAACATTATTTTCTTTCCACAATGGCAAATTTTTATTCATAACGTCGCTGAATACCAAAACTTCCATTCCGTCTCCTAAATCTTCAATTTTGGCGAAAATCATTGATTGGCCGTTTTTAGTGATAATTTTCTGAATTTTAGCAATCACGCCAGCAATTCGGAAAATGTCGCTGGTATTTTTATTTTTCTTAATATCGTTTATCGCCCTTACTTTACTGGTCAATAATCTCTGCATGTGCTGCTTTAAAGGATGTTCGGAGATATAAAGCCCGACCAACTCTTTTTCCCAAGCCAGTTTTTCTTTGTTGGTCGCGGCTGGCGCCGGTTCTAATTTCAAAAATCCATTAGTAATATTTCCGCCGAAAAGGCTGTTTTGCGATGAAAGCGAAAATTTTTTCACGCTTTGGCTGTAAGCCAAAATATTATCAATATTCGCCAAAAGCATGCCCCGCTCTTCTTTCATTGAATCAAACGCGCCGGCCTTAATCAAACTTTCCAAAGATTTCTTATTCAAATCTTTATGAAGTACCCGTTTTAGAAAATCGGCGAAATTTTGAAATTCTCCACCTCTTAATCTTTCTTCAATAATCGCTTCGACAATATTTAAGCCGACATTTTTAACCGTTAAAAGCCCGAATCTAATGCCATTATCTTCCGGCGCGAATTTAACATTACTTTTATTGATGTCCGGCGGCAAAACAATAATGCCGGCTTTTTTCGCTTCGCTTATTAAAAAAGCGATTCTTTCAATGTCGCCGCTGTCAGCGTTAAACAAACTTGTCATAAACTCAATTGGATAATAAACTTTCAAATAAGCCGTCTGATAAGCGATTAAAGCGTAGCAAGCGGCATGCGACCTGTTAAACCCATATTTGGCGAATGGCGGAAATAATTCCCAAATTTTTCGGGCTATTTTTTCATCAATGTTGTTTTTAATCATTCCATTTATCAATTTTTCTTGCTGAGCGTCCAATAATTCTTTAATTTTCTTGCCAATGGCCTTACGCAAAATATCCGCTTCAGGCAATGTAAAGCCGGCCAAATCCCTGGCAATTCTCATCATTTGCTCCTGATAAACGCCGATAGCATAAGTATTTTTTAAAATCGGTTCAAGTCTTGGATGCAAATAAACAATTGGCTCCTGACCATGTTTTCTTTTAATATAAGATGGAATAAGTTCCATTGGTCCGGGCCGGTAAAGCGAAACCATGGCAATAATATCTTCAAATTCAGTCGGCTTTAACTCCTTCAAATAATGGCGCATACCTTCAGATTCAAATTGGAAAACAGAAACTGTTTCGCCTTTCTGGAATAATTCAAAAGTTTTTTTATCATCAAGCGGAATTTTGGAAATATCAATACTTTCGCCCTTCATTTCTTTTATCTGGCGAATTGTTTCTTCAATTATCGTCAAATTTTTAAGTCCCAAAAAGTCCATTTTTAACAAGCCAATATCCTCAATTTTATACATTTCGAACTGAGTTATAATAATATTTTGATTTTGCGGCGCGTATTGCAAAGGCACCCAATTAGTAAGCGGGTCGCGGCTAATTACCACGCCGCAAGCATGCACTGATGCGTGCCTTGCCACGCCTTCCAAATGCTTGGCAGCATCCAAAACTTTTCGCGCATCCTGATTGCTTTCATATAAATCGCTTAATTCTTTAACATTTTTCAACGCTTCTTCTATTTCCAATCCAAATGGAATTAGCTTGGCAATTTGGTCGCCTAAAGCATAGGGAAGCCCCATTGCCCGAGTGGCGTCTCTGATTGAAGCTCGCGCCGCCATTGTTCCAAAAGTGATTATCTGGGCAACGCGGTCTTCTCCATATTTCTGACGGACGTAAGCGAAAACTTCGTCGCGCCGATTGTCGGCAAAATCAATGTCAATATCAGGCATAGCAATGCGTTCGGGATTCAAAAATCTTTCAAAAAGCAAATCATATTTCAAAGGGTCGATATCGGTAATTCCTAAAACATAAGACACTAAACTGCCTGCCGCCGAACCCCGGCCCGGCCCGACAACAATGCCATGCTCTTTTGCCCAATTGACGAAATCCTGCACAATCAAAAAATAATCGGCAAATTTTGTTTTTTCTATAACTTTTAATTCGTATTCTAAACGCTCGATTACTTTTTGGTCAGGACTAGAAAATCTTTGCGGAAGTTTTTCTTTCAATAATTTTTCCAGATATTGATTTGCCATTGTTCCTTCTTCTAAGGGAAAAGATGGCAGAAGTATTTGATTAAGAATTAATTTAACATTGCATCTTTCAGCAATTTTCGCGGTGTTTTCAATCGCTTCAGGCAAATCTTTAAAAACCTCAGCCATTTGTTCAGGCGAACGCATTGAAAAATCATCGGCTTTTAAAGTAAGCCTGTCGTCATCGGATAATTTATTGCCGGTTTGCACCGCCAGCAAAATATCATGGTATTGAGCATCTTCAGCTTTTAAGTAATGAATGTCCTGAGTGGCAACCAAGGGAATTTTTGTTTTTTCATAGAGTTTTCTTATGCCTAGAGACGATTTGGCGATATCCGGAATATTCGGATGATGGCCGATTTCCAGAAAAAAATTATCCTTGCTGAAAATATCAGAATATTCTCTCGCTAGACTTTCGGCTTTTTCAAAATCATCATTGATAATCGCTTGCGAAATTTCCCCGCCCGGACAGCCGCTTAAAGCAATAATACCCTCATGGAATTCTTTTAATAATTCTTTATCAACTCTTGGCTTGTAATAAAATCCTTCCAGATTAGCTTTGGTAACCAATTGAATTAAATTTTTCCAGCCAATATCGTTTTCCGCCAAAAGCGTCAGGTGAAAATACCGGTCGTCGTCTTTTTTGCCGTCTCTGTCAAAGCGGCTTTTCGGCGCTACATAAATTTCTACTCCCAAAATTGGTTTTATGCCCTGTTTAATCGCTTCTTTATAAAATTCAACCGCGCCGTAAAGATTGCCATGGTCGGTTATAGCAACCGCGTCCATGCCTAATTCTTTGACACGGGCAATAAGGTCTGGTATTTTTGCCAGGCCGTCAAGAAGAGAATAATGGGAATGAGTATGGAGATGCACAAACTTCATACGATTATTATAAATTTTAAAAATTTTAAAACAAGACTTGTTATTTTTATAAAAAATTAGTTATAATAAAAACATGGTAAAAATCGCTTTTTTTGAGATTGAAGACTGGGAAGTTGATTATGTTAAAAATCGGCTATCAAACGCTGACTTTTTTTTCAGTAAAGAAAAGTTAAATAAAGACAATCTGCCAGAAATCCTTCGGCAAAACTCAGGACTAACGGACTTTGATGCAATTTCCGTTTTCGTCGGCTCAGAAGTAAAAAAAGAAGTTATAGATAGTTTCCCAAATCTTAAGCTTATCACCACTCGCTCCACCGGCTTTGACCATATTGATCTAAAAATCGCCAAAGAAAAAAACATCAAAACCGGTTATGTGCCCGGCTATGGCGATAATACGGTGGCGGAATTCGCCTTCGGCTTATTGCTTAATCTTTCAAGGAAAATTTACGAGGCCTTTGACAAAATCCGCGAACGGGCTGATTTTTCTTTTGACGGCCTCCAAGGGTTTGACTTGAACGGAAAAACCATCGGCATTGTCGGCACCGGCAGAATCGGCAGATATTCAATAAAAATCGCTAAAGGTTTTGGAATGAATGTAATCGCCTCTGATGTTTATCCCAACAAAGAACTTGAAAAAGAAATCGGCTTTAAATACGTTCCATTTGAAGAATTATTGGCAAATTCCGACGTCATCACTCTTCATATCCCTTACAGCGAATCAAACCATTATCTTATCAATAGCAAAAATATCGCTAAAATGAAAAAAGGCGCGGTGTTAATCAATACCGCCCGCGGACCGTTAGTGGAAACCGAAGCTCTTATTAAGGCGCTTAATGAAGGGCAAATCGGCGGCTATGGAACCGATGTTTTGGAAGAAGAGGGAATTATTAAAGATGAAAAAACTTTTTTGCTCCACGGCAATCCCGAAGGACATAATTTAAAAACCGTTTTAGCAAGCCATGTTTTAATTGATATGCCAAACATTATTATCACTCCGCACAACGCTTTTAACACCAAAGAAGCATTGCAGAGAATTTTAGACACTGATATTGAAAATATTAAATCATACCTCGAAAAAGGCGAAACAAAATATTCCATATCGCCAGTATAGTGGCTATGTTATTAATTTATCTTCTTAATCGCTTATTATTCCGCATTAAAGAATTCCTGCGGCATTGGTACATTAAAAGTTTTTTTGTCTATTCTCATTTTATTATCTCCCAACTGGAAAAAATAGACCGCGTGTTGGCCTTTAAAATAACTCTACGTCATCTTTTTCAGCCGCTTTACCAAGACCGCAGCATTATCGGCTATATTTTGGGATTTATTTTCAGAAGCGTCAGATTATGCATAGGAACAATTGTTTATTTATTTATTTTTATTATCGCCGTCACAATCTATATTATCTGGCTAGGAATTCCGATTTTTATAATTTATAAATTACTATTTAATATTTACTAATATACAAGAAATCAAAATTACAGAATATAACTAACGACAAATTTGTCTTGAAGAACATCCCGCAGGCGCGCTGAGCTTGGCGTCCGACTACGGTCGGACTCAGCGCGCCGAAGGCGAAGAAAATTTTTCCGCTGGAGCAAAATTATTCTGGTTCTAAAAGATAAATCTGTCGAGATAATTAATTACCACTATGACTAATCCCCTGCCTCAAATTCATTTTTACGACAGCCGCCTGAAAATGAACGCTTTCTCTAGATTTTTGGCGCGGCTGATTATTAATTCTTTTTATGCGATTCTGATTTTTAGCGCTTTAGTTTTTGTTTTTATTACTTCTGAAATAAAACCGCTTTTTTATGCCGGCTTATTATTAAGCTTATTTTTACTCGACCGGTTAATTCATATTAAAGAAGCTGACCGCTCTATTCTTGGATTTACGCGTTATCTTCCGAGAATAGAAAGAAGAAAAATAGATTTTTCCCAAGAAAACATCAACACCGCCCAATTCCTTACGCCGTCAAGTTTTTCTCTCCTTGAAAGGGCGTGTGATAAAGCAATGCTTCTTGGCGGAGATTTTTACCTGTATTTGCTAAAACTTTTAGTCCACCAATCGGATATAAAAAAAGCTTTGATTAAAATGGATGTGCCGGTCTCTGAATTAGAAAATAAAATTGATGAATTTATCAATTCCGAAGAAAATAAAAAAATAAGGGCGGCAAAAGAAGAATGCTTTGAAAAAGCCGGATTAATATCAAAACTGGCTTTTGATGAAGCTGTTTACGTTCAAAATCAATTTATATCGCCGGAAAGCTTGTTTGTCGCCTTACGAACCGTTGATAATCCGTTTATCCAACGGATTCTTAAAATGTTTGACATTAATCCCGATGACTTGCCAAACGCCATGATTTTCAGCCATTATGCCGGTTATCTCAGCTTTTGGCGCCGATTACCGGTGAATCTAAGCTCTTTCATCAACCAACCAAAAAGAATAAGACACCGCGTAATGAATCGCGCCTGGACAGCACGGCCAACGCCTACTCTTGACGCCTACGGCGTTGATTTTACCGATTTAGCCAGAGAAAAACAAATTGGCTTTTTAATCGGCCATAAGCAAGAATACGACCGTTTAGTTAACACTTTATCAAGGGTAATAAAGCCCAATGCTCTGCTTATCGGCGAGCCCGGTAGCGGCAAAGAAACCATAGTTGCCGCTTTGGCTTTTGGAATTATTAAAGATGAAATTCCCAAAGCGCTTTTTGATAAAAGATTAATTGCTTTATCAATCAGCAATTTAATCGCCGGCGCGCCGCCAGAAGAAATAACCGGCCGCCTAAACAGAATAATAGAAGAAATAATATCCAGCGGCAATATTATTCTCTATATTCCGGATATTCATAATTTAATCAAAACTTCACCGAATAATGGATTTAACGCCGCTGATATTCTAATGCCGATAATCAGCCATGATTCAATTCCTATAATCGGCGCCACTTATCCAAAAGAATTCAAACAATATATTGAATCTTTAAACGATTTTAAAGACGCTTTTGAAATTATCCGCGTTGAAGAAATAAGCGAAGATGAAGCTGTCAAACTTCTCACTTTTGACAGCTTGCTCTTGGAAAAAAAATATAGAATAACAATTACTTTCGGAGCCATAAAAAGCGCTGTTTCCATCAGCCATAAACATTTTCGGGATAAACTCCTGCCGTCCAGCGCGGAAGAACTTTTAAAAGAGACATTATCTTATGTGGAAAACAGCGGCAATAAAATTTTAAAAGCTAATGATGTTATTTCTGTTGCTGAAAGAAAAATAAATATCCCATTGAGGCATGCTAGCGAGGCTGAGACCAAAAACTTGCTCAATCTTGAAAAAATAATCCATGAATCTTTCATTAATCAGGAAACAGCTGTTTCCGCCGTCAGTCGCGCCTTACGAGAATACAGAAGCGGCTTATCAAGGGGAAAAGGGCCAATTGCGGCGTTTCTTTTCGTTGGTCCGACCGGCGTCGGCAAAACCGAACTTTCAAAAAATTTGTCAAAAATCCAATTTGGTTCCGAGGAATCAATGGTTCGCTTTGATATGTCGGAATACCAAACCAGAGAAAGCATTTATCGGTTTATCGGTTCTCCAGACGGCCAAACAAGCGGCCAACTGACGGAATGCATCAGCCAAAAGCCATATAGCTTAATTCTTCTTGATGAGTTTGAAAAAGCCCACCCTGATATTTTAAATTTATTCTTGCAGGTTTTTGACGACGGTCGGCTTACTGATAATTTCGGAAAAATCGTTGATTTTTCCAATACTATAATTATTGCCACATCCAACGCCAATTCCGAACTTATCAAAGAAATGATTGAGGCTAAAGAATCAATGCCAAAAATCAGCGAAACTATTAAGAAAAAACTTACTGTTTATTTCAAACCGGAGCTTCTTAATCGCTTATCGCAAATAGTCGTATTTAAAAATCTTTCAATTAGAGATATTGAAGAAATAGCCAAACTCCAATTAATCGCCTTGACAAAAACATTAGAAGCAACACATGGTATTTCTTTAGTATTCAATGATGCCGCTATTTGCAAAATCGCCGCGCTGGGCTATGATCCGGTTTTCGGTGCCCGGCCTTTGCGTGGCGTAATTTCCGAAAAAATAAAAAGTGTTTTGGCGGAAAAAATATTAAGGCAGGAAATTGCCAAAGGAAATGCTATTGATATAACATTAGAAAATGAAGAAATTGCCTTTAAAATAAAATAGTTTGATTTTATGTTCCAAAAAATAAATTTAGACGGCTGGCTTAATAAAATTATCAGATATCTTATTATCAGCGACCTGCTTTTATGGAGCGGATGGGGCGTTATTGACCCGATTTTTTCAATTTTTGTCATAGAAAATATCGCCGGCGCCACTCTTATTTCCGTCGGCTTATTAGCGACAATTTATTGGGGAGTAAAGTCAATCGCGCAAATTCCCATCTCTATTATTTTAGACAAAAATAAGGGAGAAAAAGACGATTTTTATATGATTATTGCCGGAATGCTGATTGCCGGAGTAAGCGCCTTTAGCTTTGTTTTTGCCAAAGAATTATGGCAAGTTTATTTAATCCAATTTTTTAAAGGCCTTGGATTCGCCCTATATCTTCCTTCCTGGATGGCTATGTTTTCGAGACATCTCGATAAAAAGCACGCTGCTTTTGATTGGGCGCTTAACAGCAGCTCTGTTGGAATAGGCATCGGCCTTGCCGGCATTATCGGCGGCTCAATCGCCAGCTTATTCGGATTTAAATCAGTATTTATAGCAACGTCTTTATTCGCGATTTTAAGCGCGATTATTCTTTTATTCGTTCGCAAATCAATTATTACAAAAAATGGGATTGAAATTAAATTTCACAATCATAAATAAAGAATCATTTTAAAAGTTTTTCTAAAATTTCTTTGACTACCTTAGGATTAGCTTTGCCGCGGCTGGCTTTCATTGTCTGGCCGATTAAAAACTGCAAAGCGTTTTCCTGTCCATTTTTATAATCCTCGGCCGGCTTTGGATTCTCAGAAATTATTTTTTTAACAATATCTTCAATTTCAGAAACATCAGAAACTTGAGATAATCCTTTTTCAGTGATAATTTGGCGCGGATCAGAACCCGTTTCGTGCATTTCTGCTATTAAATCTTTCGCCACACGGCTGGAAATCTCATTTCTAAAAATCAGTAAAATCAAATCGGAAAAATTCTCCGGAGTAATATTTAAACTTTTAATGGTTATTCTTTTTTGGCTTAAAAATCCATTAATATCGCTTGTAAGATAATTAAATAATAAAGTAATAGCCTTTTTCTTTTCTTCCGCGTCCGCTTCTTTAATTTCTTCAAGAAGTTCAGAAACGGAATTTTCAAAATACTCCGCCAAATTTCTGTCTTCAATCAAAACCTCCATTTGCTCAACCTTAAGCCAGAATTCTTTTTCAAATCTTTCCCTTTTTTGCATAGGAAGCTCGGGGATTGAATTTTTCAATTCTGCTATATTAATAAAATCAGTGTCAGTCAAATCCAGCGGCGGCAAATCCGGCTCCGGAAAATAACGATAATCGTGCGTTTCTTCCTTAACTCTTTGATGGATAGTTTTCTTTTTATTTTCGTCCCAGCCGCGAGTTTCATGCTTAACGGTTTCGCTATTTTTTAAAACATCTTCCTGCCTTTTTATTTCATAATCAATCGCTTCGCCGACAGCTCGGAAAGAATTAAGATTTTTTATTTCAACTTTAGTACCTAACTCGCTGTTTTTGCTTACGCTTACATTGGCTTCAATTCGCATTTGGCCCTTTTCCATATCGGCGTCGGAAATACCTAAATATCTTAAAATCAGCTGTAATTCTCTGGCAAATTTCACGGCCTCCTCGCCATTTTTTATTTCCGGCTCAGTTACTAACTCCATCAACGGCACGCCAGCGCGATTGAAATCAACCAACGAAATTGGTAACCCTAAGCTTGTCGAAGGATCTCCATGCACCAGTCGGGCAGTGTCTTCTTCTAAATGAATACGTCTTAATTTTACGTTATTAAGCTGGCCGCCGATAACCAACGGTTTATCATATTGCGAAATCTGGTAACCTTTCGGCAAATCCGGATAAAAATAGTTTTTGCGGTCGAATTTTGAAGTAGGCGGAATTTGTGAATTTAACGCTAATCCTAATTTTAAAACTGACTCAACGGCTTTTTTATTAATCACCGGCAAAGTTCCGGGGTGTCCCATACAAATCGGACATATATTAAAATTCGGCCGCTTTTCTTCGGAATCGTTTAAACAGCCGCAAAACATCTTCGTTTGTGTTTTTAATTCAACGTGAATCTCCAAGCCAATTGTCGGTTTATACATTTTATAATTATAGAAAAAGTGGGTAGTAATTACTACCCACAAAAAATCATATTCATTGTACTCGATATGGAAAATTTCTGATATTTATTTTTCTATTTCTATACCCATGCTTCTTGCCGTGCCTTCCACAATTTTCATTGCCGCTTCAACGTCATTAGCGTTTAAATCCGCCATTTTCTTTTCGGCAATTTCGCGAATTTGGTCTTTATTAACTTTACCGATTTTATTTTTCAAAGGATTGCCAGAGCCTTTTTCAACACCAGCAGCCTTACGCAGCAAATCAGAAGCCGGCGAAGTTTTCAGCTTGAATTCAAAAGTCCGGTCTTCATAAATAGTGATTTCTGCAGGCACAATGCTGCCAACCATATCTTTTGACGCTTCATTAAATTGCTGGCAAAATTGGGCAATATTAACGCCGTGCTGACCTAAGGCCGGACCAATCGGCGGCGCAGGATTAGCCGCTCCTGCCTGTATTTGAAGTTTTAAAATTGTTTTAATAGATTTAGCCATAATTAAATTTTCTGTATTTGCAATGAATCCAATTCAACTGCCGTTTCCCTGCCGAAAATCGGCACCATTACTTTTACTTTTCCATGCTCTTCGTCAATGGCGTCGATTTTGCCTTCATAATCTTTAAACGGACCATCGGTGATTTTAACCAATTCGCCAACGCGATGTTCTACCTTGAATTTCGGCTCTTCGCCGGTCATCCGCGCCATAATCGAAGACACTTCTTCTTTTGAAATCGGCGTTGGTTCGGTTGAATCAGCTCCGACAAATCCGGTTACTCTCGGCGTATTTCTTACCACATACCATGAATCTTCGCTCATTAACATATCAACCAAAACATAGCCGGGATAAATTTTTTCTTCAATGGTTTTTCTTTTACCGTTTTTAATTTTAATCTTTTTTTCTTTCGGCACGATAACGTTAAAAATCTTATCATGCATTTCCAGAGAATCAACCCTTTGCTTCAAATACCTGGCCACCGCGTCTTCATAACCGGCATAAGTATGCACCGCGTACCATTGCCGCTCTTCTTTTTTTTCTTTATCCGTAATTTTTTGAGCTTTTTCCGCTGATTGAATCATGTTAAAAATATTTCAAGCGCGTACCTTAATATAAAATCAATGGCGCCTAAAAAAATCGCTAATCCGATTGACAGCCCAATAACAACAACTGTTAAGCGAATTGTTTCTTGCCTTGACGGCCAGTTGACTTTCTTAAGTTCTTGCCGCGATTCTTGAATATAAGAAATAAATCGATTTGTCATAATAATTATTATTTACAGCATTCAATATAGAATAAATAGAATATAAGCATTGAACGCGCTATATGTCAAGATTTCTAACCAAAGTCGCCTGGCTCTGAATAAACGCTTTTCTCGGTTCAACTGCTTCGCCCATTAAAACATCCAATAATTCGCTTGCTTTTTGAGCGTCTTCAACTAATACCTGCCTTAAAACCCTATTCTCGTAATTTAAAGTTGTTTCCCAAAGCTGTTCAGGATTCATTTCTCCCAAGCCTTTATATCTCTGGATATTGATTCCTTGAGCTCCGTCGAATGATTTGATAATTTTTTCTTTATCCGTATCACCGTAAGCATATTGCATTTCTTTGCCTTTTTGAATTCTGTAAAGCGGCGGCTGAGCAATATATAAATGGCCGTTTTCAATAAGCAGGGGAAAATGGCGGTAAAAAAGCGTCAGAAGCAATGTTCTAATATGCGAACCGTCGACATCCGCATCAGTCATAATTATAATTTTATGATAACGCAACTTTCCTATATCGAAACTGTCTCTAATGGCTGTGCCTAAAGCTATTACTAGCGACTTAATCTCGTTATTAGCAAGCATTTTATCAATTCTCGCTTTTTCAACATTTAAAATTTTTCCTTTTAACGGCAAAACTGCCTGCCGTTTCCGGTCGCGTCCTTGTTTACAACTGCCCCCAGCTGAATCGCCTTCCACTATAAATAGCTCCGCTTCTTCGGGATTGCGAGTTGAACAATCAGCGAGCTTTCCCGGCAAAGTCATACCTTCCATCACTCCTTTTCTTAAAACTGTTTCCTTGGCAGCTTTGGCGGCTTTCCTCGCTTTTTGCGCCAAAAGGCATTTTTCAATTATCGCTCTCGCGTCATTGCCGTTCTTTTCAAGAAATTCTTTTAAAGATTCATTAACAACTGTTTCAACGGCGGTTCTGGCTCCCGGCGTTCCCAATCGCGCTTTTGTCTGACCCTCAAATTGCGGCTCGCTTAATTTCACGGAAACAATAGTCACTAACCCTTCGCGAATATCATCGCCGGTTAAATTTTCATCAGCCGATTTTAAATAATTACTGGCTCTTGCATAATCATTAAGCGTGCGAGTCAAAGCTGAACGAAAACCGGTTAAATGCATTCCGCCATCAGTCGTGTAAATATTATTGGCAAAGCTTAATTCAGTTGTTTCAATTTCCTGATTGTAGACAAAAGCGGCTTCAACTTCTATCTTCTCATACTCTTTATTAACATAAAAAACTTCTTTTTGAATCGATTGGCGAAAACGATTCAAATAATCAATAAAAGACAATAGTCCGCCCTCGAAATAAAAAGAATAATAAAACGGCGTCTCTTCACGCTCGTCAATAATTTCGATTTTCACGCCCTTAGTAAGAAACGCTTGCTGACGAAGATGGTCAACTATTTTTTTTCTGTCATAATCAACTTTTGAAAAAATTTCCAAGTCAGCGTCAAAAATAATTTTCGTGCCGGTAGCTCCGCACTTGCCCGATTTTTTTACATTGAATTTCGGCTTACCCCTCTCATATTCTTGAACATATAAATTGCCATCCCGACAAACTTCTGCCTTTAACCATTTTGAAAGGGCGTTAACAACTGAAACGCCGACGCCGTGAAGCCCGCCGGAAACCTTATAAGAATCTCCGCCGAATTTTCCGCCAGCATGAAGCGTGCAAAGCACAGTTTCTAAAGCTGATTTTTTCGTGTGAGGATGGATATCAACCGGTATGCCTCGGCCATCGTCAGTTACCGCCACCCGATTATTCTTTAACAGCTCAACTTTAATGTTTTTAGCAAAACCGCCCATGGCTTCATCCAAACTATTATCTACAACTTCCCAAATCAAATGATGCAAGCCTTCAATACCGGTTGTGCCAATATACATTCCTGGCCGTTTTCTCACTGGCTCTAGGCCCTCTAAAACATAAATATCTTTGGCCTCGTAAGAACCGTTATTTTGCGGTTTTGTCTCGATTTTTTCCTCTTTTTTACTGGTTTTTTTTGCCATTTTTACAATTAAAAAAGCCCTTTTTGGACTTTTTAAGTATAGCATAATTTAGAGAATTATTCCAATATTTTTGTATTAATTAATCAAATTAATTAATATCGACTCAAAAAATGAAAATCAAAAAACGACGAAAACCAAAAAATATTGCAAGCATAATAAACGGCGCCAATAATCCTAAAATCGCGCAAAAAACAAAAAATCCTTTTTTACCTTTAACCGGCTGATTAACAAGTTCTGACTGGGTCTGCCGAAGTGCGACATAAAGAGAGAAGAAATAAGCCGCCATAAATGGTGCAACTAAAACATTAATAAAAGACAAGAAAATATTAAAAATTCTTTCGGAATCTATTACTAATGAAAGTCCCCCACTAACTAAACCAACACTTAAAGCAACTATCCCAAAAACAACCATTCGCCAAAAAACTTTTCCCCATCTGCCGGAAACATATTCTTTGCTCCGCAAAAGCGCATTAAATCCTTTTTGGCCTTCAACAATAAACACAAATTGAGCTACAGCAAACCAAATCAAAAAAATTATTCCTGGCACAATTCCTAAAACAAATCCACCTAATAAAACAAAAATTGTTAACACACCAACCCAAATAAAAGACTTAATTCCTTTTTCTCCCACCTCGCGAAATGCCTTCTTAATAGTAAATGTTTCATTCGCCACCGCATAAAATAATGCCGCACCCGCCAAGATAAATAAAATAAATCCTATAATGCCGATAATAGCTAAAACTATTATTAATAAACCTTCAATTTCCGCTTCAGATTTAATTCCTAATAATAAAATTAAGCCGGCGCCTAAAAACCAAATCACATTCGGAATTATTATTATTCCAATCAACGTCCAAAACCGGCTTTTATAAATCCGCCAGCTTTGTTTTAATAAATCCAAACCTCCCGGCAAAGCAACTTCCGAAGCATTGCCTGAAAATGAGGATTCACTTGAAGAATAAACCGGCCGAGAGTCAGACAAAGATGATTGCGGTTGTTGAATATTCTGGCCCAAAACTTCCTTAAACGCTTCCTCAATATCCGCTTCCTGCCAGCCATTATTTTTCAGCATCGCTTTAATAACATCTTCGCTCCTGCCAAGTTTTAATTGGTTTTTAATATAATCTATAAGCTGTTGATTAACCATAAGCTTATTTTACCACTAAAGCCCCCCCTACAATAGTTTTGTCTGTGGATAAGTTCAACCCAAAACCAAGTCCACTAATGCTTCCTCGTAATCCATTTTTCCTGATTTAATTGCTACATCGTAATCAGCCATCTTCTTAATTGCTGGCAGAGTATTAGCAAAACTTGCCAAAAAATTAAAAATTTTCGCCGGCTCTTCCTGATAAGACAACAAAGTTTCAAGATTGATTAATTTTTGACTTATAGAAGAATTTCTTAATATGCCATTAACAGCAAAAAAGAATTTCTGTTGGGCAAGCGGCTGTCCATAATCAATAATCTCTCTTAATTTATCAGCATCAGCGTAATATTTTGGATTCAACAAGCTTAATTTTTCCAATTCATTAATTATCGCCCAAGAATCGCCTTTGAAAACTTCCGCCAGAAAGCCAATTATTCGCGCCGACAAATTTAATTTTCTCTTTTCCGCTTCTTTTTTAATAAAAAATTCAAATTGAGCGTTTTCTAAAATTTTAAACTCCTGAAATAAAACCGGTTTTTTAAGCAAAAAACTGAAATCTTTCGCCGGTTTTTTTTCTTCAGAAACAATCAAAACCAAATCATTGCTTTCCGGATTATCCTTAAAAATTTTAGCCAATAATTTAGAATTTTCAAAAGAAAAAATATTTTCTGTAATAGCTGTTTTTTTATTATTGAAAATCGAACTATTGGAAATAAATTCTTTAAACCGCATAAACTCTTCTTCGCTTTCCGAATTGCCAAAATCAAAACGCCGGTTATCAGCGCCTCTTTGGCGATATTCCTCAATTATTTCATTTAATTTCTGCCGTCTGCGGTAAAAATCAGAACCGTATAAAAAGATTATCATTTTTTGATTGCCGCTTTCATAAATTCTTTAAATAACGGATGGGGTTTGAGCGGCCATGATTTAAACTCCGGATGAAATTGGACGCCGACAAAAAATGGATGCTTATTTTTCGGAAGCTCCGCAATTTCCATCAGCCGGCGATCAGAAGAAAAACCAGAAAAAATCAATCCCTTCTTTTCAATCTCTTCAATATAATCCGGATTTACTTCATAGCGATGGCGATGACGCTCGGAAATAAAAGAATTTTTGTATGCATTGCCGGCTATTGTTCCACTTTTTAAATGCGCTTCACAGGCGCCCAACCTCATTGTAGCTCCATAATATTTCTTTTCCAGATTTTCTTTTTGTTCCGGCAAAATATCTATTACTGGATAAGGAGTTTTATGGTCAATCTCTGTAGTATTAGCTTTTTTTAAACCAACAACTGAACGGGCAAATTCCACCACTGCCAATTGCATGCCGTAGCAAAGACCGAAAAACGGAATTTTATTCTCCCGGCAATATTTAATCGCCGCTATCTTGCCCTCAACCCCCCGGCTGCCAAATCCGCCCGGCACAATGATGCCGTTAAACCCTTTTAATTTCTTAAGATTGTTTTTATTTTTTTCAAAATCTTCAGCATCTATCCATTGGATGAGTGGTTGAGCTTTAAAAAAACAAGCGGCGTGTTTAACGGCTTCAATAACTGAAATATAAGAATCTTCCAGAACAAAATTTCCCGAACCGAAATATTTTCCGACAATTCCGATTTTTACTGTTTTTCTGGCGGAAGCGGCGTTTTTAATTAATCTTCTCCAATCTTTCAAGTCCCTGCTTCTTGGCCGAAGATTCAGTTTCTTTAGAATATTGCCGGAAAGATTATCTCTCTCAAAATTAAGCGGCACTTCATAAATATTTTTCACATCCGGAGCGGAAATAACATCGTTTTCATAAATATTGCAATTTACCGCTATCTTATTTTTCCTTTTTTTATCTAATGGAAATTTTGCCCTCGCAAGAACAATATCCGGCTGAAGTCCGGCTGAGTTCAATGTTCTTACAGCATATTGAGTTGGCTTTGTCTTTAATTCGCTATTATCAGACAATGACGGCAAATGACTTACCAAAACCAGCAAAACATCTTTTGGTTTTTTAAGCTTCAATATCCTTATTGTTTCCAAAAACAAAATATTCTGATACTCGCCTACTGTTCCGCCAATTTCAGTAATAACAATTTCCGCTTTATTCTTTAAAACCGCCTTATCAATCCTGTTTATCACCTCCAATGGGATGTGCGGCACTACTTCCACGCAAGAACCGCCATATTCTAAATTTCTCTCTTTATTGATTACTGAAAGATAAATACTGCCGGTTGTCATATAACTGTCTTTTGTCAAATCCCTACCCAAAAACCTCTCGTAATTTCCCATATCCTGGTCGCATTCCATTCCGTCATTAAGCACAAAAACTTCGCCGTGTTCAGTCGGATTCATCGTGCCGGCGTCAACATTGACATAAGGGTCGATTTTTATGGCAGTCACTTCAAAACCGCGCGCTTGCAAAATCTTGCCGATTGAAGCCGCGGCAACGCCTTTGCCAACGCCGGACATTACGCCGCCAACAACAAAAATATATTTCCTGTTTTTAATCATATTATTTGGCATTTAGGGCAAAAATGTGCGCTTCTTCCTCCTATTTTAATTCTTTTAATTAAGGTTTGACAACGTTGACACTTTTCCCCTTCTTTAGCATATACTTTTCTAATATCGGCATAAGCGCCGGATTTGCCGGAAGTGTCCCGAAAATCGCTAATAGAAGTGCCGCGCAATTTTATGGCTTTTTTTAATATTTGGCGCATAGACGAATATATGGTTTTTAACTGCCCTGTTTTCAATCTATTGGCTGGAGTAAAAGGATGGATTTTCGCTTGCCATAAAATCTCATCGCTGTAAATATTGCCAATACCGGAAATCACCTCTTGGTCCATTAAAACCTGCTTGATTTTTCTTTTCTCCAAACTTATTAAACTTATAAACTTATCAATCTTAAAACTTTCATCGAGCGGCTCAGGTCCAAGCATCTTTAAATCTGGCAAATTTTCAATTTCTTCTTTTAAACCAAACAAAACTTTGGCGAATTTCCTTAAATCAGAAAGCGCTAATTGCCAGCCATTATCAAGATAAAAAATTAAATGGATATAGTTATTAACTTTTTCCCGCAACAACCCTTTAATCAAACTTTCCACTTTACCATTTACCATTTGCCATTTGCCAACTAACAGATGCCCGGTCATCTTCTGATGAATAAGCAATAAATAACAGCTTTTAGCTTTTAGTTTATAGCTTTTAACAAGATAAATAAGTATATTTTTCCCGCGCCTCTGAATATCTGTAATTTTTAATCCTTTAATTTGTTTTTGGAATTCTGTGGCTTTTGGTTTTTTGATGGTTCGACTTCGCTCACCATCACCCTGAGCCAGTCGAAGGGTGATTATCTTCGGAGCGTCAAACCAAACGCCGGTAATTATTCTGCCAACAACCTTTTTCTTTAAATCTTCTACTATTGTTTGAACTTCAGGAAGCTCTGGCATATTCGCTTCGCTTATTCACGAAATACTAATCAATTACGAATATACTAATTTTTATTCGTATATTTGTACATATTCGTATTTCGTAAATTATTCGTCATATGCTATTTCTTTTACTGGTATCAATTTTGAATCAATCGGTAAAGTAAAATAAAAAGTTGAGCCGCGATTTATTTCCGATTCAAACCAAGCTTCTCCACCGTGCCTTTTAATGATATTTTTCACTATGTAAAGCCCTAATCCACTACCATTTGGAGCGGCTTTAATGGCATTATCCGCCCTGAAAAATTTAGTAAATAATTTCTCTTTTTCCTGTTCAGCGATCCCAATGCCAGTATCTTTAACGCTAATCCTGATATATGGTTTATCTTTTAATTTATCTAAATCAACGAAGACCTCCCCGTTTTTAACATTATATCTAACAGCATTATCTAAAAGATTAAACAAAACCATGCCTAATTTCTGTGGGTCAATAGTCGCCTTAATATCCGATTCCGGTTTCTGAAAATTAATTTTAATGCCCGATTCTTCGCTTAATTCTTTTGTTTCTCCTATAACTGTTTCTATAAAATCAGCCATATTCACTTCCTCAAAATTATAGCCGAAACGGCCTTCTTCTATTTTTGAAACGTCAAGCAAGTCGTTGACTATCTTCAAAAGATAAGCCGTGGCCTTAAGCGCAGTATCAATAATTTCTTTTTGCGCTTCACTTATCGCTTCTTTTGCCAAACTCTCCATCGCCCAGTTAAGCCCTGACAACGGCGTTCTTAATTGGTGGGCGGCAACTGAAATAAATTCGCTTTTTGAACGCAGCATTTCTTTTTCGCGCGTCCTGTCGCTGATTATTTTAATGAATCCAACCGCATCACCGTTCGCGTCAATAAATTTATCGGTGATAATTCTTAATTCGATATTCGGATTTTCAAAAGATAAATCCATTGTTTGAGGGTACCCTCCAGCGTCTGAATATTTAACAACCGTCGGAGCTAACGACGGAAAAAGAACCTGACTTAAAAGCTGGTAGCGCGATTGGCTAACTCTGTCAGGACTAAAACGCTGTCCCACAACATCATCAACGCTGATGCCAAAAATACTCTCCGCCGTCTTGTTAAAAAGCAAAATTTTTAGATTTCTATCGTAGACGACGATGCCACTCGGCAAAACGGAAAGAATATTCACGAAAGCAGCTTTGTCGGTTTTTATTTCAAGATTTTTCCCGGCTAATTTTATGCTATGAGAAAAAGCAAAAATTAAAAAAAACATCAGTAGTCCGCTATTAATAAAAATCAGCGGCATTGATAAATAAATAATTTCAAAATTAACGAGAAAATTAACTGCCCAAAAAATCGCGAAAAATAAAACAAAATACCAAAAAAGCCGCATTTCCGGCATTTTTAAATATAAAAAAATTCGCTTAAAGAAGGACATTCTATAATTCTAAATTGTAAACCCTATTATCATAACGATTAATGAAAAACAAATTATTTCCATTTAAAGATAAATTAACAGCGTCAATAGCCGGCGGCAATTCATCGCTTAAAACAAGCTCGGAAGAATTATCGGCTATGTCAATAGCGTAAATTTTATCCCGCGAATAAAACGCTTTTTTCAAATAATCATCGGGAAGAATTGGCTTCGGCAGAGTATTTGAATAATTTTGCATAATAGCGCAATAAATTTTAGACGCATTCATAAAACATTTTTCCGGCAGAGTTGAAATTCCTATATTTGCTTTTATCGCGCCATTAGCGTCAACTAAACTCATTTGATTCTTAGTGCTATCAAACAGCAAGCCATTATCGCTCCCGGAAAACAATTTTATTGATAAGCCGAAATCGCTTGCGAAAGATTTGATTGTTTTATTTTTTATGTCAATTTGCCAAATTTCTCCGGCGTAGCCGGCGGAAGGCGCCGGAATCAGCAAAATATTATTCGCGCCAATCCACGCCAAGTCATATGGCAAATAAGATAAAGACATAATTTTAATAGTCTTTGGTTTAGCGGAATTTAAATCTTTGGTAATTAAATCGCTTGTTCCATTGCCCTTTTTTTCAACGTAAATTATTTTTAAGCTGTCCGGAGAAAAATCAGCAACGCTTATATTATCTCCGATCAACTGCCAAACTTTTTTATTAACGTCAAAAATTTCCAGCTTTGGAAAACTCAAATCGCCGTATTTAACCATTACCATTGTTCCGTCTTTATTCGATTTTATACTGGTAAGATTATTAATTTCTCTATTGCTAATCAGCTCATCTTCTTTTTCATTCACCCGAGTAGTAGAGCCAAGCTCACTACCGGACTTCGCTTTAAAAATTTTGCCTTCTTGATTAATATAAAAAACATCTCCGGAAACAGCCGTCCAATAATCAAAAGCTGATTGAACGCTGATAATTTTTAATTTCGGCTTCGGAGCCGTTAAAGGCGGCTGTTGTTGATTATCAATTATGGGTTGCGGGTTAATATCTGACGGCGGCGTTAAAATTTCCCTTGATTTCTGCCAGCCGAAATAAACGCCAACGCCAATGGCAACAATAAATAAAATTATAATTAATATTGAAATTGCTTTTTTCATTTAAGTAAAATGGTTTGAGTTATGGTTTACAACAAACTCCCCAATCTTTAGCGAAAACTGCGTCGGTTTTTCCTTTTTGTTTGCAATAATTTTGAGCATCTCTTGTCGTAGCTATGCTATCACATTTCCCGCTAATCCATTCATATTTATTTTGTTTATTTCCATCACAATAAGCTTTCTTCCCGCTGGCGTCTTGAATTGTTGACGCATCTCTTTGGCAAGCAGCTACTTCAGCAGCTGATGGAGGTTGCAAAGAAATCATATTAGTTGCTGCCGGATTTAACGGTGCTTGAGCTAAAACAGGGCTTGAAGACGGACTTAAGATTGAAGGTAGAGGAAGATCGATTTTATCTACCCCCGGCAGCGTTAATTTCACTAATTCCGGATTTATTGTGTAAAACAACAAATACGCTCCCAATAAAAGCACAATGCCAAAAACAGCGGCCCAAATCCAATCCATGGCTTCTTTTTGTTTTGATGGATTACTGGCGCTAACAATATAAAGCACTCCGGCGAAAACCATCACTGCAAAAGCGGTTACGCTAACCAAAGCCAAAGCGATTTGGTAAAATTCAGCTACTAATCCGCTTTGGCCGCCGACTTCCGTTATTCCCGACCACGGATAATCAAATTGCGCACCATGACTTATAAAACCGCCTGACATTAAAACAAAAATAAATATCAAAAAAATAAAAATTTTTGCGAACATAATTATTTTATTTCCACATTTAAGTTCCCACTGGAAAATTCCAAATCTTTTAATAAATTCTTTATTGTCGCTTTAATATTAACAACTGTTCCTTTGGGCACTTCTTGCGGGATATTAAAATCAAGAATCCTCTGATTATCGCCAATGTCAGAAACCACCCGATTATCAACAAACCACTTATAAGTAATATTGCTTAAATCTTTCGCGCTGAAAAAAAACGGAATCGCTTCAAACACGCTTTTGCCAGCGGTTATTTTTCTATCGGAATAAGGAGCGATAATAATCGTTTGCGGCTTAACAATGGGAATTGCGATGATTTTATCCAATGGCCCGAAATTTTTATAATTCGGAATGGAGATTCTGATTTCCGTGTCTTGTCCCGGATAATCAGCTGTGATAAATTTTAAATACTTGATTCCCAAACCGTCGCTTTCATTTTTAACTAATTTATCGTTAATATACCAGCGGATAGTGGTTTTTGAAAGGTCGACAATTTTGCCGCCTGCAGTGAGCGAAGCCGAACTGCTGTCAATCAATTCAAAACTTATTTCAACCGGCGAATCTTTAGTCGGAAAAATTTTTCCCGAATACCATGCCGGCGCTGTTGAATCCGCCTGCCAACTAACCATAAATTGAGGCGAAATTTGGGCATATCCTATTTGTCCTACAAATCCTATTAAACTTATTAGACTTATAAATCCTATTTGAATTTTGAAATTCGTCATTTTTGTTATTTTATTTTTTTACTCCAGCCATTTTTGAAATCGGCAAATTTTCCATTATTTTTGGCGGGTGATTAGTAAAATAAATAGTCAAATTAACACCAATGCTTTTAATCGGCAAAGCGCCAACATAAGGAATTAATTCCACCAGACTAGTGATTAAATCGGCGTTAGCTTTCGCTCCTATCATTCTAAAATAAAATTGGGTTATTGGAAAGGTTAAAATATCTATAATCCAAAAATCGTCCAATCCGAAAAAAACTAGCAATAAACCAATTGCATCTAACGGAATAATATATAAATTGATTAAAATTATCTCCGGCAATGAAATTTTTTTCTCCATAAATATTTTTACTCTTTCATCTCCAATATCTCCTCCGGATTAGTGGTAATAATCTGATTTTCAAAATAAGACGGAATAATCTGAATTGCCGCGTGTTTTAAGCCGGCGAAAAACAATCCTTCACCGATATTGGCTTCCAATAGTAATTGCTTTTCCGCTTCGGAAAGATTGAAAGTTTTAGCGATAATTTCTATTTCCGCCGGCGCTTGTTTCAATAAAAGCTGAAGCGACGAATTAGTAATAATCGGCCGGCCATAAGGCGATTCCAGAAAATCCGCCACGTTTTGAGTAATGGTCGTCAGCCCAAGATAATATTTCCGGCAGCGCTTCGCCAAGCTAAACAAAAAGCTGGCGCTGTCCGGATATTTCATCATCCACCATGCTTCGTCAATCACTAAAATTCTTTTTTTAAGTTCGGCCCGAATCAAATTCCAGACGAAATTAAGCACGATATAAATTGCTATCGGCCTCAGCTCTTCTTCCAAATCACGAACTGAAAAAACAATCAAGCGATTTTTTATATCGATATTGGTCGGCCGATTGGTAAATCCGGCGTAAGTGCCTTTGGTAAATTTATACAGCCGCTCGGCCAATCCCCGGCCGCCTTCCATATTTTCAAGAACCTGCTCTAAATCTTCAAGCAAAGGCGGAGCAATATTGGTAAAATCCCGTATATCAGCGGTGATGCCCCGCGAAGCGTAAGTTTCCGTAATCGCTCTATCCAAAAGCGCGTCTTCTTCAGGAGTGATTTTACCAAGCATCAATTTCAAAAGTCCGGTAAGATTTAAAATATGGGATTTAAAAATATCGCCGGCGTCTTCATTTTTCGGAATAATTGGAATGTCAAAAGGATTAACTGCGTTTTCCGAAGTCAAAGAAATTTTAAAGAAACTGCCGCCAACCGTGTTTGCCAATTTCTGGTATTCATTTTCCGGGTCAATAATCAAAACATCTATTCCCATCATCATTGAACGGATGATTTCCAACTTAACCGAATAACTTTTGCCGGCGCCGGCTTTGGCAAATACAACTAAATTCGCATTCTCCAAAGAAAACCGGTCAAAAATAATCAAGCCGTTATTATGACGATTGATGCCGTAAAGAATGCCATCGTCATAAGTCAAGTCCATTGAAGAAAAAGGAAAAAGCGAGGAAGCGGGCGCGGTGTTAAGCGGAGTCCAAACACCCAGTTTATCCGAAGCCAAAGGCAAAGTTGAAGAAAATCCTTCTATCTGTTGGAAAAGCGCAGGCTTAACGTAAATCAACTGGCTTTCAAATAAAGTAGTTATTTTTTCTTCCAATTTAGTTAATCCTTCAAGAGAGTCTGCCTGGAAAGTTATATACACGCCGGCATTAAATATTTTCTCTTGCGCCTGCTGTAAGGTGTCGCGCAGCATTTCTATATCCTGATAAGCGGTTTCAAGCTGGGGATCCCTTATTAATCCTTTTTCTTCCCTGTCCATCAGTTGAGCTTCAATATTGGCGGTTTTTTTCTTCAAATTTTTAAGAGCTAAAACCGTGTCTATGGGATGGAAATAAATCGCGATATCCATCATTTCCGGCAGATTAATCGACTGATTAAGCCAGCTGCTTGATAAATAGCGCGGATAAGTAAAAATGAAAATTGTTTTAACGAATTTGTCGCCAAGTTTCAGATAGCCGGGATTATTTTCCAAAGCCGCCGGCGCAATAATGTCTTTAGCGTCTTTCTCCGAAGCATTATAAGATTGGGGGATTTTAATTTCCATGTTTTATTTCCTTTTTCTCCATATCGCTGGGATTATATAAATTATAAAATAATTCCGTCAGTTCTTCATCGTTTAAAGCCACCGCCCGAAGGCCGATTTGATTTAAACCGTTGCTTACCTGTTCTGTCCTTTGGTTAATCCTCATAATTTTTTGCTCTAAATCTTCGTCTTTTATTTCAACTTTTTTGTTCTTCTGCCAAAATTTCACATTTGACAAAATATTACCGCCGATTTTGGAAATTTGAACAGAATCGTAAGGCACCACCGCGAAAAAAGTTTTCGCCATCACGGCGTTATTTTCCACGAACGTTCTGACGAACTCAACATATTCGGAAATTTGATTTTTCAACAGCCCATTTTCTTCCTGAGTTTCCCTTTGCTGAAGCTTTTCAAGATAAGCGGAAATATTCATTTTTCTTGAATGCACAAGAAATTGGATGGAAAATTCCAAAGTGTTCAAAAAATTCTGAAACGCGCTAATAATAATGCCCTGTTCTTCTTCCGACTTAAGGTCAAAATTAATTCCGGAAACCATTAAAATTTTCCTCAAACTGCCGTTTTTTAAAACCAAAACGCCGTTTTTAACGGATTCAATATCAACGAATTGTTGCGTGGAAACATTTTGTGTCATATATATTATTATATACTATTTATAATCTACTCGCCTTGCCATTTCTTTCTCTCCGGTTATTCTCTTTAAAATCTCAAATTTTTCTTTCGGCACTTGACCCCAGTTGAGCAAGTGAGGCTTTTCCCTTTTGGGAATCGGCGATTTAGTAGTCATTAAATTAAGCATCAAATTTTTCACCGACGGCATATCCGGAAAATATTCTTTCAAGGATTTTCTTTTGATTACGACATTTTCCGCCGGAATTTCAAGATGTTTCATTGCTGGAAATTTAACAGTTGATTTTTTCGCTTCTTTTTCCAAGGGCTTCTGCAAAATTTCAGGAATCTTTATTTCCGGCACATCAATGGTTATTTCCTCAATTTCCCTTCGCCATAGATAAAGCCGGGGCCTTACAAAAAAACTAAAAGCCCGAAGCGCTATTTTAGGAAATGGCTGGCCGTTATATTTGCCGAATGCCAATGCCGCGCCTAGGCCGACCAAAACAGCGCTGAGCATCACCCAGCTCCACAACTTAAAAATATCCAGGAAAAAAAGCAAAAAGCTCAATCCGCCGGCGGCGGCCACATACAAAAACTGCCTCAAACTCAAAGGCCCGACAATTTTATTTTCAATATCGATAAATTGAGGTACTTGAAATTGCATCGCATTATTTTATTTTTTGAAATGTCCTTAAATCAATAATTTCTTCATCGCTCGCTTTAGATTCTTCTGGTTTTGCCATTATTGGCTGCTGTTTTTCTCTCGCCTCGTGAACCTCCGGCGGTTCAAGCTCTTTTAATTGTAAATTATCAGTTATTGGCTGTTGATTATTGACTGCCGGTAATTGATTATTTTTCTTGAGCTCCGGCAGCTTAAATTCCAGCGGAAATTCAAATCCTCTCTTTGGTGATTCGGCCTTGGCTGCTGGCGGCGTCGGCGGCAAAGGCATAGAAATTTCCCCCCTACTTCTTTCTTGCGCAAGTTTAGAAATCAAGTTTTCTTTTTGCTCTGGCACTTCTTTAATAATTTTTTTCTTCGTCACAAACAAACCAGTGAAAAACTGAAGAATTTTGCTGAAAAAACTTTTTCTTGGAATTTCTTCAATCTCAACCGGTATTTCTTCAATATTGAATTGCTGGTCGCTTATCGGCGGCTGTGTACCCCGTAGCGTCCCGCTTTGCGGGACTGCTATTCGAGATTGATTATTAATAATCAATCCGGCTGCTTTGGCTTTTTCTATTTCTGATTCAAAAATCTTGCTTTTACTTTCTAGTTTCTCCCGCTGAGTCATGTCAAAAGGTTTTGGCGCTAGTGGTAACGACACTTCCGATATTTTAATTGTTGTCGGTTGTAAGTTATCGGTTATAGGTTTAATAACCGACGTTTTCAAATCGCTATAATGAACCACTTTCGGTAGTTCGACTTTGCTCACCACAGACGGCTTGCCCCGAGCAATGTCGAAGGGCTTCGGCAACTCTAAAATAGGAATTTCCACTTCTGCTGTTACTGGCTTTTGCTTATCAATTTTCGCTTCTCCTAATCTCTGCGCTCTCAAAAATCCGAATAATCCGCCTAAAGACCTTTGCTTGCCCAAAGTCGGCTTAGTCTCAATTTCTTTATGAAGAATCATTGGACCTGCCTCTACTAAAGATTTAGTAAGCAGAGTGGCTTCAGTATTCTCTTTACTTGGTAAAGGAACTTGTGGTAGTTCTTTTTTGATTTCAGGCGGTTTCTCAACTTTTGAAATTATTTGTTGTTGGTTGTCAGTTATTAGTTGTTGATTAATATTCTTCTCAAAAGTCCGCAAATCAATGAGGTGTTCTTCCTTATCTTCGGTTATTTTCAAAATCTCTTTTTCCTTGATCTCCGCGGCCGGCATTTCTTTTTTTACCAAAGATGCAATAGGTGGAACTGGCGAATAAATTTTATCAATCTCGCTTCTAATCGGCGCGAAAATTTTCTCATAAATCTCTTTTGCAATATCATCAGAATGCTGATAATTCAAATGAGTATTATCCATAATCTCCTGACTAAAATCATTTGGCGAAACAAAACCTAATAAAATCAGCGCTACTAACTGATTAACTATCAATATTCTTTCATCATCTAAATGATGCTTCCGACATATCTGGCCCACCGTCATAACGCTATTTTCTGAATCTAAAACATTCCTAATTTTATCAGGCAAAGAATTATATTTTTTTTGCGCTTGTTGTTCAGTAATTAATGAATAATCCATTTTATTTATTGATTTTTATGCTTTCTTTTCTTCTTTATTTTCTTCAACCGCTTCTCCCTCAAGAGTTGTTTCGCCTTTATCAGTCATCACCTTAAATTGCTGTTTCTTTTTCTTGAATAACCCCGATCCCTTTTTCATACCACCCCAAGTACTACCCCAAAAAGTAGCGTATTCTTTTGGTGGTTTATAAACAGCTCCCCTTTTTATGCCTTTACTAGCTTCTTTAATTCCGCCAGCAAACCATCTTCTAGGATCATACTTACTTTTTTGAGACCATTCTTCTCCTTTCGTTTTTATTTTCTCTCCCCATTTTTCATCAATTTTCTTTAGCCCTCTAGATCCAACCCTTAATGGAAGTCTCCCTGTCCAATGAGCAAGGCTTTTATTCGCTCCCTGCGCCGCACCATAAAATTCTTTTGCTCCAATAATGCTTAATTTATTAGCCACTAAAAGTCCTCCTATAACTAAACCAAAAATAATAATTAGATTTCCAATCGCATCAAAGCCAAAAGTAAGGCCAAGACTGCTCTTTGCCGCAGGATTAACGCCCGCAACAATGCCTTTTACATATTCCTTTTGGGTTTCCATTATATAAACATCCAAATATAAGAAAAAAAGCATTATTGGCGGAAAAAATGTCCATCTAATAAATTTATCCCACCATTCTTTCCAATGTTTATCAGTATTTGGAAAAATCCAGGCTAACCATACTGCCGGCAATACAATCAACAAAATAGCCATATACACGTAACGAATCAAAAGCATTATAGCCACCGCTAATAAAACAAGCGCGCCGATCAAAGTAAAAGAAGTCAATAAGGCAAGTGAAGCTATATTCGTTAAAACTCCCGCGCCAAATGTATTTCCAATCGCTGCAGCTCCTGATAATACACTATCATCAAAGCCTTCTGTTACGCTTGCGACTTTAAAAAAAGCTTGAATTTTGAACATAGCGGCAAAATTTTCCGAAAAAGAAGAAAATCCCTGACCTTCTAATGTAGCTTTAGACAAAAAATAATCTGTTAAAATTTGAGAAATATTAAGAAATCCTCCGGCAATTACTAAGCTGAAATTCACCAGTAAGGCGGCCACAACAAGTTTCCAAAGAATTTTTTTCATCCCATAACTTTCCATTCTTAAAATCGTGGCGAAAGCAATGACAATAATCGCCAGAACAAAGCCAAGATTCGTAAATTGCAAAACAATATTCCAGCCATATTTTACCGGCGAAGCATCATCTAATAAATGCTCATTAACGTTCAAGCCTAATTCTATAAGCAAACCACCAAGAGTAAATAAAATTTTAGCAATATAGCCGAAAATATAAGCTATAACCTGAACAGGAAACGTAACAACACTAGACACAAGATCAGCTAATGAAACATCAAAAAAAGCATGGGTTGTTTTAACTCCACCAAAGCCCAATATTGCTATTATCAGCAGAATTATTAAAAATATTTTTTTAGTTCCAAAAGATTTCATAATGTTTTATGGGGCTGAATTCATCGATTGGATTTGAATACAAGTATTTAATCTTGTTTGCGCGCCGTTAAATTCTGTTCGCTTATCATTGCGCTCGCTATCAGCCGCCTTCCTGTTTGAACCGGTAACCATTCCGCTTATTGTTTCATCATTGCTGTATTTCTGCGTAAATTGGAAATATTTATCCTGCACTAAAGAATTTGCCCGGATGTTATTTAAATCAACATTATTGATTTCCGTAATCAAATCATTGGCTTCTTTAATTTTTGTTTCCAAATCGCTGACTTCGGCATCTAACCGGTTAACCTCTGCCTGAATTTGAGCTATATCGCTATCTGAAACCGGCGGATTACAAGAAGGCAATAAAGAAGGAGGTTGCGACTGGCTGGCCAATTTATTGCGTCTTTGAATTTCCTGTAAAGCGGCAAGAGTTTGTTGCGAATAAGAAAGAGAAGAATTAGTAGGCGACCGATCTTTTCTTCCAAGAATATATTGCCATTCTGTAACTAATTTGTTAATTTCAGTTATCATTTCTTTTTTCTTTCTAATATTATCCCTATCAATCATATCTTTATAATCCTGATCAGCTTGTTTTTTCTCATCATCGCTCATCTGTTCTTTTACATAACCAATTCCATCTTTCACTACCCGATTAATAGCGGCATTAGTAATATTTGCAATTAAATTATATAAAGCTTTTTCAGAACGGCTATTATAAACGCGCTCTCTATCAGACCGAACCACATCGCCCATAGCTTCAGCCACGACATCTCCCGGAGTGATGATTTCTTCTTTTTCACAAATAGCCGCTTCTTTATCGGCCTTGTCCGCGCAATCACTAGCTTTATCGGGATCATAATTGTAACCGGCAAAACAACTATCAAATATTTCATTCCTTTTAATTGGATCTATTGGTCCCTGTTCAACACATTTTTTCACTGATAAAAATCCTCTACTTGCCAAAGCTTCATTACTAGCCGCTTCTTGTTTTTTAGCGGTTTCCATTACTAATTGATCATGAATCATTATCATCTGTCCAAAGTAGTTATTTTCCGGTTTCCAACTCTCCGAATATCCCAACCAACCGCCGTTTCGAAAATCTTCATAAAAATCCTCAAGATTCTGGCCAATATCGTTAAAAGTGCAGGAAATTTTATCTTGAAACCTTTGAACCGGAAGAAGAGAAATATTAACCGGTACACTAAACGGAGAGCAAAGTCGCGCCAAACCAACATCTTGAATAACCTGATCTTCAGCGGTTTTTCCCGCTTGTTTTACAAAATCTTCCCAATCAGTCACGTATTTAGGGCCTTTTTTATCACCAACTCCCTGAACCCATTTAACCGTTTCTTCGTTAAAATCATTAATAATCCGCGCCACAATACTATCTATTACCTGATCCCTCCAAAATTCCCAGTTTGCTATATATTTATCCCAAATCGATTGCAAAAGAGTTTCAACGGTATGTATAGGATCGTTTATTATGCTACCTGAAGCAATCCCCGCCTGAGCAGGATAATATAAAAATCCTGATAAACCATAAAAAAAGACAGTAACTAAAAAAAATATTAATAATTTTCTTTTGTAGTTTATTGAATTTTTCATAAATTAAATTCTTTTGTCCGCTCTTCTAATATTTCTTTAAATAAATTTTGAATTTCTTCGGTTTCACCATAGAGCTGAGGAATAGCCTTAACTGCTAAATAAGTTTTAAGAGGGTCTTGAGAATATTGAGAAATTGCTCGGTAAATTAAATAAGCATTTTGATAATGTTGGATATTTTTTATATGAAATTCCACCAAACTTGACGGAACAATGAGTTTAATAAAATTATCAGCTAAGGTTTTATAAATTTCCATCGCCTTTTGTGCGGAGGAAAAATCTTTTTTTTCAAAAACATCGCGTAAAATTTCACCGCTGTCTTTTTTAAAATTGTCAAACGCTCTTTTTATAATCTCTTGATAATCTTCGTAATATTTTATTTGGGCTTGCAAAGAATTATCATCAATAATCGCTAAATTATTTTCAGAAACAGGATCATAAAAAATTGATAATGGGTCGGTAAATGAATCAAGAGTTTCCTGAATCGCCACTTGAATTTCTAAATCATTCTGAGTAAGCAACGCAACAGAATCATTCCCGTTTTGACTCGCTTCCTGCGCTTTGCTAAATATTGATTGAGACGCTATTTTGGTTAAATTAAAAGATTGAAGACTATTTGCATTATATTTTTCTTGAGATTCATTGAAAATTGCTTCATTTAAAGAACTTGTTGCAGAAATATTGTCTAGCCACACAAGGGGATTATCGCTTACTGAGTCTTTTATTGACTGTTTCAATGAACTTAAGTCTATATTGCTGATTTCCGAATCAGAATTTTTAATAATTAAATAAGTACCGGCTATTCCGCCGCTGAAAATTAGAATCGTTGCCACTACTTTAAAAAATTTCATTCCTAATAGTAAGAATAACTTATATCACCGATGAAAACAATGTGAATAACTTATCTTTGTCTATGTTTTAATCATCATTTTAGCCAATAAAACATAATAATCGAAAAGATATAAATAAAATGTGTTAAAAATACCAATTTTTCATTAAATCTGCTCTTAGTGATAAAAATAAAACATATTATTCCAAAGATTCCCGCCAATAATAATAGCCCGATTTCTTTCAAAAAAACCGGCGCCAAAAGATAAGCAATAAAAGACAAGATTCCAATAATGAATTTTCCCTTTTCCATCCCTAGAACTGCCGGCAAGGTTTTAACTCCTGTTTTCTTATCGCCTTCAATGTCTTTGATATCCTTAAAATTAATAGCTAAAGTCCCGCCAAGAAGCGCTAAAATAAGATAATTAAGAGGGAACTGCGTTAATTTTAACTCCGGCACAATCCAAAAAAAGCCGTTCAATATCATAGCCAATGAGGCAACAGCGATTAAAAAAGAATTTAAAATTAAAATTTTTTTTAATCTAAACGGCGGCGAGGAATATAAAAAAGCGACAATATGGCTGAAAAATACTAAAACGAATGACTGATAGCCGATAATTAAAGCACCGATAATAGATAATAAAAAAAGGATAAAATTGAAATTTTTTGCTTCTGAAATTGTTATTTTATTTAAGACCAAAGGACGCTGGGGATTTGAAAGACGATCCGCTTCAATATCATAAATATCATTTCCTCCAACAGCCGTCAGCCAAAGCAAGGCGATAACAATTAGCATCAATACTAAGGCCAATAAATTATAAAAATTAAAGGACGGTAAAAAACCAAAAAGAGAATAAGCAATAATAATTCCGATCAAAAACATGAACCAATAATGCGATAATCTTAATGGTCTGATATTTTTTATAAATGCCAAAAATTTATCTTTATTCCAAAGAAAAAATAACATTATCAGGCCGACAGCCAAGCTGATAAAAATTTGAGCTGAAATAATTAAATTAAAAAAATCTCTAAACTTTTCAGAAAAATTTTGCTGAGGAAACAGATAATTCTGCGCAATTAGAATATTATGGCTTTTGGCGGCCAATATCTGATAAAAAATAATAGGACTGATATCGAAGCCGCTCAATGAATAAATTATCGCCGGAAAACTTGGAAAACTGCCGAAAATAAAAAGAATAACATAGGTTAAAAAAACGCCGACAATCGCGATAGATGTTTTTCTTATTTTGAAGTAGACGTAAAGGCCAAATACAAAAAAAACAATTGCCGCTTCTAACCGAATACCCAAACTAATTGTCGGCTGTAAAAAAAACCTTATGAAATATTCTCCCAATTCCCCAATATTACTGACAAAAATATAAGACAAAAATTTGCCGATGCCGCGAGTAATGATTAAATCAAACAAAGGCGGAAATAAAATAATAGGAAAAAATAAAAGCTGAACTTTAGCTAGTTTTTCAATTGGAGATTTTGTTAAAACTTTTAATAATATCAACAGCCAAACAAAAACTGATGCAAACCAAATCGGCATATGCAGCAATAAAGTTGTCCACCCCATAAAAGGGCCATGAAAACCCGGGTCTGAAAAACCTTCCAGAATGCTGCGCAGAAAAACAATGCTGAAAAAAGCCGTTAAAAACAATTTAAAGGAAACATCTAAATTTTCTATCTTATTGAAGATATTGGAAAGATAATTATTCATTGATTAAATTACCTTTATTATATCACTTTTTCGCCTTCAAACAACGCTGTTAACTTAACAATTTCCTCCAAGCTCAAATCCTGCGGCCTGGCTTGCGGATTAATGCCGATTTTAGATAATTTTTCCATAATTCCTTTTTTATCCTTTATTTTCAATTTCTTATTCCTTACTCCCGCCATTAAATTATTTAAAATAGTTTTCCTCGGCTGTTTAAAAAGAATCTTGATAAATTTATAATAATCTTCCGGCTTAATTTTTAACTTCTCGCTTTTAACTTTTAGCTTTATAATCGCGCTGTCAACTTTCGGCTGGGGCCGGAAATCTTTTTTGGAAACATAGCCGATTATTTTCGGCTCCGCCCAAAATTGAACGCTAGCGGCAAGCAAATTCATTTTTGACGGTTTCGCGCAAACTCTTTCCGCCACTTCTTTTTGAATTAGTAAAACAATTAACAAAGACTTATTCTTTAATTCTCCCAAGATTCTCAATAAGTATCCTGTTATATAATAAGGAATATTGCCAACAAGTTTATAATTGCTAATTGAAAGATTGCTAAATTGAAAAATTATTTCTGGTAAAATTCTCAAAATATCGCCTTCTAAAATTTCTAATTTATTTTTAGTTTTAAATTTCTGCTCCAAGGCCCGAACTAATTCTCTATCTTTTTCAACAATGACAATTTTAAATCTTTCAATCTTTAAATCTTCTAATCTTTCGATAATCGCCGTTGTGAGCTCTCCGTGTCCTGGCCCGATTTCAATAACCGTGTCGCCATCTTTTAACTCCAGCGTTTCAACAATTTTTAGAATCTTTTTTTTATTTATTAAAAAATGCTGTCCTAATTTAGTCATGAATTAATTACTTAATTGTTAAATTGTTAATCAATGCTAATATATCTTTCTTCGTCATCCAATGACCGCTCGCCGGTAAATTCAATGAGTTCCGGCGGCAATTCGTACAAAAACCTTGACGGCATATTATAAAAACTGATAAATAATTCTTTTTTTGCTCTAGTCATCGCCACATACATCAAACGCCTTTCTTCTTCTATTTCTTCGTCTCTATAATACGACATCTGGTGCGGCATCAACCCTTCATTACAACCGGCGATAAAAACTGCGTCAAATTCCAAACCCTTCGCCAAATGAACGGTCATCAAAAAAACATTTGACTTTTGACTTATGACTTTTGACTTATCATTTATAATATCCGTTGATTGAAAAAGCGACACTCTTTCCAAAAAATCGCTTAAATTATCAAAACTTGAAGCAAAACGAACCAGCTCCTGAATATTTTCAAAACGCTCTTCATAATTCAGATACTCTTTTTTTAATTGAGTGAAATAATTAGTCGCTTCAAGGAAAAAATCAATCATCTCGGTTGGCTTTAGCCTGTCAGCCAAGCCTGACAATCCCTCGTAAACAGCCTTAAATTGTCCTTTCAAAAGATTTTTTTTTAATCTTTCCAAACTCACCGAGTCATTAGGATTAGCGGCCCAGCGAAGGCCGGCCAAAATATCTTTTATTTCTTTTCTTTCGTAAAATTTAATGCCGCCGAAAATCCGATAAGCGATTCCTTTATCAATCAAAGCGCTTTCAATCGCCCGCGACTGAGCGTTGGTTCTATATAATACAGCAACTAATTGTTGCGGATTATTGGAGATTTTATCTGCTATCCACAATCCTTCTTCGTCTTCATTTTTGCATTCGATTATTTTCACCAATTCTCCTTTCAAATTTTCCGTCCAAAGATTCTTTCGTTTTTGGAATTTATTATTTTTTATCAAAGCCGAAGCGGTGGCGATGATATTACCGCTGGAACGATAATTTTGCTCCAACAAAACGACTTTTATTTTCGGCCAATCATTTTCAAAATTCAAAAAATTCCGGTAATCCGACCCCCTGAATTTATATATAGATTGTTGATCATCCCCGACAACACTTAAATTTTTATGCTTCTCCGCTAAAAGTTTTATCAGAAAATACTGCGCTATATTCGTGTCCTGAAATTCATCGACTAAAATATGCTGAAATTGATTTTGATACTTTTCAAGAATATTTTTGTTTTCCAAAAATAATCTCGCTGGTTTTTCTATCAAATCGTCAAAATCAAAAGCGTTATTTTCAACTAATGCCGACTCGTATTCTTTGTAAAGATATTTTGTTGTTTTATTTTCTTCTTCAATATCCGCCAATTCATTTTTAACGCGCGAAAATTCCCGGCGCAAAGCGACTGGTGAAAGATTTTTTCCGCCAGCCGGCAAATTAAAATTTTTAACAATATTTTTTATAACTTTCATCACATCGTCTTCGTCAAAAATCGAAAAATTGGCGCCCCTACCAACTAAACGCGCTTCTTTTTTCAAAATCCGCGCGCCAAAAGAATGGAAAGTGCCGATAAACGGACTAATGACAAATGACTTATAACTTGTGACAAAATTAGTGTTATTAGTCATTAGTCGTAAGTCATTAGTTATTCTATTCCTCATTTCTTCCGCCGCCTTATTTGTAAAAGTAATAGCAATAACGCTATCCGGAGCCGCACCGGCTCTTAAAATAGCCATCAAACGGCTGGTTAAAACTCTTGTTTTCCCCGAACCCGCTCCGGCAACAATCAAAATCGGGCCTCCTGAGTAATCCACAGCTTCCATTTGCTCTTTATTTAAATCTTGATATAATGGATTCATTAGTACTATATTAAACAAATTAAAGCATTGGTTCAAACAAGAAAGCGCCATTTGGTGGCCGCTATTTTTAATTCCCCTTATTTTAATAGCCAATATCGCTTTAATCAATAAAAATGCGCCTTTTAACGACGAAGATCAAACAATTCTTGGAGGTCCCCAGAAAGATAATCAAGAATATACTTCCAATGATTCAGTGATTGCGAAACCCGCCTTCGCCCAAAATATTCAAGAGTCCGCTGAAGCGCCGATTGTTGAATCTTCTAAAGAATATTCCGATGCTCTTGTTCAAAAAACATCAGTTGAATATAAAAAGCAAAAAAAGGGCAACTCTTCTTATTTTTCCCCGCCCGCAACCGGCTGGAATTGGGGAATTATCCATGACAATAACGCGGTTGACATTGCCAACAGGTGCGGCGCTCCGGTTTACGCAGCTGCCGAAGGAATTGTTATTCCTGACCAAAAATTAGGCGACGGCAATGAAGGATGGAATGAGGGATACGGTCTTTTTATTTTAATTGAACACCCAAACAAAACGGAAACCCGCTACGCTCACCTTGAAAAAATCTCTGCTTCTCTTGGCCATTATGTCAGTAAGGGAGAATTAATCGGCTATATGGGTAATACCGGTAACACTCATGGTCCTACAGGATGCCATTTACATTTTGAAGTTTTGGGCGCGGAAAACCCATTAGCGAAATAATAAAACAAACTGTTTTGAAGAACATCCCGTAGCCCCGACGGGCTTAGTCCCCAATAAAGTGGGGGCCGTCGGGGCGAGGGGGAAGAAAATTTTATCGCTGGAATAAAATTATTCTGGTTCTAAAAAGCAGTTTGTTTTACTGCTTAATTATTATTCTTTCTCCCTCACTCTATACTGAAACGCTTCGGCTAAATAATTACTTTTCACTTTTTCTTCTGCGTCAAAGTCGGCGATTGTTCTGGCGATTTTCAATAACCGATAATAACCCCGGCCGGAAATAAAAGATTTTTCTAGGATATTTTTTAAAAAACTTTCCGCGTCAGCTGAAAAATTGCTAAACTCATCAGTCTGTTTTGAACTCATTTCCGAATTTAAATAAATTTTCGGCCGAGTTTTCGCAAAGCGTTTTATTTGAATTTCCCTCGCTCTTTTAACTTTGCTTTTTATTTTTCCTCCGGAATCATCGGTTTTTGCCTTTCTCAATTCCTCAATTTTTACGCGCGGCACTTCAACTTGAATATCAATCCTGTCCAAAAGCGGGCCAGATATTTTTTTCTGATAACGAAAAACTTCATTGGCGCTGCAACGGCAATCCTTCGCCGAGTCGTTGAAATAACCGCAAGGGCAGGGATTCATCGCCGCCACCATTAAAAATCTTGCCGGAAAATTCAAAAACCCCCTGGCTCGGGAAATTGAAACATTGCCGCTTTCAAGAGGCTGTCTCAAACTTTCCAATAAATCGCGGTGAAACTCCGGAATTTCATCAAGAAATAAAACTCCCCTGTGGGCCAAACTGATTTCTCCGGGCTTGGGAGTGACTCCGCCGCCGATTACCGAAACTAAAGACGCGCTGTGGTGGGGCGAACGAAACGGCCTAAAATTAATAAAATTTTTATTTCCCAGAAGTCCGGCAGCGCTGTAAATTTTGGTTATTTCAACGGCTTCTTCCAGTTCCGGATAAGGCAATATTGAAACTAGGGCCTGAGCCATCATTGTTTTGCCGGCTCCGGGCGGACCGGACATTAAAATATTATGCCCGCCGCTTGCCGCAATGCTTAATGCCCGCTTGGCGTTTTCCTGGCCTTTTATTTCGGAAATATCAATCGCTGATTCGCTGCTAAAAATCAAATCACTGTCTTTTTGAAAATTAATACTAATCCGCTCTTCTAAAAAATTTATTAATTCATCTAATGCTCCTATTGGAACAATATTGATTCCTTTGATAATCGCGGCCTCCGGGGCATTTTCTTTTGGCAAAAGAAGAAATTTAAAACCGTTCTTTTTCGCCATTTGAGCGATATTTAAACCGCCGTTGACGCGGCGCAAAGAGCCATCTAAAGAAAGCTCACCGATAAAAATTTTATCAGCAGTATTAAAACCTTTGATCTGCTTAGTTGCTAAAAGATAGCCGACAGCTATCGCCAGATCATATTGAGAGCCGGTTTTTTTAATGTCTGCCGGCGCCAGATTAATGGTAATTTTCCGGTTTTCTTTCGTCGGCGGCTTAACGCCGGAATTTTTCAAAGCCGCGCTCACTCTGTCTTTGGCTTCATTTAAAGCTTTATCCGCCAGGCCGACAATATTAAAAGAGTGGAGGCCGACATTAATATCAGTCTCCACTTCTATTATTTTCGCGTCAATTCCTTCAAGCTCGGCTGAATAAACTTTGGAGAAATTTTTCATTTTTTCTTTTTGCATTCTTGGCACAGCCTTGATTCCGGATTCACTTTCAAAACTTTCGCGGAAATTTCTTTTTCGCATTTTTCGCAAACGCCATATTTTCCGTTTTTAAGCTTTTTCAAAGCGGAATTAATTTCTCCCAGCCGATTTTTATATGTCTGCATCACTGATAATTGGTTTACGTATGTTTCCGACTCATCGGTTTCCTGATCAATATCCAAAGTATCCGTGCCTCCGAAACGCTGCATATTTTTATGCTTCTTCAGCTCGCTTTCAATTTCTTTCTTTTCTTTCTCAAGATGATTTTTAAATTGTTGTAAATCTTTTTTTAACATACTATTTAAAAACTTCGGACGCCAAATAATAACTGCCAAAACCAACAGCCGCCGCCAGTATTAAAACGCCAATTATTATAATAATAATTTTTATAGCCGGCAAATTATATGCCTTGGGATTCTGATTTTCAACAAAAATCGGCTTATTTAAAACTACCGCTGCGCGCGGCGCAACCGGCGGTACGCTTTCTCCGGAAATATTGGTTAAATATCCGCCGCTTTCTTTCAACGCTTGAATATCCGATTTCATTGTTCTGATTTCAATATTGGGTTCTAATGGCGCCAAAACAACATCTTCTTTCTTTTTACTTTCTTCGGAAACATCAAATTGCAGCTCCATTATTAAAATTATAAATAGACTAAAAAATAAAACAAGACTTGCAAGTTATTCTCGTCATCTCCGTCTTCCGTGAAATGCCTTATGCACTTCACGAAGTTCTTTATTGGTTAAATGAGTATATATTTGCGTGGTGGCGATATTGGCGTGGCCTAAAAGCTCCTGCACTGAACGCAAATCAGCGCCGTTGATTAAAAGGTCAGTGGCATAAAGATGCCTTAAAGTATGGGGATGCACGTGTTTGGGAATACCGGCTTTGCGGCTATAATAATCAACCAATCTTTGAACTGTCCGCGAAATAATCCGTCCAATAACCTTTGACGCTTTGCTTTTTGTTAAGCTGATAAATAATGCTTCTTCGGCGTCGCCGCGCTTTTTTAAATAATTTTCAATCGCTTTCTTGGCGCTGTCAGATAAAAAAACAACCCTTAATTTATCGCCTTTGCCGCGCACGGTTATCTCGCCGCGTTTTAAATCAATATAACGATTAAGTGAACACAGCTCTGAGATACGAAGCCCAGTAGAAAATAACACCTCTAAAATCGCTTTGTCTCGCAAACTTTTCAAATCATCGCCTTTGGGCGCGGCAAGCAAACGCTCTAAATCTGAATATTCAACAATTTCAATCTGCCTTTCGGAAATTTTCGGAAGTTCGATTTTGTCCGGCGAAATTACATCGTAATCATTTTTGATTAAATATTTAAGAAAATTTCGCATGGCGATAATATAATATGATTGGGTGGTTTTTTTAAAATCTTTGCCAGCGCGATTTTTCTGGCGCGCTAAATGCAAACGAAAATCGCGCACTGCTTCAATAGTAATATCATTTTCATTTTTAATGCGGCCGAATTTAAAAAACGCCTTCAAATACCGCTCATAATTCGCCGCTGTTTTTACTGAACGATTCTTTTCAATTTCCAGATAATTAAGATAATTTTTAAGCAAAATATTAATATCAGCCATAAAACTATTATACCAAAAATCTGTCGCAAAAGAGAGTCTTTTGCAACGAATAAATATTCATCGCAAAAGATCGCGGCTATTTTGCAACAGCTAAGCAGTCGCAAAATAGCCTTTTAAACTAAATTGTCTCTTGCTTTTTTATTTTAAATAAATTATATTAATTCGTATATTCGTAAAATTTCGTATTTCGTAAATAGATGCTGACTCTACGGCAAAAACAAAATATCATTAAAGAATATAAACTCCATGAAACCGACACCGGCTCTGTTGAAGTTCAAATTGCTATGCTCACCAAGCAAATCAATGAGCTCACCGACCATTTGAAGAAAAACCCGAAAGACAATCATTCCCGCCGGGGACTCTTAAAAATGGTTGGCAAGAGAAGAAGATTGCTTGAATATTTATCAACGACCAATAATAAAAGCTATACCAGCGTAGTGAAGAAATTAGGGTTGAAAAAATAATGCTCACTCACAAATCTCAGCGCGTCGGCATATTTATTGACGTGCAAAACCTTTATCACGGCGCGAAAAATTTATACCGCGGCCGGGTAAATTACAAAGAACTCATTAAAAATCTTACCGCTAACCGCCCATTAATCAGGGCAATCGGCTATGTGGTTAAAAGCGATACTGCCTCTGCGCAAGATACGGCTGAAGCCGCTTTTTTTGAAGCTTTGGAAAATGCCGGCATTGAGCTTAGAATGAAAGAACTTCAGATTTTTGCCGGCGGAATGAAAAAAGCCAATTGGGACGTCGGCATGGCAGTTGACGCCATCAGAATGGCCGGATTTTTAGACGCAGTCATATTAGTCACCGGCGACGGCGATTTCGTACCATTAGTAGAATATTTAAAATGGGGGCTTGGCCGACAAGTGGAGGTAGCGGCTTTCAGCAGAAACACTTCCGGAAAACTGAAAGAAGCCGCTGATATTTTCATTGATTTGGAAAGAATGCCGAGAGTGATAATAAAAAAATAAATTTAAACAATACAAATACAATCGCAAATTTTTTTCTGAAACCTAAACGGAAGCGCAGTCCGCCAACTGGCGGAGGTGAGCGAGTTGAAGAAAAATTTTTGCGATTGTATTTGTAAATATAAACTATGTTAAACAAACAACAATTTTCAATAGATTGCGTGGAACAAAAATTAACATTTGAAATTTCCGATTTAGCCAGCCAAGCTGACGCCGCTGTTTTCGGCACCTACGGCGACACCACTGTCTTAGTAACTGTTACTGCCGGAAAAGAAGACAGAAAAATTGATTATTTCCCGCTAGTCGTTGATTACGAAGAAAAATTTTACGCCGCGGGAAAAATAATCGGCTCGCGCTTCGTGCGGCGCGAAGGCCGGCCCTCAGAAAACGCCGTTCTTTCCGGCCGATTAATAGACAGAAGTATCCGGCCGCTTTTTGATCATCGTTTGCGCCGCGACGTGCAAATTGTAGTAACAATACTTTCTTACGACGAAGAGAATGACCCGGACTTTATCGCTCTGCTTTCCACTTCTATGGCTTTAATGATATCGCCGATTCCATGGGAAGGACCTATTGTCGGAGCCAGAATCGCCAAAATAAATAATCAAACAATAATCAACCCATTAAATTCCCAATTTATTAACGGAGAAAATCCAATTACTTTTGACGCTTTTATCTCTGCCACGGAAAATAAAATCAATATGATTGAGCTTTCTGGCAAAGAAGCCAAAGAAGAAGAAATAATTGAAGGATTTGAAACCGCTCACGCGGAAATTAAAAAACTTATAAATTTTCAAAAGGAAATCGCTTTAAAAATCGGCAAGCCGAAAATGGCGATTCAAGCAGTTGAACCAGCTCCCGAGCTTATTGAAAAAATCAGCGCGTTTTTAAACGGCAAATTAGATCCGGTTATTTACAGTCCGGACAAAAACGAGCGCAAAAACAAACTTAATGAATTAAAAGAAAATTTAAAGCAATATTTGCTTCAGGAATCAGTAATGGAAATGGAAATGGTTGACGACTTGATTGAAAAAGAAATGAAAAAACTGGTGCGTAAAAACATCCTTGAATCAGATAAGCGTCCTGACGCTAGGAAACTTGATGAAATCCGTCCTCTTTACGCCGAAGTCGGCCTCTTGAAACGCTTGCACGGCTCCGGCTTGTTTATCAGAGGCGAAACGCAGGCCTTGGCCGTTACCACATTAGCCGCTCCGGGTGCCGAACAATTAGTTGAAACAATGGAAGTTTCCGGCAAGCGCCGGTTTATGCTCCATTATAATTTTCCGCCTTATTCCACCGGCGAAACAGGCAGAATGGGCGGTATTGGCAGGCGTGAAATCGGCCATGGCAATCTGGCGGAAAAAGCTGTCAAAGCCATTATTCCTTCGCAAGATGAATTCCCCTACACTATCAGAGTTGTTTCTGAAATTTTGTCTTCCAATGGTTCAACTTCAATGGCAACGGTTTGCGCGGCTTCAATGTCATTAATGGACGCCGGCGTTCCGATTAAAGCGCCGTTAGCTGGAATTTCAATCGGATTAATCACTAATGAAAACGGCAAATATAAACTCTTAACCGACATTCAGGGGTTGGAAGACCATTATGGCGACATGGATTTTAAAGTCGCGGGCACAGTTAACGGCATTACCGCCATTCAAACCGATGTTAAAATTGACGGCCTGACTTTTGAAATTATTAAAAATTCCCTTGAGCGCGCCAAAGAAGCTAAAATGAAAATTTTTGAAGCTATAAATAAAGTAATCAGTAAACCAAGAGAAATAATTTCTCCATACGCGCCCGTGATAATGACTTTGGATATTATGCCGGAGCAAATCGGCGAAGTAATCGGCCCGGGAGGAAAAATTATCAATACCATCATTAAAGACACCGGCGTTCATACTATTGATATTGAGCAAACCGGCCGGGTATTTGTGGCGGCCGCCAAACGCGAAGAAGCGGTTTCCGCCATCCGCTATATCCAGTCTCTTACGCGCATTTTCAAAATTGGTGAAATCGTTGAAGGAACAATAATTAAAATCCTGGATTTCGGCGCGATAATAGATTTAGGCGGCGGCAAAGACGGCATGATTCACGTTTCTGAACTCAAAAACGGCTTTGTGGAAAAAGTGGAAGACGTTGTTAAGGTCGGCGACACCGTAAGGGCCAAAATTATAAGAGCCGACGAAGACGGAAGAATTGGATTATCATTAAAAGCGATAAAAGAATAATCACTTTTCGCACTCTTTTTGAGAAGACACAATAAAATTACTTTAATTCCAGCTCTTTTACTTTATTCCAATTCGTCTCATCAAAAACCGCGATTTTATTTTCGCTGATTACATAAAGATAATCATCAAGGTAAATTGCTCTTTTAACCGCAAAATCGCTGATGGCTTTCACCAAAGATAATTTGTCGTCTTTGTAAGAGAAAATATAGCCGCCGTTTGATGCCGGCAAAAAGAAAATCTGGTGCTTATCATCGAGCAAAAACGCGTGGAAATTATTCAAAACTTCCGACCAGTCCTCTTTAAGGTCATATTTGGCTTTTTCAGTTGGGCTAGTCGGAGAACTGACATCAAATAAAGAAACCTTCACATTGCCGCTTTCCATGCCAATGCCTAAGATTTTATCTTTGGTAATGGGATGAAGATAAGAAGAATATCCGGGAATTTTTAACTCACCCTTCAGCTGAGGATTCAAGGGATTAGACAAATCTAAAACATAAAATGGATCAACCTGCCTAAATGTCACCACATATCCCTTGTCTTCAATAAATCTTACTGAATAAATTCTTTCTCCCTTGCCGAGGTCTTGAACCGAGCCAGCAATTTTCAAATCCTTATCCAAAACATAAACATCATTAACGCTTTCTTGGCCAATCGCCCAGCCAAAACCCCTGCCTCTTTCGCCGATAGTCGTAGCAATTCTTAAGCTGTCATTATATTCATCAAGTGAAAATTGATTTAAAGGATAACCGGGGGTCGTACCCACTGTTTTCAAATCAAAATTATCTAAATTAAGCCTGACAATACCGGTTTTTTCAATCTCTCTTTTATATTCTTTCTGGTAATCTTTCAAACGATTAGCAAGCTCATTTTCTATTCTCAATCTTGCGTCGCTATCCAAAGAGCGTTGATAATCTTTCAGAATTATTTCCATTTCCAATAAGCGAGCGCCATCGCTTATTTCATAAGTTTCTAATTTCTTCAATTTTTCCAGTATGACGCTCGGCAATAAATCTTTTGTTTTTTCAATAAAGAAATTAATAATGAATTTTGAAGGATTGTCCTGGTAAGAATAAGTTAAATAAAGATTATTAAGCGAAACATATAGAACAGAATTGCTGGAAGAGCCGACAAAAGAAGTTTTTTGGATAATTTCGCCAGTTTGAGGATTTAATGCCATAACGTTATATACGGCGTCAACCGGCAAAACAATGGTAGGATGATAAATTTCCCGGCAATCAATACTAATCTCCCGATTATTTAAAATCAGCGGTTTGATTGGACAAGAAATATCAACGCTGATCCAATTTCTGGAAGTTAAATAAATCTTATCCCCATACAATCTGGCGCCAAGAAAAGAAGAATTTTGAAGTTTCATCTCCCATTTTTTTTGAGGATTTTTTTCATTTGAAATATCATAACCAAAAATTTCATTGTTGCTGAAAATTACCAAAATATTCTTATCTTTCAACAAAAGAAGAGTGCCTGTCCTATCAATGTCAGATACTAAAGATAAATCAGCTGGCGGAAATGATTTAATAATTTTTGTCTGAGATGATTGCCCGGAAATTGGCGGCATTAATCCTTCAACGCCAGGACTCATTAAAGGCAATACATACCAGGATTCTCTTGAAAAATAAATATTCTTACCATCAGTTTTCACAATGTCCGGCTCATCAATTCCTTTAACCTGAACCGTAGTCTCAGAAATCCTTGCGGCTGCTACTGACTCCGCTGCCATTGGCGTTGCGCCAGGCAATCCCAAAACCGGCGATCTTAAATTTTGAATTGAGGCATCTAAAGTAATTCCTCTGCTTAAATATCCTTCTTCCTTTGAAGCTAATATAAAATAATTTTGAAAATCGTCTTTTGATTCAAAAGGTTTAATTGCTAATTGTCCGGAAACCGGCCTGTAAGACAAAAGAGTTTTTAATCTTTGAATGCCTGCTGGCCCTATCCAATTGCCATGCCATTTACCATACCACGCCTTATAAAAATTGCTAACCGCCTGAAGGGTTTGTTTGCCGTAATAACCGGTGGCGCCAGCTTGAATATTAAAACCGAATTTAATAAGGCAAGATTGAAAATTTTTTACCTCTTCACCAATCTGGCCATACTTGATATAAATCAATTTATCGGATTGACAATCAAAAGATTGCGCAAAAACAGTCAATTGGCTAATAATTAAAACGGATAAAATAAATAAACCAATAAGTATTTTTTTCATAAATGATGCCTGTATTCCTGATTATGTTTTTAACAATTTGTTTAATCTCGATTTCAATCTTGAAGCTTTATTTTTTTTAATCAGATTCACTTTTGCCGATTTATCCAGTTTTTTGTAAACTTGCGGCAAGTATTTTTTCGCTTCTTCCTTATTTTCAGAAGCCAATTTTCTATATTGCTTAATAGCCGATTTTAACTCGGTTTTCTTTTTAACATTCGCTTTTCTTCGCTTAATATTCTGGCGAAGGGCTTTTTTAGCTGATTGAATTTTTGGCATGATAGAAGTTTAAAAATCAAAATGCAAAATAACATATTAAAATGTAAAAATTAACAAAAAATAAAATAATTTTATTATTTATTCACTTTAAATTTTAAATTGTCATTTTGATATTTGATATTTACATTTTACATTTTTTATTTGCTCTGTCAACAATAATGGCTTAAAATAATAATAAGCGTTAAAAAGCGCCTTTTATTATGATTTATTCTGTTTCCGGTAAAATCGTTGTCAAAAAACCGCAATTCGCGGTAATTGAAGCCAACGGTATTGGCTTTAAAATATTCATTTCCTTAAAAACTTTCCGACAGCTGCCGAAAATAAACTCAAAAATCCGGCTGTTTTGCTATACCAATATCCGCCAGCAAGAAGGGCTAGAGCTTTACGGCTTCTTAAAAACAGATGACTTGGAAATTTTTGAGATATTGAATACTATTAACGGCATTGGTCCGAAAATCGCCTTAAAAGTAATCAACGCGATAAAAACCGAAAATTTTTCGTCTATTATTAACGAAGGTCGGGCCGACCTTTTAATAAAATCCGCCGGACTTGGCAAAAAAACCGCCCATCGGATAATCTTGGAATTAACCGGCAAAATAAGAGCTAAACAAAATGAAGAAGTGCTTACCATGGTGGAAACCGACGAAGACATTGAGAAAGTGCTTAAAAATCTCGGCTATAAACACGTTGAAATCAAAGACACCATAAGGCAAATCCCCGCAAAAATAAAAAAAATAGAAGAACGGCTCAAGGTGGCGCTTAAATTATTATCAAAAAGATAAACACCCTTAATGATTACTAATAAAAAAAATATTATATTTCTGTTTTTATTTTTGTTTATAATTTTGAATTTATTTAGTATTTCGGATTTCAGATTTCGGATTTTCTCTCGCCAAATAGCAAAAGGCGCTACTCCCGAAGAACTTAAATCATCTATTTCCGAAAAAGCCGAGGAGTTGAAAAAAATCAACGCGCAAATCTCTGAAACTCAAAAAAACCTTGAAGAAACCAAAGAAGAAGGAAAAACTCTAAAAAAAGAAATTACTAATGTTGATACTCGCCTTAATCAAATAACTCTTAATATCAAAGCCAGCGAAATATTGATTGACCGCTTAAAACTTGAAGTTGAATCTGTTTCTTATGATATTGAAGATACTGAAAATAAAATTAATTCCCAAAAAGAAGCAATTGCCTCAACTTTAATAAAACTCCAGAAAAAAGAAGATGAAACGCCTTTGACTATTTTTTTGAAAAATAAAAATTTGGCGGAAAGCATATTTGAAGCGCAAAGCTTAAATAGTTTGTCATTAACATTGACGAAAGAAGTGACAGAAATGCAAATTCTTAAAGACGACTTAGAACAAAAAAAAGACGATCTCGCCGGAAAAAAAACCGAGAAAGAAAATGAAGCCGTTAATCTGAAAAATAAAAAATCAATTTCCGAAGACATTAAAAAGGACAAGCAATATCTTTTGGAACAAACTAAAAACCAGGAAAAAAGCTACCAGCAAAAACTTTCAGAACTGAAAAAACTGCAGGATGAAATTGCTGAAGAAATAGACATTTTTGAAGAAGAGCTGCGGTTGAAAATTGACCCGACGCTTTTGCCAATTCCACGGCCCGGAGTTTTAGGATTGCCTATACAAATTCCGCCGGCGCGCGGAACATTTAGTTCCGAACAGAAACACGGCTTTACCAGAAATCGAGGCAAAAGATACCACAATGGCTTGGATTTTGGCGCGCCTATCGGCACGCCTTTATTAGCCGCTGAAACCGGCACTATTATCGCGGTCGGCGATCAGGATAATTACCGCGTTAACGGCAAAAGAACTTGTTATAAAGCCGCTTACGGAAAATTCGTAATGGTAAAACATGAAAATAATTTAACCACATTATATGCCCATCTTTCGCGCTGGATTGTTAATGTCGGCGATAAAGTGGAAAAAGGGCAAATTATCGGCTACAGCGGCAACACCGGCCTTTCAACCGGGCCCCATCTTCATTTTGTGGTTTACGCCACCAATACTATTCCACCAGCCACTCCAGGTTTTTATGAAGGCACCAGAAGCTCACGCGTTTGTGGACCCTTGCCAGTCGGCGGCGACATAGACCCGTTAAAATATCTTGATATATAATCAATAATTAAAACCTTTATGGAAAAGCTTCTTCGTTTTTTTGAAAAAATAATTCCAAAATCAATTTATAAAAAATTGCAGCCGGCATATCATTATTTTTTAGCGGCCTCAGCTGCTTTCATCTACGGCTTTCCTTCTGAAAAAATGCTTGTTATTGGCGTAACCGGCACCAAGGGCAAAAGCACGACTTCTAATTTAATTCACCACATTTTAAATTCCAGCGGTTATAAAACCGGCTTAGCCACCACGGTTAATTTTAAAATCGGTGATGAAGAATGGTTGAATAAAGAAGGCAAAACAATGCTTGGCAGATTTAAGCTTCAGAAACTGCTTTCTCAAATGGCAAGAGAAAATTGCGTTTACGCGGTAATAGAAACTTCTTCTGAAGGCATTTTACAATTCCGCCATCGTTTTATTAATTACAGTGCCGCAGTTTTTACTAACCTCTCTCCGGAGCATATTGAACACCACGGCAGCTTTGAAAATTATCGCGACGCCAAAATAAAGTTATTTGAAAAAGTCGCCCAAAAAGAAAACTCTGTGGGAGTTTATAATTTAGACGACGAAAATACCAAATATTTTTTAAGGCCAAAAATAAAAAATCGCTGTTTTTATGCTTTAAATCCCGATAAAAAACAGCGTATTAATATTCAAAATTTAAATATTATTTCTAATGTCAAATTAACAATTGACGGCACAAATTTTTCTTTTAATAAAGAAAAATTTGAAATGTCTTTAATCGGAGAATTTAACATTTATAACGCCGCGGCAGCTATCTGCGTTGGCTTATCTCAAAACATCCCGATTGAAAAAATCAAAAAAGTGCTGAAATCGGTTAAGCCGGTTCCCGGCCGGATGGAAAACATTGAAGAAGGCCAAAATTTTACGGTTTTCGTTGATTACGCCCATACGGAAGATTCTTTAAAAAACGCGCTGATGTTTCTAAAAAATTTAGCTAAGAAAAAAATAATAGTTGTTTTTGGCTGCGGCGGCGACAGAGATAAATCAAAAAGGCCAAAAATGGGCGCTGTTGCCAGCGAACTAGCCAACAAGGTCATTATTACTTCGGATAATCCGCGAAGTGAAGACCAAAACCTGATTTTATCTCAGATAAAATCAGGAATTCAAAATTCAGAATCAAGAATTAAGAATAAGATTTTATACGAAATCGTTGACAGAAAACAAGCAATAAAAAAAGCTATTTCTTTAGCCAAAAAAGATGATATCGTGCTAATTGCCGGCAAAGGCCATGAAACTTATCAGATTTTCAAAGACAAAATTATTCACTTTGATGACAGAGAAGAAGTTCGCGCCATGCTTACTAACTTATCTAAATGAAAAAATATAAAATCTTATCTCATCCGGCTGAATTGCGCTTGCGGATTTACGGCAAAACAATTGAAGAATTATTTAGTAATGCCTCAGAAGCAATGACGAATGCTTTAAATTCAAAATTCAAAAATCAAAAATCAATCCGCCAGCTGGCGGACAAAATTAAAAAATTAGAAATAAAATCTACAGATGTAAATTCGCTTCTTGTTGATTTTTTGAGTGAAATTCTAGCAATAAGCCAGATAAATAAAAAAATTTATCTAGTAAAAAAATTAAAAATTGATAAAGATAAAATAAAATTAGAGGCAGAAATTGCCGGCTATCCCGTTACTCGTTTTGATGAAGATATTAAAGCTGTCACTTATCAGGATGTTAATATACGGCAAATTGCAAATGGCAAAAAGCGAATATGGCAAACTGATTTAGTATTTGACATTTAGTAAAAAATATGCTAAATATATAAACTGATTTAAATTGACAATAATAAATAAGGAGGTGATAAAGATGGAATGGGTGTTTTGGATAGGAGTCTTATGTTATATAATTCTCGGAGAATTAATTTCGAGAAAATATAAATATGAGACAGAAAGAAAACTTTTTTTCACTACAACTCGAAATGTTAGATTTTTTATGTCGCCAAAAGAAAAAAATATTATTCTTCTAATGGGGTTATTAATCTTTTTCTTTTGGCCGTTTTTCTTAATCCATAATCAGTATAGGAAGATTTCCAAATAAGGAGGTGATATAAAAAATGCCGCTAGAAGAAGCTATTCTCACGAAGTATTGCGAAGGCCCGGCTGGCCTTTGCGATGCGGCAGAAAACGATTGCTTTAAATGCAATTCCATTAATAGAGATATTGCATTTAAAGCAGTTAAAACAGAAAGGGAAAATAAGTTCTTATCCCTGTTGTTTTGGGGAAATAAGAAATAAAAACCTCTTTTTATCTATTCGGCGATGCCTCGGCATCGCCATTTTTTTATTTATTTTACCTTGTTTTTAAAACTTCAAAGATTTAAACTTTTAAAAATGATTATTAAAAAAGATTTGATAAAAATTAACAATTATCTCTGGGAAATACCAAAATCTTTCCGAAGTGATATGGCTGTGCCGGCGCGGATTTACGCCAGCGAAAAAATGCTGGAAAGTGTTTTCAAGGACAAAAGCTTGGAGCAATTAGTCAATTTAACCACTCTTAAAGGAATTGAAAAACACGCCCTTGTAATGCCCGATGTCCACGAAGGCTACGGCTCGCCTATTGGCGGCGTTTTTGCCACCCACGCTTCTGACGGCATTATTTCGCCCGGCGCCGTGGGCTACGACGAAAATTGCGGCGTTAGATTGTTAAAATCCGATATTTCTGTTGATAAAATCAAAAATAAACTTGATGAGTTAGCGACTGAAATCCAAAAAACCGTGCCGTCCGGCTTAGGCAAAGGCCATTTAGAAAAACTGAATATTCTGGAACTGGATAAAATTTTGGAAAACGGAGCGCAGGAAATAATAAAACAAGGATACGGCGAAAAAGAAGACTCTGAAAATTGCGAATCAAAAGGAAAATTAGAATTGGCTGATGCTTCTGAAGTTTCTCAAACCGCCAAAAACCGCGGCCGCGACCAAGTCGGCACGCTCGGAAGCGGCAATCATTTTTTAGAAATTCAGAAAGTGGAAGAAATTTTTGATGAAAACTCGGCTGAAATTTTCGGGTTGTTTAAAAATCAAGTTGTTATAATGATTCATACCGGATCCCGCGGATTGGGACACCAAATCGCCACTGACTATATCCGCTTGATGCTTCAGGTAATGCCAAAATACAATATTCATTTGCCGGACAGAGAACTCGCTTGCGCTCCGTTTAATTCTCCTGAAGGCCAAAGATTTTTTAAAGCTATGGCTTGCGGAGCGAATTTCGCCTGGGCAAATAGACAAATGATTACACATTATATAAGGCAATCTTGGAAAAAAGTTTTTAACGGTCAAATGTCAAATGTCAATGGTCAAATGTTAACTGTATTGTATGACGTGGCGCACAACATTGCTAAATTAGAGGATGAATTACTTGTCCACCGCAAAGGCGCCACACGCGCTTTCCCTCCAAATCACCAGGAAATTCCAGAAAAATACCGCTCTGTCGGCCAACCGGTAATTATTCCCGGCTCAATGGGCACAGCTTCTTATGTTTTGCGCGGCACCGAAGAAGGAAAAGAGAGTTTTTATTCATCTTGCCATGGCGCCGGCAGAACAATGTCTCGCCACCAAGCAATTAAAACTTTATCCGGAAAAGAAATTATAAAAAATTTGGAATCAAAAGGCATTGTGGTAAAATGCTATTCAATGCGCGGCATTGCCGAAGAAGCGCCGCAGGCTTACAAAAATGTTGATGAAGTGGTGGAAATCGTCTCTCAAGCCGGTTTATCAAAAAAGGTTGCTCGCCTAACGCCATTAGCAGTTATCAAGGGAGAATAAATAAAAAAAGGCCCGCTGGAAAAAATCTCCAACGAGCCTTTTAATCTATTGACGAGAAAGAATGGCGATCGCCTGGCGATACGCTTTTTTAAAAAGATTCTCCGGCACCCACAACTGAGCCGGATCATAAACTTGAACGCCGGGCTTACTTTTTGAAAAAGCTATCCGGCCATTTTTAGAACGGAAGAAACGGAATAAAACATTTCCGACTTCTATCTCAACTATTTCGGCTGTTTTCCCGCTTCTTGCAACTTTTTCAACCAATACCCTCACGTCTATCACCCCCTTTAAAGAATAGCATTTAAAATCCATTTCCAAGGGGCGTGCCAAAACGAAGAATATGGCACATCGCCTTCTAGAAACTGCCAAAACGAAACAAATGAAAGAAAAAAATAAAAAAAGAATATAACTACTAAACCTTCCGCAATTATTTCTTTTTCGTTCTCTTCCTTTTGGAAATTTTTCCAAGTCAATTCAAATTTACTCATTCCTCACCCTCCTTTCGGTTTAAAATTCGGTCAATTTTTGCCAACTCGACTTTATCTTTTATAACCAAATACAAAAGATATAGTCCACAAATTGAACCAAACAAAATAAAAATTTTTATAAACAATATCATCCCTCATCACCTCCTTTTCTATCTTATTTTTTTATCAAATATCAAAATTTAGAATTTTCGTAAAAACGCTAAAACTTCTTTTTTAATTGAAGCATAGTTTTTCCTTTTTGTCAATACCGCATCAATCCAACCGGCTATTTGCCTTATTTCTTTTTCTTTCATTCCGCGGGTAGTAATCGCCGGCGCGCCCAGCCGAATGCCCGAAGGGTCAATCGGGCTTCTACTATCATAAGGGATAGCGTTTTTATTGACAATAATTCCGGCTTTTTCCAAAAGTTCGCTGGCTTCCTTTCCGCCGATATTTTTCTGCCAAACATCAACCAAAAATAAATGCGTATCAGTGCCTCCGGAAATAATCCGCCAGCCGAGTTTTTGCATCGCATCAGCCAAAGCTTTGGCGTTTTTCACTACCTGCTCGGCATATTTTTTAAAAGCCGGTTTACTCGCTTCTTCCAAAGCCACTGCCACTGCCGCGATTTGATTCATATGCGGCCCACCTTGAAGTCCGGGAAATACAACCTTATCAATTTTTGGCGAAAATTCTTTTTTGGAAAAAATCAAAGCCGAACGCGGTCCGGTTAAAGTTTTATGAGTTGTGGTTGTAACGATATCAGCATACTTAAATGGCGAAGGATATACGCCGCCAGCCACAAGTCCAGCAAAATGCGCCATATCAATCATTAAAATAGCTCCAACTTCATCGGCAATAGCGCGGAATTTTTTAAAATCAATAATCCGCGAATAAGCGCTATAGCCGCAAACAATCAATTTCGGTTTTTCGCGCTTGGCGATTTCCAGAATTTCGTCATAATCTAGTATTTCAGTTTTCTGATCCACTCCATAAACAACTTGCTGCCATAATTTTCCGGTAATGCTCGCTTTGTGGCCATGGCTCAAATGCCCGCCCATATCAAGACGCATTCCCATAATCTTTTCGCCGAGCGGCACTAAAGCGTGATAAACCGCCAAATTAGCCGGCGTGCCGGAATAACATTGAACATTAACATCCCAATTCTTTTGTTCCGTCGGCTGGCGGATAAAAAGTTTCAACGCTCGCCCTTTCGTCAAATCTTCCAGCTTATCAACAAAAATATTTCCAGCATAATAACGCGCCCCAGAATATCCTTCAGCATATTTATTTGTAAAAACCGAACCCAGCGCTTCCAAAACCGCTTCAGAAACAAAATTTTCCGAAGCAATAAGATTAATATTTTCTTTTTGACGCCTTGCTTCGGAAGAAATTAAATTATAAATTTGAGAATCAGATTTTTTTAAATAATTAAAATTCATTTAAAGGAGCCGTTTATTTTATTTGAACGATTGTTGGAAGCGCTATTATAAATAAACAAGTTGAGCGTAAATTTCCAGGAAACAAAAATTTGGTCGGAGTCCCGAGCGCGGCGAGCCGGCGACGGAAACCAAATTTTTGTCGGGAAATTAAACGAAACGAGTATTATTTATTAGCGCTTGAAACTTAGTGAAAATAAAATAGACGGCAACTGAAAGCTATTTTAATAACTCCTCAATTATCGCTTTCACGTCTTCATAGGGATATGCTCCGGGAATCGGATATTTTTTTCCATTCCTGCCAATCACAACGCTAAACGGCGTGCCGCAACGCGGACATTCCGGATTAGAATTAACTGCGTCTTGTATTTGATTATCAATTTTTGACGCATATTTTCCGCTTTGCAAACAGTTTTCAAATTGAGAACGATTCAAACCAATACTTTCGGCAAAATTAGGCAATTCGCTAAGGTCAATTTGATTATTTGACGGTGTGGCTTCAAAATATTTGTCCAAATATTGCCAAAATTTATCATTACCACCCAACCCGCCGGCGCATTCTGCCGCCAAAGCCGATGTTTTCGCTTTTGAATGAAGCTGTTCCAATGGCCAATGGCGATAAACCCAAACCACCCTTCCGTCATACTCATCAACTATTCGTTTCATTGTTCCGTGAAAAAGTTTACAAAACGGGCATTCTAAATCGGAAAATTCAATAATTTTTACAGGAGCGTTGGGATTACTCCTAATATAATCATCATTGGAAATCGGCTTTACATTTTCAAGATTTGACTCCGAAACAGCCGGTTGTTTAATTTGTTTTTCCGGCTCAACATTTTTTAAGCCGGTTGTATAAATCCAAGAGCCGGAAATAAGCAATGCCGCGATAATGATGCTCAAAGGCAACAAATAATCTTTTTTTTTATTTTGGTCAATGCCTAAATTTTCTTGATTTTCCATAAAATGAAGTTCTAATTTTCTATATCGATATTAACTTCTTTTTTAATTTTGCTTTCAACAAACCATAAAATTGTAAAAATAAAAAGCGTTAAAATAGTAACGAAAAGCGCGATCGAATATAATTTATAGCCAACCGCAGTGCCAATTCCAGCCGACACCCATAATCCAGCCGCGGTTGTCAGGCCGCTGATTTTTGATTCTTTAAATATAATCAATCCGGCGCCTAAAAAACCAATGCCGACGATAATCTGCGAAGCCACTCTTATTGGGTCAAAAGTAGCAATACCAAGATAATTATTACCGATTGTTTCTGAAATAATAATAAACAAAGCCGAACCCATGCTTACTAAAGCAAAAGTTCTAAGTCCAGCTGTTTTACCGGCCAAAGCTCGCTCCAATCCAAGCAAACCGCCAAGAACAGCGGCAATAAATAATTGAATGAAAATATTCCAATTTTGTATCATATTATTTAAGTATATATCAAATTAAACTATTTTCAATCTTTTCCGGCGACTGGATTTTAGAGCAAACCGGTGGGCTTCATCTCTTATTTTTAGCAAAATATTTTTAGAAGCCATGCTCATTACTTTTGTTGATTTTTTGATATTTTTAACGAAAATCAACTCGTCCTTGGCATATTTTGATATACCGACCAATGAAATGTTTATTGATAATTCTTTCAATGTTTTTTCAATATGGCTTACTTGCGGCCGACCGCCGTCAATTAAAATCAAATTTGGAAATTGCCACTCTTTATGCTTAAAACGCCTGATAATCATTTCTTTTAACGCCGCCAAATCGTCGCCGGCTTTTGCGTTCTTTATTTTAAATAAACGATATTGAGTTTTATCCGGTTCTCCATTGATAAAAACTATCATTGAGCCGTAAATTTCTTTGCCTGATAAATGCGAAATGTCGTACCCCTCAATGCGGTTTAACGGTCGTAAGTCATTTGTCATAAGTCGCTGGTCAGCGCTTATAAGCGCCACATCTTGAATATGTTCCAACGCCTTAATTTTTTCCGGATTTTCTTTTTTCAATTTTTCAATCAGCTTTTTCCGCTCGCCTTTCAAAAACAAAATCAGGTTTTTAATGTTTTTCTGATAATCTTTTTTGGAAATCGCGCCAATGCACAAGCCCGGACACAAACCAATTTGATAATCAAAGCAAGGCTTGCCCTGAAATGGCTTACAGGCACTATATGGAAAAATTCGACGGATTATTTTTAAGGCGCTTTTCACAAGCGACAAACTTTGATAAGGGCCGAATAAATTAAATTTTTCAGTTTTTATCCACCAGCTGGCAGATTGATTTTCAATTTCTTTTCCTCTAATAATATATGGTCTTGGATATTCTGCTTCGGGTATAAAGATATAAATAAACGATCGGTCATCTTTATCTTTAATATTATATTTCGGCCAATATTTTTTTATTAAATTTGCCTCTAAAATAATCGCTTCCAAAACGCCTTTGGTTTTTTTTAATTTAATAGTTCTCGCCAAGTCAACCATTTCTTGAATGCGAAAATCTACCGGCTTTTGAAAATATTGAACTATTCTTCTTCTTAAATTAATCGCCCGGCCAATATATAAAATGCCGCCTTTCTTATCTTTGAAAATATAAACACCGGGAGTTTGAGGCGCTTTTTTAGCTTGAAATGATAAATTCATGCAATAACTTTATCTTAAAAATAAAAAATATACAAAATAAAAACGCCGTCATCCTTAAAAAGATGCGGCGTTTCAAAAATTCCTCGGCGAAAGGAATAAAACCAAATTAAACGGAAATCTTGACTTGATTTCCTTGAGTTATGCCAATTGATTCTTCTACGTGAGCAGCCATTGGTTCAACAACAATATGTTCTTGTTGTTGCCCCCCCCAAGAATCAATTTGAAAAACTCTCCCGCTTTGAAAAGTTATCGTTATTGAATCATTTTTCGGCCTGCCAATAAAAAGAATGTCTTCATCGGCTTTCCACAATGCAAACGATCCAACTATCCAATCATACTGAGAATCTACAATACGCATCTTTTTTATTATTCTTTTTTTATGGCAAAAAAGAATAAATTTTCCATCGATAATCCTGATGTTTTCTGCGCCGCAGGACACCATTTTAATAGTATCCATATTGCGGCCGAAAAAAAACAACGCCGCTTCTTCCCTGTTATACGATTCAAAAATATTGCCGGGGAAAAAAGCGTTTGTTATCCCAAAGTTTCCCATTGTTTTGATCAATGCTTCAACCACCTGTTTTAGATGTGGGGTCATTGGCCCATTTGTTTCAATCAGAACAAAGGGATTTTCTGCGGACGGAACAATTTGGATGCTCCTTATTTTAATTCCGTCCTTCCGGGTATTTTCTGGAAGCGGAACTAAAATTTTTTTATTCAGATTAAGAAAGTGAATTGAATTAAGTTCAACTATCTCAATCTCCTTGTTGAGCGCGACCGTTAATTCAACAATCATTCGCGGGTCAATCAGGGATAGATGCCCAAGTTCTTTTGGCAACAACCTTACTAGTCTTGATACCACATTCATAACGACCTCCTTTTTGTAAATTGTTTGATAATATAAATCCTTTCGCCGAGGATATATTATTTTATTGTCAAAGACCAAATAAAAAAGACTTTAAAAGTCTTTTTTAAGACGTTTTTGTTATTCTAATATTACTCAAAAACAATTATCAGTTTACATGAGAAAAATTTTTTGTCAATAGAGAAAAAACATAGAAAAATATTTTTCAACAAAATAATCAGCAAAGACGTTTAAGCTTAAAACCAACAATTAATCGTGTAAAGCAACTGTTATCATTCGGCTTGGCGGAAGATTATGCTTGCTTTGATATCGAAGCGATGCCGCGGAAAAACTCTGTTCTTGCGCATCGTAACTACATAAATCTGCGCGTGCTACACATTGAGGAAGAACGCCCTTGCTAATAAGTTCTTGTGTTAATAATCCTTCCATATCTAAAGAAAATACATCCTTGCTTTTATTTATTAAATAATCACCCCATCGCTCCTCGTTGATCGAAACGCTTTTCCCCCCTTCATCTTCAGCAATCTGACGGCGATTAAAGAAATAGTGACATGAACGAATATGAGGACCTATTCCTATTAATATTTCCTCCGGACTAGCATCGGCAAATTCGCGGCAAAACGCAACAATACGCTCACCCAAACCAGCTTCAATTTGTCGTCTTCCGCCATGGACAATCCCCGTTAAACTCTTTTGAGCAGATCTGACAGCTACAATAATTGGCATACAATCTCGAGAAACGGCTTCAAGCGCTATTCCAGGTTCATTAGTGAATATGCCATCAGCGGCATATTCACTTCCGACAAACCGCGGATAATCTGAAGCAGATCGTACCAAATCATCGCCATATATCTCTCGAAGTAGCGGTAGTTGATTTAGGGTAAGCCCTTTTTCACCAATAATTACAAAGTTTCCAATTGGTTTAAAAAGATTTGCCGTCATAATAACTTGTTTTTCTGTTGGAATCCCAATTTCGCGCAAAAATTGTCCTAACCGAACATTCAGCGCCCTTCTCTCTAATCCGCTTTTTTCCGCTCCAAAAGACATATTTTTCGATATTGCGCTAAAACCATGCGTAATTTTCTTATCTTCAAGTAATTCAAAAACTCCATAACGAATACCACCTTCCGGCGATTTGATTATCGCGTCTCCAAAACGCATCTCCATACTTCTTTCTACGTTGTTGTTTTCCATTTTATTGTTATTGACATAAAATTTATAACCGCATAAATTATCATAATATAATATATTCTAAAAAACTATTAAGCAAGATACTTTTTTAAATACGCTCCGGTGTAAGAATTTTTATTTTTAACGATTTCTTCAGGGCTGCCCTTAGCAATTATTTTGCCTCCTTTTTCTCCGCCTTCCGGCCCCAAATCAATAATATAATCAGCCGATTTGATAATCTGCATATTGTGCTCAATAACAATTATTGAATTGCCTTTTTCTATCAGTTTATTTAAAACCCTCAAAAGCATTTCAATATCATGGTAATGAAGCCCGACAGTCGGCTCGTCTAAAAGATACAAAGCGCGCCGGCCCAAAGGATGGGTTAATTCGCGAGCAAGCTTTATTCTTTGCGCTTCGCCGCCGGATAAAGTGGTCGCTGACTGCCCTAACTGCAGATACCCCAAGCCGACCTCGATTAAAACTTTCAATTTATCGGTAATAGTATAAAGTCCGTCAAAAAATTCCAAAGCTTCATCAATGGTCATTTCCAAAACCTCGGCGATATTCTTATTTTTATGTTTTACCTGCAATGTTTCCCTATTAAACCTTTTGCCGCGGCAAACATCGCATTGCACCAAAACCGGCGGCAAAAAATGCATTTCAATCAAATTAAATCCGGCGCCTTCGCAAGCCTCGCACCGTCCGCCTTTATTGCTTGATTTGACATTAAAAGAAAATCTTGAAGCGATATAACCGCGCGCCCGCGATTCTTCCAAAGAAGCGAAAAAATCCCTTATTGGCGTAAAAATGCCGGTGTAAGTCGCCGGATTAGAGCGTGGGGTTCGGCCAATAGGCGACTGGTCAACCATTACGATTTTATCAAGATATTCGCTGCCAAAAATCTGGCTGGCGTTTTGGAGCGGTTCGCCGAATCCGGATTTTAAATTTATTATATTTTTATACAAAACATCGTGAATTAAAGATGATTTGCCGCTGCCAGAAACGCCGGTAATACAAACCAACTTCCTTAAAGGAATTTCCACGTTGAGATTTTTCAAGTTATTCGCCCGGGCGCCGATAATTTTCAATTTTTCCGTTATTTTCTGCCGCCGATTTTCCGGAATTTCGATTTTTTCTTCTTCGCTTAAATATTTTAAAGTCAAAGATTTTTTAAAATTTTTATGATTTTTCATTAATTCTTTTATCTTGCCGCTTGCCGTTATTTCACCGCCGTTTTTTCCGGCCATCGGCCCTAAATCAACCAGATAATCCGATTCTTCAATCGTTCTTTCGTCATGCTCGACGACAACTAAAGTATTATTCTGCTCTTTTAAGGTTTTCAAAATTTTTATCAGTTTTTCCGTGTCTCTTTCGTGAAGGCCGATTGTCGGCTCGTCTAAAACATACAGCGTTCCCGACAATTGCGAGCCGATTTGCGATGCCAATCTTATTCTTTGCGCTTCGCCGCCGGACAATGTTTCCGCTTCGCGTGTCAAGCTCACGTAATCCAAGCCGACTTCCAGCAAAAATCGCAGCCGGTCTTTTATTTCTTTTAAAATATTCTGGCTGATTGTTTTTTGCCTTTCCGTTAATTTCTTTTCATAATCGCTGAAAAATTCATTTATTTTATCTATCGTCAGACTGCAAACTTCATAAATATTTTTTCCATTAATTTTTACGCTTAACGCTTCGGGTTTTAATCTTTTTCCATGGCAATCCGGACAAATAGTATTTAAAAACAAATCTGTTTTTCCCAAGCCTGAACAAATCGGACAGGCGCCGTAAGGACTATTAAAGGAAAACAAGCGCGGTTCAATTTCCGGAAAAGCGAAATTGTCTTTCGGGCAGGTCCACTTGCTGGAAAGTAAAATTTCCACCGGCGCTTTGCCGTCAAAAACAGCCAAAACTAATCCCTTGCCGTGATCTAACGCCGTTTCCATCGCTTCAAACAAACGGCTTTCTCCGCCTGCCGACGGATTAATCATTACTTTATCAATAACAATTTCAATCATATGCGCTTTATAACGGGATAGTTCTATTTTTTCGTGGAGCGAATGAAATTTTCCGTCAATTCTCGCTTCGGAAAATCCCAAATTCAAAAAATCATACAGCAATTGGTAATATTCTCCTTTCCGACCACGGACAACCGGCGATAAAATCGTCGCTGTTTCCGCTTTTTCCCGCCGCGCTTTCTTAATAATGATATCAACCATTTCTTCAACAGATAATTTTTCAATTTTTGTGGCGCACAAAGGGCAAAAAATCTCGCCTAAACGCGCGTATAAAACCCTTAAATAATCGTAAATTTCCGTGAGCGTCCCAACAGTAGAGCGCGGATTATGCGATAAAGATTTTTGATTGATGGCAATCGCCGGCGAAAGCCCGATAATTTCATCTACATCCGGCCTATCTATTTGCCCTAAAAATTGCCGCGCGTAAGGACTTAAAGATTCAATATATCGCCTTTGACCCTCGGCGAAAATCGTATCATACGCCAAGCTAGACTTGCCGCTTCCGGAAACGCCGGTAAAAACTATCATTTTATTCTTCGGCAGCTCAAGAGAAATATTTTTTAAATTATGAACCCGAGCGCCTTTTATAATTATTTTATCTTCCATAGACAAAAGACCCTATTTCCTTAAATCTATAGGGGTTATTATTATAAACTTTATTCCTAAAAATTTACCAAGTCAAATAAATAAAAAAGGAGGGTATTAGCCCTCCTTTCGCAACGTTTTTAGACTTTCTTTTAATTTTAAATGGATACGTCTTTTGCTTTTCAGAATTTAGCGTCGCAATTATAATTTTGATATTTGGATTATTAAGCTGAAAATTCTTTATTTCTTGCGACTGATTGGCGCGGCCGGAAATAATAATTAAATTCTTTTCTGTTTTATCGGAAAATATGTCTTTATTCTTGAAAAACACAGAAGAAAAATATAGGCCGAGCGTCAAATCAGGCATAGTGGCATGAATTAAATTTTTCGCGCCCAACATTGCTTCAATTTCATCGTAGAATCGAAAGGGATTAAACGATGAAAAATCGGCATTTGTCGTTATTATTGCCCGAAAATCAAACTCGTTTTTCAACTCATCATTATGCTCGAACCAATCTAATATTTTTTCCTTGCCGCCGATTCCATAATCCGCCACATCAACAATAAGAATCGCTGATTTTTGAAATCGCCAGCTAAATTTCACGCCCACAATAAAAATAAACAAAAATACAAAAAAACATACAATCGTCATTGTGATAATTTTAGATATTCTCATCGCTTATCCTCCTTATGTAATTGTCAATTATTATCTGCCAAAAGATTAACAGAAAACTACTTTAAAAGTCAATTTTCTACGCTAAAATCTTTATCAATTTTAATAAGCTCTTCAACTTTTTTCACAACTGATTTTGGCGTAATATTATGTTTTTTATTATATTCCATCTGAATTTTCCGGCGGCGTTCCACTTCGCTAATCGCCCGCTTTATCGAACCAGTCATAATATCCGCGTATAAAATCACTTTGCCAGAAACATTCCGCGCGCAGCGGCCCATTGTTTGGATTAAAGACGTTTCATTTCTTAAAAATCCTTCGCGGTCAGCGTCTAAAATCGCCACCAATGTTACTTCCGGCAAATCCAGTCCTTCGCGAAGTAAATTAACGCCCACTAAAATATCAATCTTGCCGGCTCGGAAATCAGTTAAAATTTTCGCCCGTTCCAATGTTTTTGTGTCGGCATGCATATAATTGGCCTTAAATTTTTTCTTTTTCAGAAATTCAGTTAAATCTTCCGCCATTTTTTTTGTCAAAGTATTGATAATTACCCTTTCCTTTTTTTCAATTAATTTTTGAGCTTCTTTTATTACATCGTCGATCTGGCCGCGGTTTTCTTTTTTATCAAATACCGGCCGCACTTCCACCGGCGGGTCAATCAAGCCGGTAGGCCTGATTATCTGCTCAGCTATCTGCTTGGAATTTTTCATCTCAAACTGTCCGGGAGTGGCGGAGGTGAAAATAACCTGCCCGACACGCTGTTCAAACTCTTCAAACTTCAAAGGGCGATTATCAAGGGCGCTTGGCAAACGCCAGCCATATTTAATTAAAATCTCTTTACGGCTTTTATCGCCTTTATACATCCCGCCAATTTGAGGCATAGCAACATGCGATTCATCTATGATGGTTAAAAAATTGCCTCCAAAATAAGAAATCAGCGTATCTGGCGGTTCGCCGGCCAATTTTCCAGCTAGATGCCGCGAATAATTTTCAACGCCATGGCAGTAACCGATGGTTTTAAGCATTTCAATATCATACTTCGTCCTTCTTTCTAGGCGCTCAGCCTCCAGATAAAGCTTTTCCTTTTCAAAATATTCCAGCCTTTCTTTTAATTCTTTTTTAATTTCTTTGATTGCTTGCTCTCTTTGCGGTTCACTGCTAATAAAATGCTTTGGCGGAAAAACAACCAATTCATTCAATTTTTCTTTTATTTTTCTCGTCAAAGGATCGTTTATGGAAATCGCTTTTACTTTCTGATTCTCAAGTTCAATAACATTTATAATCTCTCCGCCAGCCGGCATAATTTCAAAAAAATCTCCCCGCACCCTGAAATACCCTCTTTTTAAAACTCCAGAAGTTCTTAAAAACTGCATTCTCACTAATTGCCTGATTAAATCTCCTCTCGTCATCATTTTACCGATTTCCAAATGCAATGCCGCTTGAGAATAGCTTTCCGGCACGCCAAGATTATAAATACAGGAAACTGACGCCACAACAATCACGTCGCGCCTGGTTGTTAAAGCCGATGTTGCCTGATGCCTTAATTTATCAATTTCTTCGTTAATCATCGCTTCTTTTTCAATGTAAGTGTCTGATGTCGGAATATACGCCTCGGGCTGATAATAATCGTAGTAAGAAACAAAATAATTAACCGAGTTTTTAGGGAAAAAATTCTTATACTCTCGGTATAATTGCGCCGCCAGAGTTTTGTTGGGCGCCATTACCAAAACAGGCTTATCAAAACTGGCGATAACATTCGCTATAGAAAAAGTTTTGCCGCTGCCGGTAACGCCTAAAAGCGTTTGATAGCGATAATTTTTTTTAACGCCATCGATAAGCTGTTTAATGGCTTTTGGCTGATCTCCTGATGGTTTAAACTTTGATTTTAATTTGAATAAAGACATTAGCTTAAATTTCTTGCCCCGTACTAAAACTTGTTTTTAGTATCGGGGTGAATGAAGTTTAAAAAGGGGCATATTAAAATTAACGTAATACAATTTTACGCCTTATATTTTTTATAGCAAGAAAACAAAGTTAATTTACACCACTTCCTGCTGATAACACTTCTCGCAGTAGACTATTTCAGGACGTTCTGGCGAATAGGTGGTCTCAAATTCATTGAGACAATGGTCTTGGTTATGAAAATGATTAATAGTGTTTTGGTAGATGTTTGTATTGTTTGGGTTTTTGCCTTCTATTCCCTGGCATTGGCATTGCCTTTTCCATAGTTTAAGAGGATTGCGCTGTTTTAGTCGTTGATAGTGGCGGCAGTTGGGGCATAGCCTGGGAAGAGGAAGGTTCATTTTTCTGTAGAAATCCAGTTCTGGTTGGATGATTTTGAAAGCTTGAGTGCATTGTTCGTTGCATCCGCCTGCTGGCGGATTGTTTTGATGATGGCATTCTATTATTTGGTTGGTTATATCGTCTTGGACGTCTTTGATATGGTCAGGAA
>JBBTRV010000006.1:0-58392 GCA_038065035.1 Patescibacteria group bacterium | reverse complement strand
GTATTGCTTGTTAAGGATGCAGTATTGCTTGTTGCGGAGGCCGATGCAGGCGAAGCAATTCTCACAATTGAAACATAAATCACAATAATCACAATTTCTAGAATCACTAGTTACATTAGAAAATTTAACACTATAAACTGTTTGATTACTTATTGTTTCGTAAATTAATTGGCTTTCTCCTAATCCATAACTATCATAAACATCCTTGCAGGCATACATCCGCGTAATATAACCACAATCTTCCAGGTCAAACGCTCCAAATCCCTGCTTTACATTTTTAGAATTAGTCAAAAAATCGCCCGTACAATTTACACACTTTTTAAGGCGATCAGATTTTCTCGGAAATTTAATAATTAATTCTAAAAATTTCTTTTTTACATTTTCTAATATTTCATACCCTCCTAAAATAAATTCCTGTCTCTTCTTGTTAAACTTATCTTTGGAAAGCTGCTCACCGAAAAATACATATTGCCCATTTCTCAATCCAACCGCCCCGATGCAATTTTGGCAATTTTTACAATCATAAAGAAACATTGAATCAATGCAATTATCTGAATTAATTATAAATGCAGAATTATAACAACGTTCAGAATCTATTAATTCATAGCCAAGCTCTGATTTATTGACAAAAAAAGAATCTAGTGCTTGCTTAATTTCATTTACATTAGCGCAATAGGCGCTATCTTCGGAATTAGCGATACTGGAACACAAATAACAATTCTTATTTTCATAAGATTGATTTGTGTATTCAGAATTTACGCACTGTTGATTAAAAATAGAAATTCTAGGCACTTTTTTTTGAAGCTCTTGAAATTGGATAAAAAATGGCTTAGAAAAATCATATTCTCTGCTATAACTCATTGAATCCCATTCATCTGACCACCATTCTTTATGGTCATATACCTTGAAAGGTGAAATTTTTGAATATAAAGATATTATATCTTTTTTAGAAAAATCACTTTGTCTTTTATAAAGCGCTCTTTCGTTTCGCCATATAAATCTTCTTACCATCCTACACTCCGGACACCAAGTCGGCGGCGGTACTTTGATTTTGTCGTAAAAAGCGAGATCTTCGGGTTCTATGGTAAAATTTTGTTTGCAGTTTTGGCAGGTTTTTGTTTCGGAAATCATGAAAGCATTAAATTTTATTTCTAAATTTTTCAATAAAATCTTTCGGTTTTAAAATAATCAAATTTTTCTTTTGAGCGAATTCTATTGCCGATTCTTTTAAAAAATCATTATCTAAAGTCAAAAGATAATTACTATGTATTAAAGCCGAAGCTAAAATCGGCGCGTCATTTTTGTTAATAAACTTTGCTGCAATATCAGTTTTAGATTTTGATGAATCATTTAAAATTTTTATAGGAACCATGCCGATAAGAAGAAATAATTTATTTTTGAAATCCTTATCTATTGAAAACTTTTTATCCGCGATTGCCATTAATTCATCAAAAATATAATTATTAATCTGAAATTCAAAATCATTCCTAAATCTGTTCAAAATATAAAAAGAGCCGCCTGATTGAGAAAGGATAGCGGCTATTAAAGTGCTGCTGTCTAAAAAGACCCTATTTTTTGCCATAGCGAATTTGATATAATTTCGCTCTTGTTTTTTTTGAATCTGCTTTAATTTTTTTCCAGTTTTTTTCGTCGATATCGAAATCAGGCTCTTTTTCAAAAGCTTTTTTAATAAATTCTAATTCAGCTTGTAATTGAAACACTTTTTCTTTTAAGGCTGTTGTTGTCATAATATATAGAATATTACTATATTTTCAATTTCAAAGTCAAACTACATCACTTCCTGCTGGTAACACTTTTCACAATAGACAATTTCCGGACGTTCAGGAGCATAAGTAGTTTCAAAGGTATTTTCACAATGCTTTTCTCCATGCGTATGAGCAATAGTGTTTTGATAAACTTCGTTTTCTGACTTATTGCCAGCGCATTGGCATTGCCTTTTCCATAGTTTAAGTGGATTGCGTTGTTTTAGTCTCTGGTAATGCCTGCAGTTAGGGCATAGTCTGGGCAAAGGAAGATTCATTTTTTTGTAGAAATCCAGTTCTGGTTGGATGATTTTGAAGGCTTCGGTGCATTGTTCATTGCATCCGCCTGCTGGCGGATTGTTCTGATGCTGGCATTCTATGATTTGGTTGATTATATCATCTTTGACGTCTTTGATATTGTCAGGAAGGTCTTCTGATTTGAGGGTTATATTGATATTTCTTTGTTCCGGGTCTTTCCAGCTGTAACCTTGTTCTATGGCTTGTTGTTTGGTTAAGGGGAAGTATTCTTGGGCGATTGTTTCGTTATAGCTGAAGGGAGACAGTTCTGGCGGGAAGAATTCTCCGTATTTGTAGATTCTGCCTTGTTTATCTGTATAGGGCATATTATTCATATACTCTATGATTTGGGGCACTAGTTTTTCGTATTCTTCTTTGGTGTATTGCTTGTTGAGGATGCAGTATTGCTTGTTGCGGAGGCCGACGCAGGCGAAGAGATTGGAGGAATTATGGCAATTCTCAGAATATTGGATATCATAACCAGTCCAAATAGAAACTGAAAACAATACTCTTGAAACGTTATTTATAACAGATATATTTTCATATGATGATTCAACATTCATGCCAACATTTCCATCATAAACATCTTTTATAACATTACCGCTCCACCAAAGAAATTTACAATTTTCACTGCCTCCCGGAAGTATATCAAATGCGTATTTACAATTTTTAGCGTCGCTTATATTATCCCCAGAAATATTTTCTCCCCTAACAGAATTTATAAATTTATAAGGATATCTTAATTTAAATTCATTAAATAATTCTTTTTGTTTTTTAATTTGATTAAAATTACCTAAATTAAACTCTCTTAATTTCTTTTCATATTCTTCTTTTGAATAAGGTTTATTAAATATGTAATATTGCTTATTTCTTAATCCAACACAACTAAAGCAATTCTGACAATTTCGGCAATCATATAAAAAATAAGAATCAATACAATTATCGCAATTCTGACTATAAAATAAACGATATGAATTTTGGCAAATTACATCGTCATAACCAAGTTCTATCTTAAAAACAAAATAAAGATCGGTGGAGTCTTTTGAATTTACAACATGGTTGCTATATATAACCTGTTCATTAAATTGACCCCCCGTTGCTAAATAGCAATCCTTACTATTAGCTTGAAAATTTACATATTCGCTATTTACATTATTCCCCGATACTAAATTATTATGAGGAACTTCTCTTAATAACTCCTTAAACTGCTCAAAAAACGGCTGTGAAAAATCATAATCCTTGCCATATATCAAAGAATCCCATTCATCACTCCACCAATATTTATAGTCATAAACCTTAAACGGCGAATCTTTATGATAAATGGAGATTATTTCTTCATTATGTCCGGGTGCATCGCATTTTCTTTTGTATAATGTTCTTTCATTGCGCCAATTCATGCGGCGAATCATTCGGCACTCCGAACACCAAGTCGGCGGCGGAACTTTTATTTTGTCGTAAAAAGCGAAATCTTCTGATTCTATGGTAAAATTTTGTTTGCAGTTTTGGCAAGTTTTAATTTCTTGATTCATAGTTGTAAACAACTTATTTTTCAAAATCTTTTTCTTCTAACCTGGCTTGCCTTAAAATTAATCTAAAAGCACCAAATGGTATTTCTCTTTTATTTGTTGGATGGAAAATAATACTCTATTTTAAAAACAAAATCAAACTTTCACGGCTATTGCCGATTGAACAGATTTTTTAATTTTATTCAATAAAACTTTGTCTTCTTTGAGCTTTTCCCGCGACGCCTCAATGCCAACGCCAAGCTTTTCGCTTTCAAAGCTGTAAGTATTGCCGGATTTAGCAACAACGCCATATTTAATAGCCGTATTTAAAATATCGCCGCTATAAGAAATACCTTCGCCGTACATAATGTCAAACTCCGCGATTTTAAACGGTGGCGCCACTTTATTTTTTGCTACCTTGGCCCTAACGCGGTTGCCGACAACTTCTTCTCCTTTCTTAATTTGAGCGATGCGCCGAATATCAATTCTCACTGAAGCGTAAAATTTCAACGCCCGTCCGCCAGGAGTGGTTGTCGGCTCGCCATAGCCCATCATGCCGATTTTTTCCCGAAGCTGATTGATAAAAATTATCAAAGTATTTGATTTGGCGGAAATAGCGGTTAATTTTCTAAGCGCTTGCGACATCATGCGGGCTTGAAGACCGATAAACTGCGCCCCCATTTCGCCTTCGATTTCCGCTTTCGGAGTCAAGGCCGCCACTGAATCAATAACAATAACATCAAACATCTGCGAACGCACCAAGCTTTCCAAAATATTCAAAGCTTCTTCGCCGCTGTCCGGCTGAGAAATAATCAAATCATTTATTTTTACGCCTATTTTTTTAGCGTATTCCGGATCCATCGCATGCTCAGCGTCAATAAAAGCCGCTTTGCCGCCATTCTTTTGCGCCTCAGCAACGGCATGAAGAGCCAAAGTGGTTTTCCCGGAACTTTCCGGACCAAAAACTTCGATTATTCTTCCCCTTGGAAAACCGCCCACTCCTAAAGCTAAATCCAATGAAAAAGAACCTGTCGGCACAATATCAACATTGACCTTTTTTACATCGCCAAGCTTCATAATCGCCCCTTCGCCGAATTTATCCTGCAATGATTCCAAAAATTTTTCTAAATCATTTTTTTCTTCTGTGTTTTTTTGTTTAATCATAAATTTAATATTTTTTATTGCGACTGGTATATTACCCGCCTGACTTCGCTTGTTTCTTTGCCTAAAAATCTTTTTAAGCGAAATTCTATGTTATTAACTCCCGGAGCAAGGCGATATTCTTTTTCGAATTTTCCGTCTTTAGCGATAAAAACTTCTTCATTATTAATCAATAATTTATCCCTGTAATTATTGATAGTTCCTTTTATATTGATAATATCTTCATTGATAATTAAATCATTTGCCGGATTGGCAATTTCAATCTTAGGAATGCCGAGCAGATCATCCAATCTCCAGACTAAGAATATTATAGCAAAAATTATAACAATTCCAATTGCCAAATTTTTAAAACTTCTTGGCTTTAGAGCAAAACGATTTAACGGCAACGTATCATCAATGACAATTTTTGCTTTTAATTCTTCTTTATAAGCCGACCATAATTCTTGGCCATCAATCCCTAAAATATTGGAGATTTTCATTAAATATCCGCGCACATACGGCAAAGACGGCAATTTTTTAAAATCGCCATCGCAAAAAGCCTTTAAATAACGCGGAGAAATGCTTGTCAATTCAGCCAGCTTTTCAATACTTGAACCGCTATTTTTAACTATCTCACTGAAAAATTCGTGGAAATTTTTTTGATTATCCATATGCTATAAATTATTAGTCATTAGTCATCTTATCAATATACACCTCCCTTGGCTTAGCTCCGTCTCCTGGACCAATTATGCCCTTAGCCTCCATAATATCAAGCAGCCTGGCGGCGCGGGCATAGCCGACTTTTAATCTCCGTTGCAACAATGAAGCTGAAGCTTTTTGGGCCGCTTTCACCGTCTCCACCGCTTCATCAAGAAGCTCGTCATCATCGTCATTGGAATATTTATCAAACATATCTTCCTTGTCGTTATTTATTCCGCCTTCCGCCTGTTCGCCATTTTCAAAAATAGATTCTCCGCTTTCTCCTTCTTTTAAAACATAATTCTTATTATTTTCCTTTATAAACTTGGAAACTTTATTAATTTCTTCTTCGGAAATATAAGCGCCCTGAATTCTTTTCGGCTTTGATAATTCAGAAGAAATAAAAAGCATATCGCCTCCTCCAAGAAGCTTTTCCGCGCCGGCGCAATCAAGAATAGTCCGCGAATCAACCTGCGAAGCCACCTGCAAAGCAATTCTTGAAGTAATATTGGCTTTTATCAATCCGGTAATCACTTCCACCGACGGCCTTTGAGTAGAAACAACCAAATGAATGCCGGTAGCGCGCGCCATTTGCGCCAATCGCACAATAGCGCCTTCTATTTCCCGTCCGTAACTAGCCATCAAATCAGCTAATTCATCAATTACCACCAAAACATAAGGAAGCGGATTATCATTCTTTTTATTATAGCTTTGGATATCGCGCGAACCGGCCTGAAGCAAAGTTTCATAACGCCTGTCCATTTCATCAATCAGCCAACGAAAAACATTAATCGTTTTCTTCGGCTGGGTGATAACAGGAGAAATCAGATGAGGCAAGCCGTCATAGACCGAAAGTTCCACTCTTTTCGGGTCGATTAAAATCATTCTTAAAGTCTGCGGAGAATTTTTATACAAAAGCGAAATTATGAGAGAGTGAATAGAGATTGATTTGCCGGAACCGGTCGAGCCGGCAATTAAAATATGCGGCATCTTCTCAATATCGGAAAAAATCGGGTCGCCATTAACGTCTCTTCCCAGCACAAAGCCTAATGGTCCGGAAGCGTAAAAATCTTGATAATTAAGCAGACTGCCAAGCCGGACAATAGCCGCGACCTTATTCGGCACTTCAATGCCGACTAAAGACTTCCCGGGAATCGGCGCTTCAATTCTTATCGGATGCGCCGCTAATGCCAAAGCCAAATCAGAATTCAAAGCGGTAATACGGGAAAGCTTCACGCCTTCAGCCGGCTTTAAGGTATAGCGCGTTACTTTCGGCCCAATATTAATTTCTCCCATTTCTACGGAAATGCCAAAGCCCTCCAATGTTCTTTTAATAATATTGGCGCTTGCCCGCAAGTCGCCGACTGTCGGCTTTTCAACCGAAGACCTCAATAAATCCAACGGTGGAGCAACATAATTGACGTTCGAATTTCCAATAAGCGCGCTCCTTTTTTGTTTTAATCCCATAACTTGAGTTATCTTATCTTTAATCGCTATCTGTTCCACTTCTTTTTCTGCTTTAACTTCTTCATTTTCATTCTCATCGCCTGCGGCAAAAATCGCTTCTTCCACTTTTTCAACCTCAGTCTTTTTCAAAGTTTCTGTTTTTTCGTCTGCTTTTAACGCTTTTAATCTTTGGGGAATTTTTATCCTAAGATTAAAAACAATCAATAGCGATGCGGCCAAAATAATCAAAGAAACTATAATAGAAGCCCAATAACCAAAAAAGACTTCTAATAAACCAACTGCTTTGCCTGTTAAGCCTCCACTTTCCGGAAAAACAATATCAATAAGACCAAGACCGGCTAAAACAAACATCACCGCGCCTAAAAAAGTAATCACATAAATCCGGCGGCGCTCGGAAGCTAGAAAAACGCCGGCCATTATCAAAAAAATCAAAGGTAAAAGATAATAGCCCCAGCCGAAAAGTTTTTCAAAAATTGCGTAAGCGAAATTGCCGAAAGGTCCGGCGCTTTTAAAGCTCGCCAAAAATAAAATTATGGCAACGCCGATAAAAATTACCGCCCAAACGCTTTTTTTCGTTTCCGGATGAAGGCGAAAATCGTCAAAAAACTGAGACGAATCTTCTTTTTTATTTTTTTTATTTTTGCGGGACATTATATCTATTTAATTTAACTCCAATTGCTGATAAAATCAATGTAATGGAAACTACAAATAAAATAAATATAAATCATAAAATTTTTCGCGCTTACGACATCCGCGGCAAATACCCCGCTGAAATAAACGAAGAAATAGTTTGTGTAATTATTTCTTTGTTTATTTCAAAATTCAAAATTAAAAATGAAAAATTAAAAATTGCAGTTGCTCATGACACCCGGCTAAGCTCGCCTACTCTTTATCACGCAATAATTGAACAATTAACAATTAGCAATCAGCAATTAGCAATTATTAAAATAGGATTATCAACTACGCCGATGTTTTATTTTTTAGCTAATTATTTTAATGCTGATTTAGGAATAATGATTACGGCCAGCCACAACCCAAAAGAATATAATGGTTTAAAAATCGTCGGCAAAAATGCTATGCCAATAAGTGGAGAAGAAGTTAGTAAGTTGGTAAATTAGTTAATTAGTTAATTTGGTTTTAAATTTTATGAATTATATAAAAATTTATGTGGACTTTCTTAAAAAAAGATTGCATTCTGACAAAAAATTAAAAATTGTTTTTGATTGTTCTAACGGTACGACCGGATTGATTTTAAAAGAATTATTTAAAACCAATTCACTAATTGACTATCAACTAATTAATCAGACGCCCAATGGTGATTTTCCGGCTCATAGGCCGAATCCATTGGCTTCAAACGCTTTAAACCAACTTCAACAAGAAGTAAAAAAACAAAAAGTTGATTTAGGAGTTATTTTTGACGCTGACGGCGATCGGGTATTTTTTATTGATAATCTTGGCCGCTTTATTGATCCCGATGTTATTAGTAAATTATTAATCTGGCATCTAAAGCCAAAAAAAATCGTAATTGACTCAAGAACTGGCTGGCTTGTTAAAAGACTAGCGACTAAAGACTTAAGACTTACGACTTCTAGGGCCGGCCATTATTTTATTAAAAAACTAATGCAAGAAATTAAAGCTGATTTTGGAGCGGAAAAATCCGGCCATTATTATTTTCCAATCAGCGATAAAAAAGAAATTTCTTATATTGATTCCGGAATTTTAACCGCAATTGAAGTTATTAACGCTATTTCAAAACTGCCTTATTCAATAGCTAACTTTAATGATTTACTGCCGCAATATTATCGGAGTGGAGAAATTAATATTGAATTGCCAGCTGAAAATCGCGAAATGAAAAATATCTTAAAAGAAATCGAAGAAATTTTTAAAAATCAATTTTCTAACCAATTAAAAATTTTTTACCTTGATGGATTAACAATTGAATCTAATGAATGGTGGTTTAATTTACGTCCATCAAACACCGAGCCGGCAATAAGATTGAATATTGAATCGACAAAAAAAGAAATTATTGATAATTTAATTAATAAAATTTACTCCTTGCTTAATCTGTAAAATTCTAGATTAATAATACCGCAACGCATTACATTTCAATCAATATAATTCCTATAATTCCAAGAATAATGCCAATCTTATTCACCAGAGAAAGATTTTCTTTAAAAATAAAAACTCCGACGAGTACGAGAATGATCAGATTTAAAACCGCGAAAACAGAAATAGCTTTTGAAAGATGTTCAAATTTTAGTGAATACGCCCAGAAAAAAGTGCCTATCATATAAATTGCCAGCCCTGCAATCAATAAATAATTCTTATTTCCAAGCGACCATTTTTTAAATAACACATCCGCCACAATTTCTAAAGCGACCGCCAGCGACATTAATGATAAAAATATGTATTTAGTAGGCATTAAAATAAATATTTATATTCCTTTATAAATTGAAAATTTTTTATTTAAAACAGCGGCCCAGTATCTGTCGCCATACGACCAATGCCACCATTCCGGAGGATAATTCACAAATCCTGCTTTTGTCATTATATTAATTAATAATAATCTATTCTTTTTTGCTTCTTTTGAAATTACTTTTGAATTTGTGTATGATCGCTTTGTAAAATTGTCTATGGCAGTCCCCATATTTAATTGCCTGCCATGAATATCAATAATAGTGCAATCAACTGCTCCGCCAGTGGTGTGCGGCGGCATTATTTCTATCGGGGCCACAAATTTATCTGTTTCTTGTTTTATTTTTTCTTTCGGCCAATTTGGATATTGTTTTTTAAACTTTCGAAATTGGTCAAAATATAACTTTTTTTGGATTTTCATAGCCCGATGGCCGCTCCAAATCATAATGCGGAAACCATTAGGCAATAATTTTTGAGCCCTGCATAATCTTTTTGTTACGCCAATGCGAAGATAACATGTATCAAATGGTAATTTTTCCACCCTTTGGCTCTTAGGGTCGATGTTGATTGATATATTGGAGCAAATTGATTTTATATCAGTTAATTTTTCGCCATTGTCTTTAACTGGTATTTTAATTAACGTTTTGTCCGGAATAACTTTCATAATCATTTTTTGCCCGCAATAATATCTAAAACATCCTGTGCTGAGCTTTCGCCAATCATTCCTTCAAATAACTTCAGCCTGTCTAACTGCCGCATAAGAAATACAACGGAGATTATTGAGGTTGCGAAAGCGGCTTTTATTATCGAAGCGACAACCATTATTAAGCGACTTTTTCATTATAATCTTCGGGAGTTGCTTTTATTTTTGGCATAAATATCCACAATAAAATATAAAGAAACAATCCAGAACCCATTCCTAAGAATACCGCCGCCGTCCAGATTAATCTAATCACCCAAACCGGCTCTGCAAAATAATAAGCGAATCCGACGCAGATTCCGGCAATCCATCCCTTTTCCGGAATTCTTTGAAGTTTTTTAATTTTTTCCATATCTTAATATTAACAAATTTTATTTTAATTTGCCACTTAATAATAAAATTAGCCAGTGTTTAATTTATAAAAATTCTCAAAAACCAGAGCATATAAATTCATAAATTTATATGCTCGGCCGAGCACATAATTTTTTATGTGCTTGGGGTTTGGCAAATTACAAGAAAGAAATTAATTTAAAAAAGTTTTCAAACAACTTCGCAACCAATATCGGACCAGTGCCAGCGGGGGTGGGAGTGTAAAAATTTAGTTGATTAGTTAATTGGTTAATTGGTAAATTAGTTTCAAAATCTCCGTGAATTTTGCCGTTTTCATCTATTGAATAGCCGAAATCAATAACGCCCGCTCCGGACTTTAACATTTCCGGTTTTATTAAGCCAGCTTTGCCAACGCCGGTAATCACTAAATCATAATTTTTCAATTCTGATAAATTTCCTTCTCTGCCGAAAACGCCAAGTTCTTTAACTTTATCCATCAGCCAAACAGCGATTGGTCTGCCAACTAAAAATCCTCTGCCAACTACCGCGACTGCAGTAGTTTGTAGTTTGTAGTTTGTAGTTTGTAGTATTTCATCTACGACTCCGACTGCTGGCGGTAATATTGGATTACGGCCGGTATAAAACGCTCCTAACGCCCGCTCGCCCAAAACATCAACATCTTTTTCGCGAGGAATGACATTTAAAATATAGTGCTTATTTATATGTTCCGGCAACGGCAACTGCACAATCACTCCGCCAACTTTTTTTAATAAGGCGATTTTTCTTACTTCTTCGCGCAAATCATCATTTTTCAATTCTTCAGAAAATTTATAAATCCGAAAATCAATTCCTAATTCTTTGGCGACTTTTTCTTTTTGCTTCAAAAAACTTTCCGATTGCGGATTTTCGCCAACCAAAATAGCCGCAAAAATTTTTTCCGGCTTTGGTTGTGATTTTAATTTCTCAATAATTACCTGCGCAATTTTTTTGCCGTCAATAATCATAATATAATATTCTTATAATGTTTAATTACATAATTATTTTCTTTTATTGTCAAGGCAAGTAAATCAATTTGCCAGCCTTTGGTATCGTCTACCAGATTCGGATAATAGCCGACATACAAAGAAGCGGTTCTCTGCAATTTTTGCAATTTTGCCTTGGTTAATTGGTCTTCTGCCGAAATGACGTTATCATTATTGACAAAATCATTATTATATTGCCTAATAGTTTTTACTTCAACAAACACTAATGTCTTATCCGGCGCTTTGGCAATAATATCTATCTCTCCCCACTGTTTCCTGAAGTTTCTTTCTACTATTTTATATCTCTTTTCCACAAGATATCTACAGGCGATATTTTCACCAAGTTGTCCTAAGTCCTGCTTATTAGTCATTGTTATTATTATAACTAAAAAATCATAAATAAATCCATATTTTATAATTTAAAAATTAAGCCATAAAAATCCTTATTTAATGAGGAAGTTTTAATACGTAAAATAAAGCCGATGTGAAGAACATGTGGAAAACATTTTTTAACAGGATATTTAGCGTATCCAATGTAAAACGTGAAACATCGTACACATATAAAAGATAGCAACATATCCACAATAATCAATTATTAAATTTAATGCTCAAAATATGAGATAAAGTGTTTCACGTCGAACACTTTGTCTCATATTTTTGATGTAGTTTCTATAAAAATGTTTCACGTATTAGTGTGAAACATTTTTATAAGAGATAACTAGTGTAAATCGTGAAACATCATATCTAAAAATTAATCCGATGTAAAACGTGAAACATCGTACACATTTTCCATAATTTATGTAAAACGGCAAACATTGGTTAATAAGATAATACATAGTGTAAAACGTGAAACATTGGTACAAGGATAATTTTCAATATAATAAATTAATATAGCTTATAATACTGTTTTTGAATTTCAAAAAATAGAATTTTTATATTTATAGCTGATTTTATAAAAAGAACAAAATACCTATGTAAAACGTGAAACACTATGATTTTAAAAAAACAAGTGTAAAACGTGAAACATCGTACACATTTTCTATAATTGATGTAAAACGGCAAACATTGGTTAATAAGATAATATACAGTGTAAAACGTGAAACATTGTTTAATCAGACTAGTGACAGATATAAAAATGTTCGCAAAATGTTTGCCAAAAAAATGTGAAACATTTTAAAAAGACTTTTTTAAAATATGACATCGAAAATATGAGACAAAGTGTTTGACGTGAAACGTTTTGTCTCATATTTTCAATGTTAAAAATGTTTCACAATGTTTCACGCTTTTGTCAATAAGTGTTAAATAAAAAATGTTTGCCAAAAAGAAAAGGAGAGGTTGTCTAATGACAAACACTCTCCTTAAAAAATAAGTCATCAACCACATTACTGTGGCTGATTTGACTGTTGGGGTGGCTGTTGTCCAGCTACCGGCGGTAAAACATTATTAAAAATGTTTACCGGCTGAACTGGTTGAGGAACTGGCTGTGCCGGAGGTGGTTGTTGTGGCCTATTCAAAGCCGCGACAATTACTCCCCCTAGCAAACCTCCGCCAATAGCCACCAATGCCAGTGGCCACCAAGGAATTTCTCCTTGTGGTCCGGCCGGCCCGATTGGCCCTCGCGCGCCCTGCGATCCGCGCGGTCCCGCAGGTCCACGAACAACTTTTACTGCATGTTGTTCTTGTCCGGGACAAGGCATTGGTCCTGTAATTTCCGCCACCGCGACAGTGGCAAAAATCAATACCAAAAATAAACCTAAGATGATATTTTTCATTTCAATCACCTCCTTTCTTTTTAAATTTTAAAAAATTTATTTACTGAAGCAAATAATACAGATTTTTATTAAATCTGTCAAGAGTAATACCTCAAAACCATATCGCAAAGATGTTTGGATATTTCTACTGGTTCGCCGTAAGTGGGAAAATGATGCATATCAATATACGGCAAGCTGTTTAATTCAATCACCGCGCATTGCTGTTCTTTCCATGACTTGCCGATATCTTCCGCAATAAAATCAATGCCAGCCAATTTAACGCTAAATAAAGAGGCGATGTTTTTAAATAATTCAATGTTATCAAAATGCATTTTTGATGAAACCTCAAATAAGTCCGCCCCTAAATCAAGAATCACTTTTTCCTGAAAATAAATTATTTCTCCTTTTTTCGGCACAGAGTCAAAATCATATTCCTGCTCAGCCAATAATAATTCGCTCGTTTTATCAATTACCAATTTATATAAAGTGGTGTTTTTTTGCCTAGGCAACCCTCTCCGCGCGTCTTTATTTTTAATTTCAATCAATTCCTCAATTGAATGCTTGCCGTCGGCAATAATATGCGCCGCCACGCGCTTAACACAGGCAATATGTTTTTCATCAACAACCGTTGCCCGATAAACATTTATATTATCCAGATATTTTTCAACAATAAAAAAGGGGGAGTATCGCAAAGCTTTGCGAATTGCCGTTTCTAATTCATTTTCATTTTTTATATCAGCTGTAATATGATGGCTGATCGAGCCGTTGCGCGGCTTTACCATTAATGGAAATCCCAATTGCCTGCCGTATTTCAAGGCCGTCCTCCAATTTAAATGATTAAAAGATTCTCCTTCGGCTATCGGCGCATTGATTTTCTTTAATTCATTTTTAATAAATATTTTATCGTCAATCCGATGAATCGATTTCTTACTCAACCATTCAGCCCTTGGTAAGCCCTCAAAAAAATATTTTTTGCCGTTAATGGCCATGTAAAAATAATTTAAATAGCCAACCGGGCCTTTTAAAGCGGAAAATTTAATCCCTCGCTTTTCCGCTTCGCACATAAAAACCGTTGTCCGCAAAGAAATTCTTGAAGAAATTTTTGAGTGATTAGAATTTTCTTCAATTTTAACTAATCTTAATAGGCAAAATAAATCAATAAATGATTTTTCAATAAAATAATTAAAAGAGTTAGGTAAGCATATATCAGGCAAAATATTTTCCAGTAGGGAATTAAAATAATTCTGCCAATGAATTACCGGCAAAGGCCCGCAGTCGTCGCAAAAGGGAGGATTAATAAAATAATCTTTAAATAATTTAAACATTATTGGTGCGCGCTGAGGGTATCGAACCCCCGGCCTACTCGGTGTAAACGAGTCGCTCTACCACTGAGCTAAGCGCGCGGAAAATAGAAATGTGCGTCCAGATGGATTCGAACCATCGACCCCGGCTTTATAAGAGCCGTGCTCTAACCAGCTGAGCTATGGACGCATGAATATAAATATAATTATTTATACCGTAAATTAAAATAATCTTCAATCGCTTTTAGCCCCATTAATACTTTTTTTCCTAAAATGCCATTATAAATCGCTGCATTGCAAGTGCCATGTCCAAAGCCATTTTTATAAGTTAAAGAACTTTTATTTGAATTTTTAATATATGGTTTAATAAATTGCGATTTTTCAATATTTAATTCTTTTATCCAAAAATTAATTTCTTTTTTAATATTCATATCTTTATAAAGATGCAATTTGATTTTTATTTTTTCTTTATTGACTCCAAAACAATTTTTAAGCCAATAAATAAAAATTTTTATTATCGCCGGATTTGTATTTGAAATAACAAGTTCATTTTCTTTAGTTTTTCCACCTTCTCCCATATAAAGAAAAAATCCTGCAATAAATAAATCTCGTTTAGATAAGGGAAAAATAATTGCTTTTTCTTTTTTATAGATTTCACTGAAAATTTTTTTGCGTCTTTTCCTGCAAGTTTCCCGATAATTCTCAATTTTCCTCTCATTAGATTGAAATTCTTTTATCTTTTCTGGTGATAAATGAAATCCCTTGACAATATTAGTAAACTTTTCCTTATTTCAAAATTAAATTTAAAAATGTATTACCAAGCTGGATTCAATACGAGTCCAAGCGAATTCTGAAACGAAGGAATATCCACCACGATTGGTCCCGAACTAGAGATATTCAACACCTTTGAAGAACCGACTTCAAAACCTGTGAGAGGATCAAGAAAAAGCAGTTTGTATTGACCAGGCGGAAGATTAGCCGAGATGGTCAGTTGCGGCGAAACATTTGTGTTGTCCCAAACTGACTTTCCAAGAATCACCTTCTGGCTATCCAAAACATTGTCCTTATGCATAAGCCAGGTAAATAAGGTAGTTCCGTACCATGTACCAATTGCATCCACGTCTGGATTGCTGGAAGTGATTGTCGCCGTCATTACCTGCGCTGGCGCGATGGTTGGCAAATAATTCAACGCGCGCCCGATAGCTTTATAAGCATTAAGTACTGCCGGCCAATAAGTAGGATCGTCCACTATGAGCGTGTGGCGGAACGTCCATGTCCACGCTGGTCCAGCGGCGCCGCTGGCTAGCGTGGCCCAATGCAGATACGCCATTACCTTTTGTTTGGCTTCGGCCGTCGTTGGCTTGTATTGGGGCCCATAACCGCCCTCGCCGATGATGGTCGGCTTACCGGCGAGATACGGCTTGCCAAGCTGGTTTAGAATCCGGTCGCGGGCGAGCTGAACAAATACTTCGCCATCGTGTCCTGGATTTGCAACATCGCAATCAGGCGGCTTGGTGCATGATGTACCGTCTTGTCGCGTACCAAGGCCATATACACGCGTAGAAACTAAATCGAGCGGCGCCGCAATTTGCGCGGAAAATTTCGTCTCAGTTTCCCAGTTATGAAAACCACCATACTGCAGATAAACCGGCATCTCTGGCAATAAACTTTTAATAATATTCGTGGCGCTATTGACAAAGGTGGCATGCTTAGACTCGGTTGTCGGGTTAGTCGATAAATGGAAGTCATTGCCTAAACTCCAAGCAAAAACTACATCGTTCTTCCCGAATTCCTCCATCATAAATCCAAAGAATCGCTCAACCCACTTCACCAACTCCTGATTAGTTGGGGGCCATTCGCCCATATCTTCATATACTATAGCCGGACCGCCGTTATTAGGATGATAGGGATGGGCAGAAGTAAAAAATTTAATCTTTGAATGGCCAAATCCTGACTGTGGCTGCAATAATACGCCGTGCTTGATGAATCTTCCCACGATATCGTGCAACATCTGGGCAACAGTCATATCAAAAGCTCCCGGCGGAAGCGCAGGATCTGAAATATGGCCTCCCTGAATTTGAGTACCAAAGCTAAATGTGCGCACAAGATTGATGCCATTAGTCTTCATTTCAACAATCACTGCTTCAAGGCGTGATGGATCTTCCACTCCCGACACATCATCATCCGGCTCGCCTGCCACATCGTAGTTAATGCCATTCATACGGAATGCCGTTCCATCCGAAAACTCAAATGTTCTACCATTCGAAGCAACCCTAATTTTGCCATGCATGTTTGGCGTAGCCGGATAAAGACTCTTCTCAAATCTAACAGAATCTGCCGTAACCTTGCCATCGGCGCTAGCTGACAACATCACTTTCTGTCCAGCATTAGGAGTAAATGAATAAGTGCCGGCATATACCCACACGCCCGTAAGCCATTGCTGTGAATGAAACCAGTTCGAAACGCCAGAATTATGCGTAATTTGATAATTTGCCTGCACGGTCATCTGTACGTCGGCCACATTAGTAACCCCCGAAGTCCAATACACAAACACATCATACAGACCGGCTGGCGCTGAACCAGGAAATCGCCATGTAGCTATTGCGCCCGAGCCAGCCTCTGCTTCAAGGTAATCCGTGCCCCATGTACCACGATTGACAGTAGCCGGTGTCCATGCGCCCGTAGAAGAAAACTGCGAAGTATTATTATCTATTATATATGCATCAATCACAGTAATGGTGATTATCTCGCTATCTGAACTCTTTCCATCAGAAACAGTGAATGTAACTAAGTACTTGCCCGCGGAATTATAATCAGGCCTCCATCGAAATCGAAAAACACCGCTCACAGAATTAAAAGTTGCGCTAGAAGGAAGATTAGAGACAGAGAAATTTAAAAATTCTCCATCAGGGTCAGTGGCCTCCACGTCGAAAATTAACCACCGCCCTTCAGGATTTACTCTATCGCCGATACCATAAAGCACAGGAGGCTGATTATTTGCCGAAGATTGAACAATCAATCCCGTTGGCGGTGAAGGAGGTATAGTATCAGCTCCATAAGCATTCGGAATTTCAAGCCTAAAAAAATTAAAATATAAATATAATATTAATAAAAAAAGATAGATACAATATTTTTTCATCTTATCCATTTTCAATACTAAATTGACATCTTCGTTTTATTCCTTGTCCAAAAGTTTAATTTTTGTCATTTATCGCCACCAGCTTTAAATTAAAACTTTTTATAATATTGGCGAATTCTTCCTGTTCCAAAGTTTCTTTTTCCATCAAAGTTTTGGCTATTTTTTCCAAAACTTTTCTCCGGGAATTAATAATTTTTTTTGCCGCTTCATAAGCTTTTCCGATAAAGCCTTTTACTTCGTCGTCGATTTCCTTAGCCACGCTTTCCGAATAATTTTTTTCATGAGCGATTTCCCGTCCGAGAAAAATCATTTCTTCGATTTTTCCGAAAGTTATCGGCCCGAGTTTCTTGCTCATACCAAATTTAGTGACTAATTTTCTCGCTAAGCCGGAAGCATTCTGCAAATCATTGGAAGCGCCGGTGGAAACATCGCCAAAAACAATATCTTCGGAAATAAATCCTCCGAGCATAACTGCCAAATCAGCCAAAAACTGCGATTTGGTGCGCAAGTGAGTTTCTTCAATCGGTAATTTCAAAGTATAACCGCCGGCCCTGCCCCTAGCGACAATAGAAACTTTGTGCACCGGGTCAGCGTTTTTTAAAGAAGCGGTAACCAAAGCGTGGCCGGCTTCGTGATAAGCGGTAATTTCTTTTTCTTTTTGGGAAAGCACCCTACTGCGGCGCTCCGGGCCAAGCAAAACTTTTTCAATTGAATCAAAAACATCCTGCTGGGAAATAAAAAGCTGGTTTTTCTTGGCTGCAAAAAGAGCGGCTTCGTTCATTAAATTCGCCAAATCAGCGCCGGCAAACCCCGGAGTGCGCTCTGCCACTCTTCGCAAATTAATGTCTTTTGCCAAAACTTTGCCCCTGGAATGAATTTTTAAAATCTCTTCGCGGTCGGCAATATCCGGCAAATCTAAAATAACCCGGCGGTCAAACCGGCCCGGCCGCAAAAGCGCCGGATCAAGAACATCGGGACGATTAGTGGCCGCAATAACAATCCGCTGGTCATCCCTGTCAAAGCCGTCCATTTCAACTAAAATTTGATTCAAAGTTTGTTCTCTTTCGTCATGGCCGCCGCCCAACCCCGCGCCGCGCTCCCGGCCAACCGCGTCAATTTCATCAATAAAAATAATTGACCGGCCGGCTTTTTTAGCGGTATCAAACAAATCCCTTACCCTAGACGCTCCAACGCCGACAAACATTTCCACGAATTCTGAGCCTGATATATGGAAAAAAGGAACATTGGCCTCGCCCGCGACCGCGCGTGCCAAAAGAGTTTTTCCCGTTCCCGGACTGCCAAATAATAAAACTCCCCTTGGAATTTTCGCGCCGATTTCCAGATATTTTTTGGGGTTTTTGAGAAAATCAACCACTTCCATCAATTCTTCCTTGGCTTCTTTTAAACCCGCGACATCTTTAAAAGTAATCCGGTCTTTGAATTGGGAAAAAAGCTTGATGTTGGCCTTGCCAAAAGTGAATGCCTGGCTCATGCCGGTTTTCGCCTGCCTAAACATTAACCAGAAAAAAACGCCTATGATAATAAGCGGCAAAAGCGACGGGATTAAAATACTCAGCCAGAAATTCAATCCTGACTCTTCTTTAACGATAAAACTTGTTTTCTGCAATTTAGCTGGGTCAACACCGTAATTTCTCAAGGTTTCAGTAAGTCCGGCTTCAACTTCTTTTTTGGAAGTGAATTTTTCGCCGTTTTTCAGCTCAATTTTCAGACTATCGCCGCTGACGATTATTTTTAAAACTTCCTCGGCGTTAATTTTCTGCGCCAGCTGGTCTAAATTTAAAACCGCCTCCTGATTTTGCTGGGAATAAAAAAAAGAAAAAATAATCGCGATTATTAAAAATGTGGCAATAGCCCATAAGATATTTTTCGAAAGATTATTTACTGGAAGTTTTTTCATAAATTTACGAAATACGAATTAATTACGCATAGTACGAATTTAAAGAAATTTGTATGAATACATTTTAGCGAATGTTCATTTTGATGTCAATAAAAAAAGGCCGTGGCGTACCAATGTACTACCACGGCCAGGAGGATAAGATGAGAAGAGGAGGATGAGTCCCTTCTCACTTTGGGGGGCTCTCGAGCTCCGCAATAGTCTCTCGAGAAACACTAAAACTATTACAGAGGGTTAGCCACCCGCCAAACTAAACTACCAATTCAGATGGGCAGTCGCCGCCATTCTCTAAACAAACAAGATCAATTTCACACTGCCCACAATCTTTTCCGCATAAACCAAATTTTGATGAACTAGAAGATGAGATTATTGCGGCTGCAAGAAAAGTTCCACTACTAATCAAAAATTTTGAAAACTCATTCATTTTACTCACCCCCTTCCTTAAATCCTCTGATTCAAAGAAGTTTCACACGAAGATGAAGAGGATGAATTTAAAAAACTGACCAACTAACAACTAACAAACTAATCAACCATACAACCACATCCTTTCTTATTAAAAAATTAATGTTCAAAAATTGCTTGCGGCTCCTGCGCCATAAAAAAAACACATCCTGCGTAATTAATTTAAGGCGTCCCGCTAATCGAGAAGAGCCGCAAGTACCCAACTAATCAGAATATATAATATTAACAAATAAATTTTATTTTGTCAACTTAAGAAAAATTCTTCTTTCTTCCGGCTTAATGGAGTGAATGGTAAATTTATATTGTTTGCCAGCCTCCAACTGCTTTTTCATCTCTTCAACGCTGCCAAATTCGGAAACATGGATCAAGCCCTGCAAATCATGCTCAAGATTAACCAAAGCGCCGATAGGATTGAATTTATAAACCGAACCCTCTATTTCTTGGCCTTCTTTAAATTTCTCTTCAATATTGAGCCACGGGTCGGGAAGCAAGGCCTTTAATGAAAGAAAAACCTGATTGTCTTTTATATCGACAATTTTCACTTTTACCGCTTCGTCAAGCTTGACGACTTCTTTCGGATGTTCAATCAAGCGGTAGCCGATTTCCGAAATATGCATCAAACCTTCAATCGCCGGATTATCGACAAAACGCACGAAAGCGCCGAAATTAGTCACTCCGGAAATAACTCCTTCAACAACATCGCCAGATTTATAATTCTCCAGAAATTTTTTTATGTCCTCCTCGGCCGCTTCTTTTTCAGAAATAATTAATTTAGCGGTGCGCGGATTAAGGTCAATTATCTTAACTTTCAATTCAGCATTCACTAATTTTCTCAATTCTTTGACAATCTCATTTTTATCGCTGTTTTCAATTTTCGGATAATTCTTATTGCTTAAATGCGACACCGGCAAAAACGCCTTAATATTATTAATATTGGCAAGCAAGCCACCACTATTGGCGCCAATAATTTTAACGGTTAAAACTTCTTCATTTTCCATTACTTCTTTAAGCCCTTGCCACTCTTTTTGCTTATGGGCGCCGGCCAAAGACAATTCAATAAATCCTTCTTCGTTGTCTACGGCAACAACCTTAGTGCTCACTTTTTCTCCGGGTTCAATGCTTTTTAAAATATCTTTCGCGTTTTGATATTCAAGCCCATAAACAATACCCGTGCCGAATTTATCCAAATCAAAGTAAACTATTTTAGGCTTTTTTAACAATAAAGCGGCCTCAATCAAATCTCCTTCCCTTACAAAAGAAACCGATTCCGGCTCGGTTTTAATAATATAAGACAAAAGCGACATCTTTTTTTCTTCGGTATTTTGCGTAGTTATATTCGCAGTAGTCATACTATTAACGATTATTCTAATTAAAAAATACTAAACTAAAAACAATTGAAAAGCAATAGGATATATGATAAACTTACGAAAATACGAAATTATGCGAAAGTACGAAAAATAAATTTCGTATATTTTGTATATTTTCGTAATTTCGTATGATAATTTCGTATTACGGCGAAGACTGTTTTAAAATTCAAAGCGGAGAAAAAAGTATTTTGACCGACCCGCCAGCGGCTTCAAGCGGCTTAACAATGCCGCGTTTTAAGGCGGATATTATTCTTAAAACCATAGCTTCGTTTCCCGTAGCCGAACAACTAATTAACCAATCAATTAATCAGCTAATATACGGGCCGGGCGAATATGACATTGCCAGCATTAAAATTTCCGGCATAGAACTATCCGAAGAATCCTCGAAAGAGTTTTTTAAAACAATTTATCTTATTGAAGCGGAGTCGATTAAACTTTGTTTCTTGGGACACATTACCCAAATGCCGGAGCCGGATATCCTTGAACAGCTTGAAGAAATAGATATTTTATTTATTCCGGCCGGCGGAAAACCATTTCTAGAGCAGAAAATCGCGGCTAAGCTCATAAAACAAATAGAACCGAAAATAGTCATTCCATCATTTTTTAAAGTCCCGGGATTAAAAAGACAAGCCGCTGATTTGAAAATTTTTCTTGAAGAAGCCAATGGCCAAAAAAAAGAACCGCAGGAAAAATCACAAGAAAAATTAACCGTCAAGAAAAAAGATCTAGATGAAATAAAAAAAACTGAAATAGTGGCGCTTAAAATATGAGCTCAATCAGAAATTTCATAGAAAAACTGCAAAATTCAGACGATGCCGTCAAAAAACGCTGGTTGGTCATTATGAGCGGCTTATCAATGATTATAGTTATAGCTATTTGGCTTGTTTTTTTGAATAATTTAATGCAAAGACATGGAGAAAATTCATCCGGACAATCAGAAACAACTTTCTGGCAAGTCTTCAAAACCGGCTTGCAAATTGCCGGAAATTCAATTAAGGAAAAATCAGCTGATTTAATTTACAAAATAATAGGGGAAAAAACTATTATAATAAAATAAGATGGAAAAAATAGAAAAACGGGAAATTACAACTGAATTAAAAGAATCTTATCTTGATTATGCGATGTCGGTAATAGTTTCGCGCGCCTTGCCGGACGTGCGCGACGGCCTAAAACCGGTGCAGCGTCGGATTTTATGGGCAATGTGGGAAACCGGACTGAAAGCCGGCGTAAAATTCCGAAAATCAGCGGCAGTGGTCGGTGAAGTTTTGAAATCATATCATCCTCACGGCGATATTGCCGTTTATGACGCCATGGCCAGAATGGCGCAAGATTTTTCTTTACGCTATCCCTTAATCGACGGCCAGGGAAATTGGGGTTCGGTTGACGGGGATAATCAAGCGGCAATGCGTTACACGGAATGCCGGCTGTCAAAAATTTCCGAAGAACTGCTTTTTGACATTGAAAAAGAAACTGTTAATTGGGGATTGAACTACGACGCCAGCAAAGACGAACCGAAAGTTTTGCCGGCCAAGCTTCCAAGCTTACTACTTAACGGCGTTTCCGGTATCGCGGTCGGAATGGCGACAAATATTCCGCCGCATAATCTCGATGAAATCATCAACGCGACCAACTATTTAATAGATAACTCCAAAGCCACAAATAAAGATTTAATGGAATTTATTGACGGCCCGGATTTTCCAACTGGCGGGCTTATTTATAATAAAAAATCAATTATTGACGCTTACAGCACCGGCCGCGGAGCGATTACCATTAGAGCCAAAACAGAAATCCAAGAAAGAGCGAAAAACCAACTTAATATCATTGTCAGCGAAATCCCTTATCAGGTCAATAAATCAGAGCTGATAATAAAAATCGCCGAACTGGCGCAGGATAAAAAAATTGAAGGTATTCGCGACATTAGAGATGAAAGCGACCGGGAAGGAATGAGAATCGTTATTGAGCTCAAAAGCGACGCTTCATCGCAGAAAATTTTGAACCAGCTTTTCAAGCACACCGACCTGCAGAAAAATTTCAATCTTAATATGATTGCCCTAATTGGCGGGCTCCAGCCGCAGTTAATGACGCTAAAAGACATTCTTAGCGCTTATATCGACCACCGAAAGGAGGTAGTGCGGCGACGGACGGAATTTGACCTTAAAAAAGCCAAAGAAAGGGCACACATATTAGAGGGTCTGCTCAAAGCGCTTTCCGCGATTGATAAAATAATTGAAACAATCAAAAAATCAAAAGATGCTGAAGAAGCCCACCAAAAACTGGTAAAAAATTTCAAACTCACCGACATTCAAGCAACCGCCATTTTAGAAATGAAGCTCCGAACATTGGCGGCATTAGAACGCCAAAAACTGGAAGATGAACTTAAAGAAAAGAAAAAATTAATCTCTGAATTGGAAATAATTCTCAAAAGTCCCCAAAAAATTCTTAAAGTCATCAAAGACGAACTCGCGGAATTAAAAAATAAATATACCAGCGAAAGACGGACAAAATTAGTGGCTGGCGGACTTCAAGAATTTACCGAAGAAGATTTAGTCCCCCAGGAAGAAGTGGTGATTACCCTTACTTCAAGCGGCTACATTAAAAGATTGCCGCCGTCAAATTTCAAAACCCAGCGCCGCGGCGGCAAAGGGCTTATCGGCCAAGAGATCGGAGAAGAAGATTTTGTCAGTCATTTTATTTCCGCCGATACTCACGATAATATTTTATTTTTTACGGACAAAGGCAGGGTTTTTCAGACAAAAGTTTATGAAATTCCGGTCGGCAGCCGCACGGCCAAGGGAAAATTAATCCAAAACTTCCTTGATATTCCGGCCGAAGAAACCGTAAGCGCCATCATTTCTTACGCGACTAATAATAAACAACTGACGATTGATAACTACTTAGTGATGCTGACTAAAAATGGCATTATCAAAAAAACAGTTTTAGAAGATTTTACCAACATCCGCCGCACCGGCATCATCGCTATTAATCTTACGAAAGGCGACTCTCTTAATTGGGTACGGCTCTCCTCAGGCAACGATGAAATAATTTTAGCCACTGCTAATGGCCAGGCAATCAGGTTTAAAGAAAAACAATTGCGGCCAATAGGCAGAACCGCAGCCGGCGTCAAAGCGATAAAATTGAAAAGTAGTGATTTTATTGCCGGAATTGATATAATAAAATTGACTGATGACAAAAGACAAATGACTAATGACAAATTATTAGTGGTGACGGAAAACGGTTTTGCCAAGCAGACTCCGCTCAAGGAATACAAAACGCAAAGTAGGGGAGGAAGCGGCATTAAAACAGCGAAAATCAACGCCAAAACCGGGAAAATGATAGCGGCACAAATAATTACTGATGAAGAAGAGCTTTTGGCGCTATCTTCAAAAGGCCAAATTATCAAAACCGCTATTAAAAGCGTAAGAACAGCCGGCCGCGCCACTTCCGGCGTCAGAATTATGAAATTAAAAGAAAATGATAAAATAGTGGGAATAGTTATTTTATGAACAAAAAAGATTTTATCCTTTTCGGCATAGTTGGCGTTGTGGCAATTATCGCCGCGGTTTTTATATTCGGCCTAAAGTCAAACACCGAACTAACTAATCAAGAAATAAAGCTGGCGATATGGGGGTTTGAAAATGAAATCGCGTTTAAAAAAATAATTGACGCTTATTCGCAAATCAATCCCAACACCAGCATAATTTACACTCAAATTAATGAAGTTAATTACGAAAAAACGCTTTTAAACGCATTAGCCAGTGGCCAAGGCCCGGATATTTTTATGCTCAAAAATAACTGGCTCTTAAAACACTATGATAAAATTTCTCCGGCTAGCCAAGCGCAAATTTCTTTAAGCCAATTAAGAAAATTATTTCCGCAGGTTATTGAACAAGATTTTTCGATAAAATCGCCGATAAGCACCGATATTTACGCCATGCCGCTTCACATAGACACATTAGCAATGATTTACAATAAAGATATTTTTGACGCCAAAGGCATCGCGGTTAAACCCCAAACATGGGAAGAATTCCAAAAAATTATTCCCCGCTTAAACGAAATTGATTTATTAGGCCGGCTGAATAAAACAGCGGCCGCTATCGGCGGCTCGGAAAAAAGCGTAAGCCGCGCTGACGATTTGCTTAATTTAATAATGCTCCAATTCGGAACTAAAATGATAGACGATAATGGCCGGGCGAATTTTTCCAAAAATGAAGGACTGCAAGCTTTTAATTTTTATCTTCAGTTTTCCAATCCTCAAAATCAATCCTACACATGGAACGACAATCTTCAAAATTCAATTGATAGTTTTAATCAAAAAAACACTGCAATAATTTTTAATTACGCTTCGGCATTGCCAATTATTAAATCGAAAAATCCTTATTTGGATTTTGGCGTCAGCCCGATGCTTCAATTTAATAAAAGTGAGTCAGTTAATTATGCTGATTATTCTGGTTTGGCTGTAAGCCGACAAATTGATTCCAGCAAAATCGCCGGCGCCTGGAATTTTATTGTTTCTGCCTTAACTAATTCGCAAATTATGGAACAATATACTTTAACGTCCGGCCAGCCGCCAGCCTTAAGGGAATTAATAGATAAATACAGCGATGACCCGGATTTGGGAGTTTTCGCAAAACAAGCATTAACTGCCCGCTCGTGGAGCCAGCCAGATGGCCCGGCAACAGCTGGAATTTTTTCCAAAGCAATAGAGTCGGCTTTAAATGGCAAATTATCCCCCAAAAAAGCGCTGGAAACAGCAGAAAGTGAAATTAATAATTTATAAGCCAATAAGAGTTTATTCACTAGCCACCAGTAAATTTTAAAATGCAAAATTACAATTCAAAATTAAAAATTATCATACTTTTTACTTTCTGCTTACTACTTACTACTTCAATCACTTATGCCGCACTTGTTCCTTGCGGACCAGGTACCAGCAAAGCAAGTTGCGAATTCTGCGACCTGTTAACGCTTGCTGAAAAAGTGCTTGATTTTGCTCTTTACTACATTGCCGTACCGTTGGTGGTAATTTTCATTATTTACGGCGGGTTTGTGATTTTAACCGCCGGCGACAAGCCGGAAAGAGTAAGCGACGGCAGAAAAATCATCACTTCGGCCGTCATCGGGCTTTTAATCGCCTTGCTGGCGTGGCTTTTAATTGATACAATATTGCAAGTAATAGCCGGAAATAATCTAACTGGAAATTGGTGGAATCCAGCTGTGAAAATTAATTGCCAATAATTTATTTTTAATTTTACAGTAAATGCAAAATCTTTTTTTAAAAATTTTAAATAAAGCTTTAGCGGCGGGCGTTGGCGAAACAATCGGCGGCGGTTTTACAAACCCGCTCGGCCCCACAAGTATTTTTGAACTTTTAAAAAGAATCATCGGCTATTTTATTACTATCGGCGCGCCGATTGTCGTTATTATGGTATTATACGGCGGATTTTTGATTTTAACCGCCGGCGACAGCCCGGAAAAAGTGCAAGGCGGAAGAAAAACCATCCAATGGGCCGCGGTCGGCTACGCCATTATCTTGTGCTCTTGGGGGATTATTTATATAATTGGAGAAGTGTTGGGAACAAATCTGGTAAAATGATTAAATTTTTAAATAAAAAGGATATTTTTGTTCTATTTATTGCTTTCTACTTGCTACTTACTGCCTTAGCAACGCCATTGGCTTTTGCCGCAGATTGCGACCGTTCGCAAACGGCGATATGCAGCATTGCCGATGTATTAAAAATTTTAAATAATATTGCAAAATGGATGTATACAATATTTTTTATAATAGCAGGTTTAATTATACTTATAGTAGCTTATAGTTATCTTACCGCTCAAGGTAATCCAGAAACAATTCAAAAAATTAATAAACAAATCTTCTATGCTATTATTGCTATCGTAATTGCCCTTTTAGCATTCAGCTTTACTACTATTATAAAAAGTGTTCTAAGTGGAGAATGAATTGAATTTTTATTTTTTTAATATAAAATTAATAAAATAAAAGGTCGAATATATTTTAATAAAAATATACATAAAATATGGCTTCACTAAAAATAAAAACGTTTGTAATTATAAATCTTGTTTCATTATTATTGTTGCCCGTTATGGTTTCAGCAATTTCACAGGGCTCAAGCGATGTTGATTTTAAAGGAGAAGTACAAGTAGGCACTATGACTGAACTCTTAAATAAAATAACAGGGGTTATAAAATGGATTTATACCATATTCTTTATTCTTGCTGGCATATTTATTCTTGCGGCCGCTTTTACCTATTTAACAGCTCAAGGTGATCCTGAAAAAGTTGGAAAAGCAAAAAGTCAAATAATATATGCAATAGTAGCAATCGTTGTGGCTTTAATCGCGTTAAGTATACCGGCAATTGTAAAAAGTGTTTTTTAATTATAACCAAATAATATATAAAATATAATTAATAATAGGAAATACCAAATAAAAAATCCCGACATTCTTAAAATAAGAAGTCGGGGAGAAGTCCCGCAGTGAACGAAAGCTCTACTGCGGGATTTTTGTTTTTAATTGCTTTTTTATCAAATTTTCAATATAATAACCAGAATGAAAGAATTCTATCAGATGACAAAACAAGAAAAAGAAGAAACAACGACTAAAATCCGCCAATTTCTGGAAAAACGCGAAGAGATTTCCTTTTCCTATATTTTCGGCTCTTTTCTTGAGCCGGAAAACATCTCTTTTCGCGATATCGACGTGGCGGTTTTTTTAGTTAAGCCAGCTATTGAAAAAGAAAAAGTTTTCAACTATGAGACTAATCTTTCAGTGGAATTGGGCAAATTTATAAATTTTTCGTTTGATAAAATAGACATTAAAGTTTTAAATTTCGCGCCAGTATCGTTTCAAAATAATGTATTTTCCCGAGGCAAATTATTGTTTGTTAAAGATGACAACATTCTTGACCCTATTATTGAATATTCTTCACTTGACGCTTTAGCTAATGAATATATATCTTATCAATCATTCAAGGAACTTATTACTCGCTAAAAAATATTATGAATATAGACAAGAAAAAAATTCAACAAAGGTTCGCGGAAATTGACGCGGCATTGGAAGAAATAAAAAAAATAATATCTTTTGGAGATGAAAAAATTTTGTCAGATAAAATAGATTTAGCCGCTTTAAAATATAATCTCCTGCAAGCAATTGAGGCAGTAGGCGGCGTTTACGTTCATTTAGCCGCAAAAAAATTTCATAAAGCGGTTTCCGCTTTTGGTGAATGTTTTGAAGTATTGGAAAATGAAAAAGCTTTGCAACCAGATTTATCGCTGAAATTAAGAAATATGGTAAAATTCAGAAATAAACTAATACATCGCTATTGGGAAATCAACGACAAAAATATATTGGAATACGCAAAAAATGATTTAAGCGACTTCGAAGATTTTATGCAGGCGATTAGCAATTTATTTTTAAAATAAAACAGCCCGCTTAAAAGTAAAAACTTCTTAGCGGGCTTTTATCACCTCCTTTCTGAAATATAAACAATTTTAAGTTTTTTTCTCTAAGGCGATTTTTAAGATGCCGGAATCACTAATCCCATGCATCTTGAAAACCCCTTTTTTCAACCCATACCATACCTGACGGCCAGGGCCATCAAGATAAGTTGACCCGTCAACAAAAACGATTTTTACATCGCTTGACGGGTCTGTCCGAAAAACAACCCTCGGCGGAAGCGTGACAGCTGTCACGCAATCCGACCGGAAATCAACCTTCAGATCAGCCGGAATGACTGACTCTGAAAAGTCGTATTTTTTGCCAGCGCAAAGGGGCATTATTACCGACGACAAATAAACAACTTCTTTTTCTTTTTTCCCTGCAATAATCATAATAATAGAAATTACGATTATTGCAGAAGAAATTATACCAAGCAACCACCATGCCCATGCTGGCGCTTTTTCTTCTTTCTTTTTTTCAACTTTCTTTTCTGTTTCTTCTGGCATTATTCTCGCCCCCTTCCTAAAATTTTCGCAACAATTTCTGGGCCGATTTTCTCAATCATCGCCCGAGTTTCCTGCGACACATTCCATTTTGATTCGGAAATCTCTTTTTTTACTTTCCCGCGCTCGGTTTGAATTATCTCAAGAGCTTGTTCATTAGAAAAACCAAGTTGCTTTAAGGCGTTGATTCGCTCTCCAACGTGATTAAGTTCTATAACTTCAGCCAGTCTTTCCCGTTTTTCAATAGCCTGTTTTTCCGCTGCCTCTGCGAGCTTGCCCTTGGGTCGTATACTAGTCACATTAACACGATTAAGAACAATCCCCAGTGTTTCCAATTTAAGAGTACCATTGCCCCTCCTTAATTGGATTACGATTGTATTTAATTCATCTATAGGAGTTTGGGTTGGGACTCTGCCTAAAATAGCCGCTACAATTTCCGCAAGAAATTCACGTTTCATCTTCACGGCATCTTCCCATGTATTTGGTTCTCTATTGGGATCCGCAGCAAACTCTCTTACTGCTTCTTCAACAATATCTTCAAGAATATCTTTTATTCCAGATTCTCCGCCGGAATTCAGATATTCAATAAGATAAGATTGACTTGTTATAGGATTAAAATCGCAGTCCGGTCGCCACGTCAAAGAAACCGTTACTTCAATCTCGGCCATATCTTGAGCAGTTCTAACTTCCCTAGGAGTTAAGTCCTGATTTTTTTTGGTCATATCCACAAGAATATAGCCACCCCACCAAGGATAGATTGGAAAAAATCTCCAACCTTCATTTTTAACATAGCCAGTCCGCCTTCCAAAACGAGTTACTACTGCGCGCGACGGCGGGTCCGCAGGAATTCGCCTTAACCCCTGCAAAAAGAAAGCTCCTGTTAAAAAAATAAAAATTCCTACAAATATTACTATCATTTTCTTACCCTCCTTTATTTTTAGTTAATTGTTTATATTTTTTTGTTACTCTCCTATAGGAGAGTAACGTCCATTTTCAATTCTCAAAGAACTACGATTGTATTAATTTATAGCATAAAACTACCAAAAAGTCAACCCAGTAGCAGAAACTCGATATGGTTCCGATTATATCGAAACCTTTCTTTAATTAATCGAGTTTCACTACTGGGTATAGCTCATATATTAATTTTGCTTTTTCCCTTACTTTATATAAAATAAGCAGGAAACAACGCCGAGGTGGTGAAATGGCAGACACGCCAGCTTTAGAAGCTGGTGTCCGCAAGGACGTGCGAGTTCAAATCTCGCCCTCGGCACACGCCAAATAAAAAACTCCCCAACCCAATAAAGCGATTAGGGAGTTATAAAAAACTAATACTGCTGAACATACTACTTATTCACCTCCTTTTTGCACATACCCGTTAACAAATTCCTCGGCATTCTCTTCGAGAATGTCGTCAATCTTGTCAATCAACTCATCAATATTTTCCTTAATTTCCTTGCCCTTCTCCACGACTTCCTTTTTTGCTTCAGCCGGCTCCTCATTGACCTTTTTCGCTTTTGCTTTGTATTTTTCTTTGACAAAATTCATTTGCATTACCCCCTTTCAAAGAAAATTAACAATCCAATAAAAGCTAACAACCCCAAAAATCAAAGTACAACAATAGCATCTCCTTCTTTTCTCAACATATTAACCACCCCCTTCCTATTAATTTTTCAAAATAAATTATCGCGCTAATTCTGATTTTATTATCAATCTTTTTATAATTTTGGTCAATCTCACACCTTTTAATGATTGCGAATAAGTCTTTCAAAAATGCGGGGTCAAATCCCTACTAAAACAAATAGATATAAGCTATAATATTCGAATGGACATAACAGAATATAAAAAACTGGCTAATATTATAAGAGATACCGAAATTTACAAAGTTTTTGACCTTGCTTCTTTAAAACATCTCACCGTTTCTTTAACCGAACTTTATCCGGAAAAATCAACTAGCGGCCATTCCCATGAAAACAGCGACGAAGTTTATGTTTTTATTGATGGTATTGGAACAATGGAGATTGGCGACAAGACCTTCCAGGTGAAAGCCGGCGACCTTATACTTGTGCCAAGCGGCAATTTTCATAAAGTTCATAACAAAGGAGAGAAAAACCTAAGTTTTTGGGCGATTTTCGAAAAATACGAAGGAAGAGGAATATAAAAAACCCCCGCAAAGCGGGGGTTTTTTATTAATTTATCTAAGACTGCAAATTATTCAACTCTTTCCCTAAATCTAGCGATTAAATGCATCGCATAATCCTTCCCTCCTAATCCAAAAGCAATTCCGCCGGCTAAGGCAATCATCGCCACTAAACCGGTAATAATAGTATTAAGAAGCATCGGCGCAATACCCAATTGGATTAAGGCGGTAATAAATCCGAAAATAACCGCCGACCACCAAGTGATATTGCTTAAAAAATTAGCCGCGTGCAATTTAGCGCCGACAACCGAAGCCTTAACGGTCGCTCTTAATGCGTTAGCAATAACTACGGATACCAAAAGAATCAGAACAGCTACCACAATTTGCGGAATATAAGCGACAACATCTCTCAAAAACTGGGAAAGTCCTGTTAAACCGATAGCATCAGCCGCTGCTAAAACAAAAACTATTATGAAAAACCAATAGACTAAAGCGCCAAAAAACTTTTTGGCATTGATTTTAAGGCCGGCGCGGCTAAAATATTCTTCCAATCCCAATCTATGAAGAAAAACGTCTAATTTAATAGCGGCGATGACTCTTTCCACAATAGAGCTAATCCCGGCGGCGACTATCAAACCGATAATCAAGACGATTAACGCTCCTATTAACGACGGGATGAAGCTTACAACTCCGCTCCAGACGTTAAGAAGAGATTTCATTGTAACATCCGTTAAATTTTGAATTATCATATATTTTTATAATTTTTTACGCTATTCAACTCCAGTATTACTGTTTTGAAAAAGCGATTTTATAATCACGATTAACGTGCTATAATTAAATCGACCTTTAATTTATTGTTTATTTATTAAAAATAATAACCTAAAAATCATAAAGAGCCAAGTACTTTGTGTGGATAACTTAAAGAACGCGCCTATGTTTAAACTGCTCAAAAGAATAATAATCTTATTTCTTTCCAATTTAATAGCCCTTTTAGCCGCTGATTATTTCATTAATGGCTTTGAAATAATGAAAAATCCGGAACAAATTATCGCGACAACGGCCATCTTTACGGCTTTAAATATTTTTATAAAGCCGCTTCTTAAAATTATTTTAAGCCCGATCATTATCATCACACTCGGACTTGGAATATTGCTGGTCAACGCCGTTATTCTTCAAACTCTTGATTTTTTGTCAGATAGCGTTATGATTACTGGGATAGGATCGCTTTTCTATGCTACGCTTATTATAAGCGGAGTTAATATAATAATAACTGTTTTAACCAAGAAATCTTAACTTTATGGCAATTGCAATCGCTCAAATTATTATTTCAATTATTTTAATCGCTCTAATATTGTTGCAAGAGCACTCTTCTGGGCTTTCCGGAATTTTTGGAGGAAATGAAGCTAGTTTTTATTCGGTTCGCCGCGGATTGGAAAGAATAATTTTTGGCGCAACCATTGTTTTTATCGTCATTTTGGCCGGGCTATCGATTCTAGACCTATTTATATAATTTCTCTCTTTTTCTTATTTTGATATTAAGTTTTTTTAAAAAATTGTTTCAGTCTTTTGAGCGGCGCGAATTGGCCGTATTTATAGCGTCTGGAATAATATTTTCGCTATCGTCATTTCTTTTAGCTTTGGCGTATATTAATGAAAATACGACGATTGTTCCGGTTGACGGCGGAAAATATACCGAAGGCATTCTTGGCCAACCGGTTTTTATCAATCCAATCTTAGCTGTTTCTGATGCGGACCGCGATTTAACGGAATTGCTTTTTGACAATCTTTTTAACATGGCGGAGTCTTATAAAACTAATGAAAATGGCGAAGTTTGGCGCTATCGGATTAAAGACGAAGTTTACTGGCATGACGGCCAAAGAGTCACTAGCGACGATATAATTTTTACCATTGAATTAATCCAAAATCCGGACAGCTATTCTCCGCTATTTTCAAGCTGGAACGGCGTAAAAGTTTCAAGAATAAGCGAACGGGAAGTAGAATTCAAAATTTCCAGTCCCTATGTTTTTTTCAAAAGCAATATTGAAGATTTGAAACCAATTCCAAAACATATTTTCGCCTCAATTCCGCCGGCCAATATAAGATTATCAAATTATAACCTTGAACCAATCGGCAGCGGACCTTTTGTTTTTAGATATTTCAATAAACGCGCCGACGGTTACATTAAAAATTACGAACTTGAAAAAAATGAAAATTATTATAACAAAAAACCGTATATTGATAAATTAAACATAACTTTTTATAATAAAGAAGATGAATTAATAAATGCCTTTAACTCAGGATTGATTGACGGCCTCGGCATTGCTGAAAAAAAAAGTATAGAAAAGGTTAATTTCTCAAATAATACTTTTTCCCTCCGCATGCTGAAATATTACGCTGTTTTCTTTAATCCTTACAGCCATCAAGCGCTTAAAGACAAAAATGTTCGGCTGGCGCTATTAACGGCAACAAATAAAAACGGCATTATAAAAAAAATATTTTCCGGCCAAGCGACAGAAGTTTCCGATCCGCTTATTAATACCATTAACGAAACGAAAAATAATTCAACTAAGCCAGAATTTTCTCTTGAAAAAGCGGCTCAAATTCTTGAAAGCACTGGCTGGAAAATAAAAGATAACGAAATTAGAGAAAAGGATATTGATAAAGAAAATGTGGCTCTTGAATTTATCCTTACGGTTCCCGAAATTCCCTTTCTTGTTGAAACCGCTGAATTAATCAAAAGCGATTGGGAAAAAATAGGAATTAAATTAAATCTGCTTGTTCTGCCTTTGTCAGAAATTAATAATAATGCTATTAAAAATAGGGATTACCAGATGATTCTTTTTGGGAATATTTTAGGGAGAAATCCTGATATTTTTTCATTTTGGCATTCTTCTGAAAGATTTTATCCGGGCCTTAATTTATCGCTTTATGAAAGCAAAACAGCTGATAGTCTTTTGGAAACCATCAGGAAAGATTTTAACGATGAAAAACGGCAAAGCGATCTTTTATCCCTTAATTCCCTGATTACTTCCGATTCGCCGGCAATTTTCCTTTATTCGCCGAATTATTTATACGTTGCGAGAAAAAATCTCGGCGGGTTTGATTCAGCCGAAATTTCTTTCTTAAGTGACCGCTTTAAAAACATAGAAAACTGGCACGTTAAAACCGCCAAATCTTTTAAATAGATTAGGGGGCAGATGGTGAAATTGGCAAACACGTAGGCTTCAGAAGTCTATGCCGAAAGGTTTGAGGGTTCAAATCCCTCTCTGCCCACCAAAACAAAATGACTAAAGAAAAAATTACAAAATCAAGAGTTATCAAAAGAACAGCCGCGAAAGAAGAACCGACCGTTAAATTCGTGGCTCTCGGCGGATTGGAAGAAATCGGCAGGAATATGATGTTTTTTGAATACGAAGACGAAATTGTCATCATTGACGCCGGTTTGCAATTCCCCGAAGAAACAACGCCAGGAATCGATTTTATTATCCCTAACGTTGCTTATCTCGAAACAAAAAAGAAAAACGTTAAAGCGCTGATTATCACTCACGGCCATTATGACCATATCGGAGCTATTCCTTATATTATGGAAAAAATCGGCAACCCGCCAATTTATACGACTTCCTTAAGCAAAGAAATCATCAACAAACGCCAGGAAGAGTTTCCCAATGTTCCTAAGCTTGATTTTGAAATTGTAAAAGCCGGCGAAGACCGCCAGCTTTCAAAAAATTTCAAAGCGCGCTTTTTCGGCGTTGTGCACAATATTCCCGAAGGCATCGGCATAATTCTAGAAACGCCTGTCGGCAAAATCGTCCATCCGGGCGAATTCAAATTTGACTACGACGTTGAAGGCAATCCGCGCGGCTTAGACACATGGAAATTGGTTGGTGAGCAAAAAATCCATACTCTTCTACTTGACTCCACCGGCGCTGAAGAACCCGGCTGGTCAATGTCGGAAAGAGTGGTAGAAGCGGAATTAGAAAAAATTTTCAAGGTTGCCGAAGGCAGAATAATTGTCAGCACTTTCGCCTCGCTTTTGGACCGCATCGCGGAAATTATTAAAATCGCCGAAAAGCTCAAAAGAAAAGTTTTTATCAGCGGCTCATCGATGAAAACCAACGTTCAAATCGCGAGAAATTTAGGATTTATGAAAATTGAAAAAGATGTTATTTTGCCACTTGAAGACATTAATAAATACCGCGACGATAAAATCTTGATTTTATGCACTGGCGCCCAGGGCGAACCCCAGGCCAGTATGATGAAAATCGCTTCCGGCGAACATCCTCATATTAAAACTAAAAGAGGCGACACAGTTATTTTATCTTCCTCGGTTATTCCCGGAAACGAAAGAAGTGTTCAGGTGTTGCGCGACGACTTGGCGCGGCAAGGCGCCATTGTTTACCACTACAAAATGGTTGATGTTCATTCCAGCGGCCATGCTCCTCAGGAAGAATTAAAAACCGTGATGAAAATGGTGAAGCCAAAATTTTTTATTCCTATTCACGGCTATTATTTTATGCGCTGGCGCAACGCTCAATTGGCGCAAGAAGCAATAAGCTTAAATCCTGAAGAAACGGTTATCACTGATAATGGCCAAATAGTTCTTATAACTAAAGATTCCATCAGGAATACCGATGAATCAGTGCCGGCTTTTTACGTGATGGTTGACGGCTTAGGAGTAGGCGATGTCGGCGAAGTGGTTTTAAGAGACCGCCGAGTTTTGGCGCAGGAAGGCATGGTTGTTATTATAGTTACATTAGACCGCCACACCGGCAGATTTTTGAAAAATCCCGACATTATCTCCCGCGGCTTTATTTATCTAAAAGAGAATAAAGAGCTTGTTGAAGAAACAAGAAAAAAAATAAGGCACTTGATTTCCCGTATTCCTTTCAGCCAGGAACCGGACGCCGATTACATCAAATCATTAATTAGAGACCAAGTGGGACAATTTCTCTATAAAAAAACCAAGCGCCGGCCCATGGTTCTGCCGGTGGTTATTGAAGTCTAAAAAAGAGTTGTCTGATTTTTTAATTCTTCCCTTTCCTCATTATTAAAAATTGAAATTTTGCCGTATTCGCCGTCATAGCCGGGGCTTATTTTAATTTTTCTTTCCCTCATTCGCTTTACGCCTTCGGCAACGCGGCTGTCAGCAACCCCAGCGAGGTCGCTAATTTTCATTTTCATTAAAATTTTTAATTCGCTGTCAAAGTTTTTTATTAGTTTTTCGTATTCGGCTTTCACTTTTTTTGATTTTGAGCCAACGCCAAACGCTTCGGCGATAATTTCATCCAAAGTAATTAAATTGACATAAGGGACATTATTATCGCCGGCGATTAAAGAGACCTCTTCAAATTTTTCAATTTTTGTTTTTGGCTCAGGCCGGTCAGCCAGTTTTTCCACCCTGTTCATTACGCCGATAGTCAGCGGCCGGCCGCACTTCGGGCAGATGTTTTTATGTTTTTTTGTTTCTTCCGGCTCGAAAACAACGCCGCAATTGCGATGGCCGTCATAATGATATTTTCCTTCTTCGGGAAAAAACTCTATGGTTGCTACCATTGCAGAACTTCGCGGAACAGACGCAGAATTACGCTGAAGAGGAGAACTGTTTTTTATTGCTTCAACAATGCCTTTGTAAGATAATTCTGTGTCAAAAATATTGGCTTCCCGGCCGATGCGCTCCAGAGAATGCGAATCAGAATTGGAAATTAAGGCGATATTATTAAGCTTAGAGAGCCGCCAGTTCATCGCCGGGTCGCTGCTTAACCCGGTTTCAATGGCAAAAATGTTTTTCGCGTATTTTCCGAAACACTCTTCAATAGAATCAAAACCGCTCATTGAGCCAAAAACGGAAAACCATGGTGTCCAAGCATGCGCCGGAATAATTACCGCGTTTAAATCAATATTAAAAACAATTTCCGCCAGTTTTTCGCTGTCCAATCCCAAAATCGGCCGGCCGTCAGATTTTAAGTTGCCGATTAATCCAAGCTGATTATTTATTTTTTCCGCGGTTTCAACGCTGGACGCGAAAACTATGTTATGGACGCGCCGGGTTTTGCCGGCTCGGGAATAAATGCCGGAAATTTCCACGCTTAACAAAAATCTGGTCTGGCTAAAAGTGCCTTTTAGAGTTTTTCCCTTAAATTGCTGTTTTAATTTGAAAAGTCCGGGCTCCGCGGGCTCAAGTTTTTCTTTTATTTCCTTAAACCAAAGCGGATGAGTAAAATCGCCGGTACCCATCACTAAAACGCCCTTGTCGTCAGCCCAGGAATCAAGTCTTTCCAGATTCATTTCCTTGCTCGTTGCCCGGGAATATTTGGAGTGGATATGGAGATCGGCAATGAATTGCATAATTTTATGCCCTCGAGAGGATTCGAACCCCTATTACAAGATCCGGAATCTTGCGTCCTATCCATTGAACGACAAGGGCAATATTGTTGGTTAAAAAGTCAATTTGATATACACCACATCGCTCGGCTTGGGAGAGTAAGAAATCTGCTTTTTTACACCTTTGAAGGTGGATTGAATTTTCCGAGCTAATTGCTGGACCAATTGATTTTCCGTGGTGGTAATAGTAATGTCATTTTTTGATTTTTTAATCGCGATTAGACGATGCTGAGAATCCCTTTTGTAAGCTCGGTGGCAAAACGCTTCCGCTAAATTAATCAAGCTTTCCTGATTTTTTACCGGCGCATTGCAAACCGTGACCTCTCCTTCAAATTGCTTATTTTTAATCATCTTGCAAGCCGGACAAATAACAAATTTTATTTGCTGGTCGCGGCGCTCGTCTTTGTAATTGCGCAGATTATGATGCCACGATTTTTTAAAACAAGCGGCGTTGCAGTTTTTGCACAAAACCAAACCCTTATAGCCCTTTGGAATTTCATGCTCTTCTGTATGGGGATGCATTATTCTATTGTCGTATTGTTTTCTTTTTAACATACAAAACTTCTTTTAATTATGAAATTAAATTATATGCCATAAACAGCAAATGAAATTTTTTCTGAAACCTAAACGGAAGCGCAGCCCCGTAAAGCGGGACGTAAGCGGATTGAAGAAAAATTTTTCATTTGCTGTTTATTTTCCAATATCGTAATTAAAACTTAATATACCAATTTATACAATATCCCGCCGGCAAAAACAAGCAATAGTAAATAAATTAATAACGGATTAATTCTGTTGAAAATTTTATGTTCAACCTCAACTTTAGAAATTTTTTGCCAGATTAAAATTATCAAAATCCCCTCCAAACTGATAAAAATACTGCCGACATAATTAACCAACTTTATAAAATTCTGAAATCCCAAAAAATACAAAATTAAAGGCAAGCCGACAATTATTGTCCCGGAAATAATCGGCGCGAAATTCAAATCATGCTCCAAGCTTTTTTTAACGTCCCGGGCAATTACAACATAAGTGCTCCATAACTCTATTATAGCCAACAACGCCAGCATCGCCAAAACAAAAAACGGCAATTGGCCGACCAACCCTAAAACCGCGTCTTCGCTTACAATATCAGACAATCCCAAAATAGCGAAAACAAATAAAACATAAATAATAATAGGGGCAACTGTCCCTAAAATAATCGGCCATTTGGCGCTTGCCGGCGATTCATTATTATTCCTGAAATATCCCAAAACCGCCGGAATTGCCGAACGACCAAACATTGAAAAAAGTATTATTCCGAATGGAAAAAATAAATAATCAGCGTTAAAAAACGGATAAATGTTTACTAATTTAGGAAGACCGCTGAAACTAAAGCCGAAAAGTATTAAAACAATAGAAATCGTGCCAAGAAGAACAAAGAGTTCTGATTTGGCCAGTTTATTAATTCCCAAAAACACCGGCAAGGACGCCAGCGCCCAAAAAATCAGCATTTTATAAATATCAGGAAGATATGGAGCTAAAACATCAATAAAGCTGATTGATAAAATCAGATAAGCCGTCAGAATAAACAAGCCGCCGAGCACAGTAATAATCAAACTGCTCCAAAATCCGCTTTTGCCGAAATAAAATCGCGCGTAGCCCATCAAGCGGTGGTTTTCCGGAGTGCGCAAAATAATATCAGCGTACATTAAATGAATCAAAGTCAAAACTCCTCCTAAAAAAAGCAAATAAACCAATCCCAAACCAATCCCGCTTAGAGTAAAAACATGGGGTAGGGCAAACATTCCGGCGCCGATAATCGTTTCAGCCATTATGCTCGCCGGTAAAATAAGTTTTTTATACATAAAAACTAATTATCGCTTTTTTCTTTTTTTATTAGTTCCACAAGTTTGTCCAAAAGTTTTTTCGGGTCTGAATCAAAAACAATTTTTCCCTCCATTTCTTTGGCACGGTTGGATTTTTCAATTAAAGTTTTGAAAATTTCATCCGTCTCCCAAGCGCCTTGTAAAATGCCAATCGGTTTTTTATCTTCAAAGGTAATGGTAAATTCGTTTAAGGTTCCCATCCGGCCGCAACCGAAAATAACGGCATCAACTGCTCTAACTAAAAACAAATTGCGGCCGGAATAATTAAAGCCGGTATAAATTATCAAATCATGATAATCAATCGGCAATTTAAAAACATTGATATGTTCTTTTTCCGTTACCGCCGGCGAAACACCCAAAACAATACCGCCTTCACTTTTGGCGCCTTTGGCCGACCAATAAGGAAAACCGGTTGTGGCGCCGGTTATCAGAACTGCGTCATGTCTGATAATTTCTTTCCCCAATTCTTCCGCTGTTTCAAAAGCGTCCGGCCCGCAATGGCCGGTTTCCGCCGCTCCGGAAACACAAATTTTATACTTATAAGTAGTGTGGCAAATATTATTATCCATATACTTACTATAACATAATTGAATCTCCCATTGAAGGCATTATTGCTTCCACCGCCAGCTCATCTTCTAATTTTTCAACCAAAGCTAAAGAAGCTTTTTCTTCGCCCTGGACAACAAACACTTTTTTTAAAGTCTGATGCGCCGGTTTTATCCAATTAATCAAACCCAAGCTGTCGGCATGCGCTGAATAACCGCTAATGCTTGCCACACGGCAATTAACCGCGACATCAGTCCCCATAATCTTAACGCTTTTGGCGCCATCTAAAATCTGCCGGCCAAGAGACCCCGCTCCCTGGTAGCCAACAAACAAAATCGTGTTTTTAGGGTCGGATAAATATCTTAATTCATGATGCAAAATTCTTCCGCCCTGCGACATGCCCGAACCAGCAATGATGATTTTCGGCACCGGAATGTTATTTATTTCCTTTGATTGTTCGGTGTTTAGTGCGAATTTAAGGCCGGGAAACTCAAAAATAAAATCTCCTTTTTTCATTAAATCAATAGATTCTTTGTCAAAATAATCCGGGCTTTGAGAATATTTTTTGTAAACCGACGTCAGCCGGATTGCCAATGGGCTGTCAATAAAAATCGGCACTCGGGGAATTCTTTTATTTTCCGTCAATTCATTCAACTCGTATAAAAGCTCCTGCGTTCTTTCCATTGCAAAAGCGGGGATTAAAAGCACTCCTTTAGCGCTGATTGTTTCTTCAATAATATCTTCCAAAATATCTTTTCTTTTGCCGGTATCTTCGTGAAGGCGATCGCCATAAGTTGATTCAATCACCGCGTAATCAGCCGCCGGAATAATTTCCGTATCTTTCACTATCGGCGTGCTAATATTGCCCAAGTCTCCGGAAAAAACTATTTTTTTGCCTGTTTTATCGGAAATTAAAATAAAGCTCGATCCCAAAATATGACCAGCGTCAAAAAATTCAATCTCAAATTCATCTGATGGTGGGCCGATTTTAAACTTTTGGCGATATTTTACAGTCTGCCATAATTCCATCATACTATTAACGTCTTCAATTGTGTAAAGCGGCGGCTGCTTTCTTTCTTCGGCCTCTTTGTTAAGAATATGCTCGGAGTCAATTAAAAGATATTCGCTGGAATCTTTTGTCGCTGAAGTTGAAAAAATTTTCCCTCGAAAACCAGCCTTAAAAATCAAAGGCAGCCGGCCGATATGGTCTATATGGCTATGAGTAATCAAAATAGCATCAATTTCTTTTGGATTATAAGGAAACGGCTCAAAATTGCGTTTGTCGCAAAAATGAGTGCCTTGGAACATGCCGCAGTCAACTAAAATTTTTAAATTTTCCCCCACCTCCAAAAGATAATTAGCGCCAGTTACTGACTGAACTCCTCCGCAGAATGTTAATTTCAAATTAGAGTAAGGTGTCAGGTATCACGTGTCAAGTATAAATTACATAGTTTTTTATTGTCTCTTGATACTTGATGCTTGATATTTGATACTTATTATTCTCTCATTCTCTTTCTTGCTATGCCTAAATTTTATCAGAATATGATTTTTAGGCAAATGTTTTTTTATTTTTTCCGGCCATTCGATTAAAACGATATTTTTCGGATTTTTAAAAATCTCTTTTAATCCTAAATCCAACAGCTCTTTCGCTTTGCGAAAACGATAACAATCAATATGATAAATACTCCTATGAGACCAATAAGTCTTATTGGTCTCATAGGACTTAATTAATACAAATGTTGGGCTGGTGATTTTCTTTTTTACGCCCGCGCCCTTCATAAACCCTTGAACAAAAGTTGTTTTACCGCCGCCCAAGTTTCCACTTAAGGTCAAAACTAGGGCGGATTTTATTTTAATTTTTTTTTGTAAAATTTCTTGCGCCAATGATTTGGCAATTAATCTTGTTTGTTTTGAAGAATTGGTTTTAAAATCTATTGTGTCCATAATTTACCAAACAGTAAACACAAAATTGTTTCTCTAACCCGCTCATGCCCCGCAAAGCGGGGCTGCGCTTCCGCTTAGGTTTCCGAAACAACTTTGTGTTTACTATTTTTCAATATTTATCCAAGCCATTCGCGCGCTTCAGGAGTGGCGATTCTTCCCCTTGGCGTTCTCTGCAAAAAGCCGATTTTAAGCAAATACGGCTCGTAGATTTCTTCAATTGCCTCTTTTTCCTCCCCTAGAGAGGCGACGAGAGTGTTAATGCCAACCGGCCGGTTATTGAATTTTTTTATAATTATCTCCAACAGCCGCCTGTCGTACGTTTCAAGCCCTAACTCGTCAATTTCCAGCATGCCAAATGTTTCTTTGACAATATTTCCATCGATAAAGATTAAATTATCCACCTCCCCCTTACGCGTAAGCGGAGAACTCATTTGAGCCACATCCCTAGCTCTTTTTAAAAGCCGGTTTGCCAGCCGCGGCACACAACGCGAAGCTTTAGCGATTATCAATATCGCTTCTTTAGAAATATTAACTTCTAAAAGAGCGGCTGAGCGTTTTATTATTTCTTCAATATCTTCCGGTTCATAATAATCAAATCTAAAAATTGCGCCAAAACGGCTCCTTAGTGGGCTGGAAATTAAATTAACCCTGGTTGTGGCGGCGATTAAAGTAAAAGGCGGCAAATCTAAGGAAATTATCCTAGCCGAAGGCCCTTTACCAACGGTTAAATTGATTTTTCCGCAATCAATCGCCGAATAAAACAATTCTTCAATCGGCCGGCTTATCCGATGCGCTTCGTCGATAAAAAGAATTTCGTTTTTTTCTAAGTTTGTTAAAATAGCGGCCAGGTCGCCGGACTTGGTCAAGGTTGGGCCGGAGATTGTTTTTAAATCAACTCTCATTTCTTTCGCAACCAATGCCGCCAAGGTTGTTTTACCGAGCCCGGGCTGACCATAAAACAACAAATGATCGCTTGGTTCTTTTCTTTTTCTCGCCGCGCCTAAAATAATTTTAAGGCTTTTTTTTATTTTTTCCTGGCCAATATAATTATCCCAGCTTTCCGGCCTTAATAGGGAATCAAGAAATTTATCTTCTTGTTGTATTGACTTTTTTTTCATATTATGCTATTTTATTATAAGAAAACACTGATATTGACTTTTTTTATTTTTATATTATTTTTATTGTTTCCGGCCAAAAATGGCTTGAATCAGATAAAAACCATTAATTTTCAGACTATTTAGCCCTGTGGGCTATAGACCGGGATTGTTTTTAGATATTTGGACGGCTTGGTTCCGACTGGGCCTATCCTCGAAATCTTCCTTAATCTCTTGCGCTAAGAGGAATATTTATCGCCCACAGAGCTAAATAGTTTGTTGTTTATTTCCACGATATCGTACCGGTAACCGCTTCCACCTCTTCAAAGGTGGTAATTCCGCGAATCACTTTTAAAATTCCGTCTTGTTGCATTGTTGTCACCCCTTGTTCTGAGGCGAATTTTTTTATCTGGCCCTCAGAAGCCGAACCAAGAATCAATTCTTCAAGCTCTTTGTGGGAGGAAAGATTTGTGTGGGTTTGATCGATTAAAAATTTTTCGTATTCTGGGTCGTTTAAAAGCAATTCATAAATTCCGACCCTGCCCTTATATCCGGAATTATTGCACTTTTCGCACCCGCCGGCCAGCGGCTCGAAAATTTCTATTTCTTTATAATTTATTTTATTAACCCTTTTTGAAAGATTATTGATAAAGATTTCTATTTTTTCTTTTATTTCTTGGGTTGTTTCTACTTTTTTTCTGCAATCCTTGCAAAGGCGGCGAACCAACCTCTGCGCTATTACAAGATTTAACGCCGGTCCTATGCTTGATGGCTTTGCCCCTAAATCAAGAAGCCGGGGAATGGCGCCGGCAGCTGAATTAGCATGAACCGTAGAAAGCACTAAATGACCGGTTAGAGCTGCCTGGATGCCTATTTCCGCGGTTTCTTTATCCCTGATTTCGCCTACTAAAATCATATCCGGATCCTGCCTCATCAAAGATCGCAAGCCGTTTGTGAACGTATAACCAGCATCCTCATCAACCTGCGTCTGCTCAATTCCTTCTAAATGATATTCAATCGGATCTTCAATGGTTATTATTTTAATATCAGGAGTTTTTTTATATTTTAAAAAAGTATAAAGGGTGGTTGTTTTTCCAGAACCGGTTGGTCCAGTATTTAAAATCAGGCCGTTCGGCCTTTTAAGCTCATTTTTTATGATTTCTAAATCGTCTTCCCTTATGCCAAGGCCTAAAAGAGAAAGATTAATAGCTTCCGGGTCAAGAATTCTCATCACAATCACTTCGCCAAACTCAGACGGAGTAATAGCCACCCTGATTTCAATGTTTTTTTGCTGAAAATTAACAGTAAACCGCCCATCTTGAACTTCATCACGGATGTTTATTTTTAAGCCCGAAAGAAGCTTTATTCTGGAAATCAAATAAGAATAGAAATTTTTATTGATTCTGTTATAAACATCGTGTAGAACTCCGTCAATTCTAAATCTCAACTTTATAAAATCTTTCATTGCTTCAAAATGAATATCTGAAGCCCTGTTTTGGCTGGCGCCAATCAAAATCATTTCCAAAAAACCGGCAACATCCGCTGGCGCTTGTTTTAATGTTTCTAAAACGATTTCAACTTTTTTAATTGAATTAAATTCGCCTATTTTTTGATTAGTATCTCCGGCAACGCCGACCGAACCAGTAATTTTATTTTTTTCCAAAGAAACAAAATTATAAAAATTATAAGCATGTTCAAGACTACTCAAAGAAACGACGAAAATCATAACCTTATAACCTTTTTCTTTCAAATTTTCTGTTAATCTTTTAAATTCCGGCAATGTAGGGTCGTGAACAGCAACGCCTAATTCTTTATTTTTTACTTCTATCGCGGCCGTTTTAAGCGCCCTAGCTTCTTTTTCCGGTATTAAACCAATGGCCTCAACATTAATTGGCGCGGTAATAAGGTTAAGATAAGAGAAATTATTCTTTTTAGCCCTTCTTTGGGCGTCTCTTTCTTCTGCTTCCCTCTTTATTTTTTCCAATTTTCCCTTAATATCAATGATTTTCATTAATTTTTATAAGCTTATTTGTTTTTTTGTTTAGATTGTGGAATAATCATTAGAATTATATTATTAAAAAGTTTTTTATGCAATGAATTTTAATGGATTCTAGTGGATAAAAATATTTTTCCACAACTAATCCACATATTTAGAACATTTCCCTATTTGACTAAAATTAAAATTAAAATACGATTATAATTAGAATTAAAAAGTGGAAAATAAAACATAAAATAATTTTAAATTTTAGTAAGTATAATATTTTTATTTTTTTGTTTTCTAAATTTTATTTTTTTATTAACCCATGAACACCAACCAGCTTTGGCAAACAGTTTTATCGGAAATAGAACTGCAAATTTCCCGCCCAAATTTTCTTACCTGGTTAAAAAACAGCCAACTTTGCGAGAAAAAAGATACCGGTGAAGTAATAATCGGTTTATCGAACAATTTTGCCAAAGAATGGGTGGAAAATAAATATCATAAAATTATTTTTGAAATTCTTAAAAATAACGATAATTCAATAAAAAAAATTGAATACATAGTTGTTGGCCCAAAAATAATAGCCGCAAACCAAAATAATATTTCTCAACAATCTCAACCCGCGGAAAGGCAATTAACATTTCCAGAATTTAAAATAGACCAAGAAACCGGACTTCATCCGCGCTACACCCTTAATTCTTTTATCGTCGGCTCTTCAAATGAATTGGCTTACGCCGCTAGTCTTGCTGTAATAAAAAATGTTGGCGTTAAATATAATCCATTTTTTATTTATGGCGGAACGGGGCTTGGAAAAACACACCTTATCCAAGCAATTGGCAATGAAATAAAAAATAATTATAAAGATAAAATTAAGGTAAAATATGTTCATTGTGAAAAATTCGTTCATGAAGTAGTTGCCGGAATCCGAAACAAAAGAATGGAAGATATGAAAAACAAATATCGCAATATAGATGTTTTAATTATTGACGATATTCAATTTATTGGGGGAAAAGAGGCAAGTGAAATGGAATTTTTCCATACATTTAATGCCCTACATGAAAATAGTAAACAAATAATAATATCTTCCGACAGGCCACCGGCGGCTATTCCAACACTTCATGAAAGATTACGCTCGCGCTTTGAGGGGGGAATGGCGGCAGATATTACTTATCCAGATTTTGAAACTCGCTTAGCTATTATAAAAACGAAGTTGGTTCAAATGCGCGCTGATTTACCAGATAATATCTGCCAAGTTATAGCTTTAAAAGTGCAAAGAAATATTAGAGAAATTGAAGGAATTTTAAATAAAATTGTTTTTTATAAAGAAACGAAGAATATTAATCTTCAGCCGAAAATAATTGAAGAAATAATAAGCAACACAATAAACCAGGTTGATAAAAAAATAACCCCTGGTCAATTAATAAAAACAGTGGCTGATTTTTTTGAAATGATACCAGATGATATTATAAGCCATTCAAGAAGAAAAAGATTAATTGAACCAAGACAAATAACAATATTTTTACTTAGGGAAATATTGGGGATGTCTTACCCGGATATTGGGGATAAAATAGGAAAAAGAGATCACACAACAGCAATCCATTCATATGAAAAAATAGCTAATGAAATTAATAAAAATAATAACTTAAACCAAAAAATAATATTAATAAAAGAAATAATCAATGAAAATGCTTAAAAAAAATATCCTATAATAATTAACTATATTTCCACAGGTTATTTAAAAATAAATACATATGTTTATTGTTTATTTTTAAATAATAAACATATTCACAACCACTACTACAATAACAAATAATATATATTAATATTATGAAATTAGTTGTTTTAAAAAAAAATTTAAAAGATGGGCTTAGAGTTATTGAGCAAATAACAAAAGATGATACCGATTTACCAATTTTAAAAAATTTTTTAATTGAATCATTTGATAATAGAATAAAACTTTCAGCGACAAATCTTGAATTAGCGGTAATTAGTTTTATTTCTGGAAAAATAATAGAAAACGGAGGAATAACTATTCCTTTTGGAATTTTTAATTCAATTATTAATAATTTACAAAATGAAAGGATTAATATTGAAATAAATAATAATAAAATATTATTAAAAACTGATAATTATGAAGCTGAAATAAATGGAATTAAAAAAGAAGATTTTCCAATTATTCCAAAAATAAAAAACAATAATTATTATATTGAAATACAAAACTCAATATTAAAAGATATTTTTATTAATATTATTAGTTCAACAACTAAAGATAGTAAACCTGAACTTAGTGGGGTTTTATTTGATTATCAAAATTCAGTAATAAAATTTGTTTCAACTGATACATTCAGGCTTTCTGAAGAGACTATTTTGAATAATTATTTTAAATCAAATATTGATAACGCTTTTAAGATTATTATTCCATTAAAAACAATTAATGAGGTTATTAAAGAAACACAATTAAATGAAAGTGGAAAAATCAATATATTTTTTGACCAAACCCAAATTGTTTTTAAAAACGAAAATACAGAAATAATATCAAGATTAATTAATGGTGAATTTCCGGAATATCAGCAAATTATTCCAAAAACACACGAAACAGAAGTTGTTTTAAATAAAGATGAATTAATCAACGCCGTTAAACTTGTTGGAATCTTCACAGACCGGCTTAATGAAATAAAAATAACCATAAAAGAAAATCTTAAAAACATAGAAATATCTTCTTGTAATAATGTTTTTGGGGTGAATAAGTATTTAATCTCCGCAAAAATAAAAGGAGAGCCAATAGAAGTTATTTTTAATTGGCGCTTTTTATTAGATGGAATTAAAAATATAACTTCTGAAAATATTTTCTTTGGTTTTAGTAATTCAAATAAGCCGGCAATTATAAAATCACCAGAAGACACTTCTTATTTTTATATTTTAATGCCAATAAAAAGTTGATATTAATTAGTTGGTTGGCTAATTATGGTGGTTGTTGATTGAGATAATTGTTGTAATGAGTTTAATTTTATCCAGTTTTGAACCGGAGTTTCCCAATTCTTAAATTGAAAATCATTTTCTGGATTTAATGGAGTTTCACCTAATGGATTATTTTTATCAATATAATAGAGTATATTATGAATACTATTATTGTTTATATAATTTCCATTTAACATTGTTTTATTAATATCTTCATTTTCTTTTTCCGCGTCATTAAAAAACTCAACTGGAAAATTATTTAAAGTTTTACTCATAAAAGAATTCCAAATCGGCAAGGCGGCTAAAATACTACCGGCTTGTTTTTGCATTGGTGTATTGTTATTATTTCCAGCCCAAACACCGACAACTAAATAGGGGGTATAACCAATAGTCCATGCGTCTATGTAGTCATTACTTGTTCCGGTTTTCAAGGCAACTTGTCGGTCTTCAAAAGTTGTTAAGTTAAAACTATTTTGATAAAGCGGCTTTCTTGCTTCGTCATCTGAAAGAATATCGGTAATTAATCTTATATATTGGGAATCAACTATCTTAACGGCTTGGTCGGAGGCGTCCTCTATTGTTTTACCGGAAAAATCTTCTATTTTTAAAACAATTTTTTGGTTATGTCTTATTCCTTCTTGGGAAAAAACAGCATAAGCGTTGACTAAATCGATTAATTTTACTTCACCACCTCCCAAAACAAGAGATAAGCCATAGCGTGAAATGTCGTTTAATGTTGTTATTCCCATATCTTTGGCCGTTTTTATCGTGTCTTCAATTCCAGCTAAATAAAGAACCTTAACGGATGGAATATTTAAAGATTGGGCTAGGGCATTTTTTAAATTTACCGGCCCCCTGAATTGGCGGTCAAAATTTTCAGGATGATAACATTCTTTTGATTTGTTAGAAAAATTAACCACCAACGGACAATTTGGATTGTTGGCCGTAAATTCAGTTGGCAAATCGAAAACAATTGTCTTAAGCGAATATCCTTTTTTAAAAGCTGTTAAATAAGCGAAGGGTTTAAAAGATGAACCTGGTTGTCTTAATCCCTGGCTGGCAACGTTGAAATTGCCGTCGTTTTTTACGTCAAAATAATCTCTTGAGCCGACAAGCGTCAAGATTTGGCCGGTTTTCGGGTCTTGAGCTACTAAAGCAGCATTTTTTCCTTTATAGAGATTTTCATTGCGTTCCGCTCCTTCCTTAACAACTAATTCAGCGGTTTGTTGGAGGTCCCAATTAAGGGTGGTAATAATTTTTAACCCTCCGTTTTCCAAAAAATTTTCGCCGTATTTTTCAATCAGATAATCCTTAACCATCATTACGAAATGAGGAGCTTTGATTGAGCCGATATTTTGAGGTTGGAATTTATATTGATAATCTTTTGTTCTTTTAAATTCTTCATTATCAATAAAGCTAAGCGACAACATTTGTTCTAATGTGTAATCTTTTCTTTGGATTAATTCGTCTTTATGAGAGCTGTATGGCGAATAATAAGTCGGCGCTTTAGGGATGGAGGCTAGTAGGGCTGATTCAGCCAGTGATAATTCTTCGGCAGATTTTCCGAAATAAGTTTTTGAGGCGGCCTCAATGCCGTAAGTATTATTGCCGTAAGGAATTTGATTAAGGTAAAGCTCAAGAATTTCGTCTTTAGAATATTTTTTTTCTATCCAATAAGACAAGATTAACTCTTTGATTTTTCTTTCATATGTTTTTTCCGAGTTTAAAAAGGCATTTTTAGCCAATTGTTGGGTGATGGTTGAGCCGCCCTGCACCACTCTTCCTTCAATAACGTTGGTTAAAAAAGCTCTTATTAGGGCACGCCAATCAAGCGCGGGATGTTCATAAAAATTTTTATCTTCAATAGCAATGGTCGCTTTTTTCACATAATCAGGTATTTTTTTAAAAGGAATAATAGTTCTTTTTTCTTCTGAATAAATTTCATATAGCAAAATTTCGCCGGTTCTGTCGTATATTTTACTTGATTGGCTTACTTGGTGACTGGCTACAAATTGTTTCGGGTCGGGCAATTCCTTGGCTATTTTGGCGACTTTCGCTAAAACAAAAAGCGAGGCGCTGAAAAAAATTAAAATCAAAGCGCCGATTATTTTCAACCAGATGAATTTATGTTTCCTAGCCATTTTAGATTCTTAATGTTTTTATTATAATTCAATAGTTGAAAAAAAACACCCCTTTTCGGAGCTGGGGATGTTTATTTTTATAACAACTTATTCTTCGTCTTTTTTATCAGGATCGTCTTCTGTTCCTAATTCTTCTGCAGCGTCAATTTCTGAATCGCAATTCGGGCATAGCTGTTGATTGTCAAGTTCGGCTCCGCAATCTTCGCAGGATGTGTCAATATCTGCTTCACCGCCTTCATCGCTGTAATTTAATAATGACGATTTTTTTAAATCAGCAATAATCATTTTTAAAAGAAAATAATAAGCGACCTTTTATTAAATCCAACTATTTTTAAATCTTAATATTTATCGAATTGTTTGCCGCTGTCAATGCTATCGCTATCGCGTCTGTTTCATCGTCTGATTTTTTTATTGTATCAATCTTCAAAAATTTAGCAACCATTTTTGCCACGGCTTTCTTATCCGCCAAGCCGTAGCCGGTGACAGCGCTTTTAACTTCCGACGGCGAAAATTCCAATAGGGATATTTTGTGTTTTGCGGCGACCAATGTCAAGACCCCGCGAGACTGGGCGACTTCGAGCGCAGTCTTCATGTTTTTCATAAAAAATAATTTTTCTATGGCAATGATGTCAATTTTATTGTTTTTTATTAGTTGCAAGAAAGATTTTTCAATTTCTAAAAGCCGTTCGCTTTTGTCTTTGCTTGAAATTTTAAATAAGCCGCTTTTTAAAAGTTTTAATTCCTTTTTTTCTTTTTTGAGCAAGCCGTAGCCGATGGCAACGCTGCCCGGGTCAAGGCCGAGAATAATCATTAAATAAAATATAAAAAATAAAAAAGTAAAAAGCAATAAAAAACCCGCGGACAATTGTTTGTGGCAATTGCCGCGGGTGATTTCGCCAGTGTGGATTGCACAACCGGCGAAAAATGATTAGGGGTTGGGACAGTAAACTGGCCAAATGTCAGCGGGTCGCTCATACGACCCTATATAAATATATAGTTCGCGATACGCGGTGCCTGTTAATTTTTCAGAAGCAGTGTAACAACTCGCGGTTAGAATAACATCGCGTCTTTCTCCGATTTCAACCCGAACGTTTACGTTTTCTGTTTTCCCGGGTGGAATGCGTTGTGGCAAAATTTGCTTGCCGTTCAACGCTATCTCTACAAAGTTAGTAGTGCTAGTATTTTGCACTACAATTGGAAAATAGAGGTAGTAGGTGCCGTAGTCATAGCGCTGATTATAGCTGTAGTAAGGATGTGGCGTATAATTAATATACACATCCGGCCGAAAGATTATTCTATCTCCTGGAGCACAACTGATAACAATAAGAGCTGTAATAATCATAATAATTACATATACAATAAATATGATGATTATTTTTTTTCCACTTACTATCTGTAATTTCTTATTCATTTCGTTCACCCCTTTCATTTTAATTTATTTTAAATATCTAATCTTAATATACAATACTTTATAATTTTAGTCAATACTAAGGCTGTGGATAAGCGCAACATCCTTGTTTTTCTCTATAAATTTGCTATGCTTTTATTGTGTCGTTAACATACCAGCCGAAAAAGAGAAAAAGGAAAAGAAGTCACGGATTTTTAAAGCGCAGCCGGACGCCGGGAGGCAGAAACGTTTTGCAAAGAAGAAGGAGAAAAGGAAGAAAGAAAATAACTGTTTAATTAGTTATTTTGAGTTAATGTTAGCTAAAAAATTTCGGCTTCCAATTCAAAATTGGCTGAAGCAAAGAAAAAAAATAACAACTCGCAAAAGCGATTTTTTTATTATTAAGATATCTGATAATAATTTATCATTTAGCCGGTTTGGGGTTGTAATCAGCAAGAAGGTGAGCAAATCAGCTGTTCAGCGCAATAAAATCAAAAGAACAATTTTTAATTTTATCAGATTGGGAAAATTGCACGAAATTAAAGGTAAAGATGTTTTAGTAATCGTTTCGCCAAAAACCGCTGAATTAAAAGAAAAAGAAATAGAAAAAGAACTTGCCAAATTACTAATTACTAATTACTAATTATTTTATTATGGTTGCTTTATTTAATGAAATTTTTTACCGTCCGATTTTTAACGCCCTGGTTCTTTTGTATGAGTATCTGCCGGGCGCGGATTTAGGCGTTGCTATAATTATATTAACGGTTTTAATCAGGGTAGTATTATTGCCGATTTTTTATAAAGGCGCTAAAGATCAGGCGATTATTCAGTGCCTGGCGCCGAAGATGAAGGAAATTGAGGCTCAGCATAAAGATGACCAGCAGAAAAAACTGGCGGCGATGCTTAGTCTTTACCGCGAGCATAAAGTGAACCCGCTTTCTCCGTTTCTTTTGTTATTAATCCAATTGCCGGTGATTATCGGCCTTTATCAGGTTTTTTGGAAAGGCATTAGTGAAGAATCTTTGAAATTTTTATATTCTTTTGTTGTCGCGCCAGAAGCCGTTAATCATATTTTTTTGGGATTAGTTGATTTAAGTAGTAGAAATTTTTTTATTGTCGCTTTGGCGGCAGTCGCGCAGTATTTTCAGGGCAGATTGTCTTTGCCGAAAAACACTGCGCCTAAAAAAGATTTAACGCCGATGGAAATGATGGGCAAGCAGATGGTTTATATGGGTCCGATAATGACGGTTTTGTTTTTGTCTTATCTGCCTTCTGCTCTTGGGCTTTATTGGTTGACAACTTCGGTTTTTTCGGTTATTCAACAAGTAGTCATTAATAAGCGGTTGCAAGTGAGCGATGAAAAATTAATTGAAATAGATAAAAAGCTGCATCACAAAATATGAGCCAATTACAGGAAAAAATTAAAAAATTGATTGAGTTGTTTAGTTTCGCTGATTTTTCCGTAAATTACGACGAAGGCAATTCCCGATTTTCCATTTTTATAAACGATGATTCAATTTCTGAAAACATGCTGCAATCAATAGTCAGCAATCTTGATCATGTTATAAAATTAATTGCTAAAAAAAATAATGTCGAAGCCGTGGTTGTCGATGTCAATAATTACCGCAAAAAACGGGAAGATTTAATTGTGGAACTTGGCCGGGCAGCGGCCAGAAAGGCCATGGCGGAAAAAACAAAAGTGGCGTTACCGCCGATGAATGCTTATGAGCGCCGGCTGGTGCACGTGGAATTATCATCTCGCCCAGATATTAAAACTGAAAGCGCTGGCGAGGGCGGAGAAAGGCATATTATTATAATGCCGGCATCATAATCTTTTTATCAAGCTTTGAAAACCTAAGGTTTCAAAGTGTTTGATTAATTTTTCTTTCGGCAATCCTTCGTATTTTAAATCTTGAATATTTATGTCTAATGGAGCGTCTTTCCTTATCTCTGCCAAATATTTTGAAGTTGTTGATTGGTCTTTAAATTCAATGATTTTCTCGTAATTTTTTTCTTCTCGGCCTTTTTGAAAAAAGTTTTCAATAGTTTTATATTTTTGTAAAATAACGGCCGCTGTTTTCGGTCCGATTCCCGGCACGCCTTTGATGTTGTCTGAAACATCACCAACTAATCCTTTGTAATCGGCAATTTGGCTTGGCAAAATTCCGAAGCGGTTTTTTACTTCTTCTTCGTTATAAATTATTGTTTCGCTGATGCCTTTTTTTATTGTTTCAACCATTATTCTTTCGTTTTCTATTAATTGCAGGGCATCTAAGTCGCCGGTTAAGATTATGATTTTCAATTCAGGATAGTTTTTGAATTTTTCTACAGCTGTGCCGATTAAGTCATCGCCTTCAAACCCAGGAATTTCAAAAGTTTTTATATTAAAAGCTTCAAACAGCTGGTGGCTGGCGATTATTTGAGAAACCAGTTCGTCGGGGGCTTTCGGCCTTTGCGCTTTATAACCGTCGTAAATTTGTTTTCTAAAAGTCGGTTCCGGCCGGTCAAAAAATGCAACAATATATTCCGGAATTTGGCCGTTGATGCCGTCGGCGCCGTTTTTTTTATCCGGATGGAGGATTTTTATTAAAATGCTGGACAAACCATAAAGCGCGCCGGTCGGCTTACCTTCTTTGTTTTTGAAAGGCGGTAGCGCGTGAAAGCATCGATGGATTAAAGCATGGGCGTCTATTAAAAGCAAAATTTCCATAAAATTGATAATTATTTTTTATTTGATAGTATTGATTATATAATAGAGGCAGAAATTAACAATGATTTTATAAAGTTTATGTGGTTGATTTACGCTTTTTTATCGGCAATTACGGCGGCTCTGGTGGCGATTTTTGCCAAGCTGGGATTGAAAGATGTTGATTCCACCTTGGCGACAACGGTGCGGGCGCTTATTATGTCTGGGTTCTTGGTTTTGGTAAGTTTTTTTCTGAAAAAATTTCAGGGATTTTCAATTAATTCTTTCAGCTCCCGGGACTGGCTTTTAATTGTTTTGTCCGGCGTTGCCGGCGCTTTGTCATGGCTTTTTTATTTTTTCGCTTTGAAATATGGTTTGGCTTCAAGGGTGGCGGCGATTGACAGACTGAGTATTGTTTTCGTTATTATTTTAGCCGCTTTATTTTTGGGAGAAACATTCGGCTGGAAAACCGGACTGGGAGCGATTCTGATGGCCGCGGGAGCAATATTGATTACCATAAAATAAATATAAGAAATGGTGATTTAGGGAAATTATGAATAATATTGAAATAATCGTTTGTCAAAATTGTAAACAAAATTTTAAGATAAAACCTGAAGACTTTGAATTTTACGCTAAAACAAAAGTTCCGGCACCGACTTGGTGCCCAGGGTGCAGATTTATAAGAAAGATGATATTTATTAATGAAAGAAAGCTTTATAAAAGAAAAGACAGTTGGAGCGGGGATGATATTATCGCTCTTTTTCCGCCGGAAACTTCTTTTCCTGTGTATGATTATAAAATCTGGTGGTCTGATAAATGGGATCCAATGACATATGGCAGAGAATACGATTTTTCAAAGTCATTTTTTCAGCAATTAAAAGAAATTTCGGATGTTTTTCCAAAATCTAATTTGCATAATATTGAGTCGGTAAATTGTTTATATTGTCCTTTAGTGGCGTGGTCTAGAAATTGTTATTATACAACTGGCTTTAACGCAGAAAATTGCATGTACGGCCATTATACCAGAAACGTCAAGGATGCCGTTGATTATTTTTTTCTTATTGATTCAGAGTTTTGCTATGAATGCATAAATTGCAGCCATTGCTATAATGTAAAATTTTCTCAATACGCAGTGGAATGCATAGATTCATCTTTTCTTTATGACTGCAAAAATTGCAGCAATTGTTTCGGATGCGTTGGTTTGAGAAATAAGCAATATTATATTTTTAATAAGCCGTATTCCAAAGAAGAATACAAGAAAAAAACAGAAGAATATTTTTTGGGCAGTTTTAAAACGGTTCAAGAGATATTTCAAAAATTTCAACAATTTAAAATGGATTTTCCCAGACGCTATGCAGTTATTTATAATGCAATCAATACTACCGGCAATAATATTACTAATGCTAAAAACTGCCATAATTGTTTTGAAATAGATTCTTTAAAATCAACAATTGAAAATTGCAAAAATATTATTATCGCAACCGCTACTAAGGATAGCTATGATATGATAGATACCGGAGAAGAATCTCAGCTTTGCTATGAATCGTGTATAGTGATTGGATATAAGATTTTATTTTCTAAAAATATCGTTGAAGGAAGAAATGTCCAATATTCTTTTGACTGCAAAAACTCTTCTGATTTATTTGGTTGTTTCGGCCTCCGCAACAAGCAATACTGCATCTTCAACAAGCAATACACCAAAGAAGAATATGAAAAACTAGTGCCAATGATAATTCAGCATATGAATAATATGCCCTATACAGATAAACAAGGCAGTATTTATAAGTATGGAGAATTTTTCCCATTAGAATTATCATCTTTTTGCTACAATGAAACTATGGCGGAGGAATCTTTTCTCTTAACCAAAGAACAAGCCATAAACAAAGGCTACGTCTGGAAAGACTCAGAAGAACGCAACATTCAAATAACCCTCAAATCAGAAGATCTCCCTGACCACATCAAAGACGTCAATGATTCAATAACTAACGAAACAATAGAATGCCAGCATAATAGCCATCCGCCAGCAGGCGGATGCAACGAACAATGCACTCAAGCTTTCAAAATCATCCAACCAGAACTGGATTTCTACAGAAAAATGAACCTTCCTCTTCCCAGGCTATGCCCCAACTGCCGCCACTATCAACGACTAAAACAGCGCAATCCTCTTAAACTATGGAAAAGGCAATGCCAATGCCAGGGAATAGAAGGCAAAAACCCAAACAATACAAACATCTACCAAAACACTATTAATCATTTTCATAACCAAGACCATTGTCCCAATGAATTTGAGACTACCTATTCGCCAGAACGTCCAGAGATAGTCTACTGCGAAAAGTGTTATCAGGCTGAAATTATTTGATTTTTTTATTTTTGTAATTATAATTAAAATGATATGAATACAGCCATGGTAACAAAAACAAATATTAAAGCATTTGAAGAGGCGAGAAACGCCGTTATTAAATTAGAAACATTAAGCCGATTATTGTCTCCCGCCGACTTAGAAACCTTAGAAATTTTTTTAGACAAAAAAACAATTAACCTTCTTGCAAAAAGCTTTAAAGAGGCTGATAGTAAAAAATTTGAGCCAATTGAAAAAATTATCTGATTTTTTTCAATTAATATTTAATGTATCGGATTTTAATTACTCCGTCTGCTAAGAAAGAAGCTAAAAAATTGCCGAAGAATGTAAGAATTGCTTCAGTGGAATCAGTCCAAAAATTAAAATCTAATCCCTATCTAGGAGAAAAACTCTCTGGTTCGTTGAATTTTCTCTATTCTTTTCATTTTAAAGTTGGCGGCAAAGATTATCGTTTGGCTTATACTTTTGATAACAAAAATAAAATAATTATAGTCCACTTAATACAAATTAGAGAAAATTTTTATCTTAAATTAAAAAGATTATTCAAGTAAAAATATGCATTCCAAAATTTACAATTGCCAAAATTGCCATCAGAATTTTCAAATAGAACCTGAAGATTTTACTTTTTATGACAAAATAAAAGTTCCTCCGCCGACTTGGTGTTTTGATTGCCGTCTTCAAAGGAGATTTGCCAATAGAAACGAAAGGGCATTGTATAAAAATAAATGCGGTTTATGCGGTTTATCTGTGGTGAGTATGTGCGCACCAGATAGTGGATTTATTTCTTATTGTCAGAAATGCTGGTATTCTGATGGTTGGGACGCCATAAATTACGGGGTTGATTATAATTTTTCAAAGCCGTTTTTTCAACAATTTTTTGAATTACAAAGGAAAATTCCTAGGATTAATTTTTATGGCACAAATAATCAAAATTCTGACTATGCAAATAATAGTTGGAATTCTAAAAATATATATCTTTCCATTTCCGCATTGGACTCGGAAGATATTATGTATTCAAGAGCAGTTGATAAATCAATAAATTGCATTGACTGTTTACATCTTACAAATAGTGAGCTTTGTTATGAATGTATAGATGTTGATAAAGGTTATAAATCAACAGAATTAATAGAATCGCGCAATTGTATTGATTCTCAGTTTTTATTTGATTCCGCTAATTGTACGAATTGTTTTATGTCCAGCAATTTAAGAAATAAAGAATATATTATAAAAAATAAGCAATATACTAAAGAAATATATCAACAAGAAATTAAGAAATTTGATATTGGTAGCGAGGCCTTATTTTCAAAATTAAAAAATCAATTTGTTGAAATTGCAAAAAAATCTTTGCATAAATACGCTAATATTATTAAAGCGAATAATTGTACAGGCGATGCAATTTCCAATTCAAGAAATATAAAGAATAGTTTTTATGTTTTTGATTCCGAAGATTCAAAAAATTGTTTAAGAGGGCATCACTTAAAAGATGTATACGATGCTAATAATCTAGTACATTCGGAAATTGTATATGAAGGAAATAATGTTGGATTTGGCGGCTATAATTTAAAATTTATAACAAATGTAGTTACTAATGTTTCTAGTATTGAATATTCTGATTCTTGTCATTCTTCCTCCAACCTCTTCGCCTGCATCGGCCTCCGCAACAAGCAATACTGCATCCTTAACAAGCAATAC
>JBBTRV010000005.1:0-50242 GCA_038065035.1 Patescibacteria group bacterium | reverse complement strand
AAGTTAATCCGATAAGGGATTTGGAAATCATCAATACGGAATTGATTTTAAAAGATTTGGAAACCGCGGAAAAATTATTTTCAAATGCCGAAAAAGAAGCTAAAAGCGGCAAAAAAGAGGCCATCAAAGAAGCGGAAATTCTTAAAATAATCCGCGAACAATTAAATAATAATCAGCTTATCAATCAATTGCCGGCTCAGCAATTGGAACAAGCAAGGCAATTTAATCATTTCAGTTTTTTAACAATTAAACCGCAGATTTATGTTTTAAACGGGTTAGAAGATGACGCGGGCGAGGAATTAATAAATAAAATAAATTCTTTTGGTTCGGAATGTATTATTATTAATCTGGCCGATGCCGGTAAAAACGCTATAAATGAATTAATAAAAAAGGCTTATAAAATTCTCGGGCTTATCAGTTTTTTTACAACCGGAGAAGATGAAACAAAAGCCTGGACTATAAAAAAAGGCTCAAAAGCGCCTCAAGCAGCCGGTGAAATTCATGGTGATTTTGAAAAAAAATTCATCCGCGCGGAAACGATAAATTGGGAAAAATTACTGGAAGCTGGCTCTTGGAATCAGGCCAAACAAAAAGGCTGGCTTCGAATAGAAGGAAAAGATTATATTGTTCAAGACGGCGACGTGATGATTATTCGGCACGGATAAATTATGCGAAAAGTTTTGCCTCAAAAATTTTTCAATCAATCGGCTTTGAAAGTCGCTCAAAATTTATTGGGAAAATTTTTAGTTCGTAAACTTCACAACAGAAAAATTTCTTTGATGATTACCGAAGTTGAAGCTTATGACGGTTTTAAAGATAAAGCTTCTCATGCCAGTCGCGGAAAAACCGAACGCAATAAAATAATGTTTGGGCTAGCGGGCAGATTTTATGTTTATTTTACTTATGGAATGCATTGGATGCTAAATATCGTCACCGGCTCAAAAAATTATCCAGCCGCTGTTTTAATAAGAGCCGCAGGCGATATAAACGGCCCGGCAAAATTAACAAAATATCTAAAAATTGATAAAAAATTTAATGGTTCAACGGCAAATAGAAAAACCGGCTTGTGGTTTGAGGACAGGGGAGTAAAAATTAAAAAATCTCAAATTAAAAAAAGCAAAAGAATAGGCGTTGAATATGCCGGCAAGTGGGCAAATAAACATTATAGATTTTTTATTTCAAAATAACTTTATGACTATTTTCCGGAATTTGGTTGATTTGGCTGGGTAAAATGTAATAAATATTTTTCTCTTTTTGCTTTTCCGGCGTAAAAGTGTCGGTAATAAACATTATTGTTTGGCTGGGCATTGGAATGTCGCGCACATTAACTCCTTGAGCTTCAACAATCACGTATTTTGGCAATTCTTTAGGTAAATTATTTAATTCTCGTCCCATTTGAACGTAATCAGCGGAAAAAGCGCCTTGCACGTTAGAATTTCTACCCCACTGGATAAAATAAGAATAATAAGCTTCCAATACTAATGCAAAAAGAAATAGGCAACAAGCAACAATAAATATTTTTTTTATTCGTATATTCGTAAAATATTCGTATTTCGTAAATTTATCATACGCCCAAACGCCGCCGACACCAGCCAAAATAAATATCGGCGGAATCATAATGATGGCGCGTAAGGCATGAGGCAGTCCTTCGTTGGAAACTATCACCGGTAAAGCGGCGATTATAATCCACAAAAAAAGCATCAAAAACGAAAACTTTTTAAATTGGTTAGAGCTTTGCTCGTTAGAATGAATATTTTTCTTTTTTAATAAAATCGATATTCCGAGAATGATTCCGATTATAAATAAAATTCCCACTGGCCAAAATAATTGCGGCTTGCCGGCGTAATTATGCCGCCAGTTCCAGTCGCCGGAAAAATTAAACATAGCAGCTGTTTTTAAAATATTCATTTCCAAATCTTTAAATAAAGTAATGGAATTAAAAATTGATATTTGAGTTGTGCGTCCGAAAAAATCTTCCGGATGATTTAAAAAATGCATTCCCAGCGGCAAAAAAGCCAATATTGAAAACACGCTAAATACGACAAAAATTTTAATAATCTGTTTTCTTAATTCTTTAAAATAAAAAAGCCGACATGCAAAGCCCGTAATTATTAAAAACGGAGTTGCTCGGTAAGCAATATATGAATGGAATCCTAATCCATAAAATAGTCCGGCTAAAACGGCAAAAGCGTAAATTTTCCAATGAGAATAATTTTCTTTTAACAATCTGACTGATTTTAATAAAAAATAACAAGCCCAGGTTAAATAAAAAGGCGCAGTAATTGCCCGAAAACCGATGCGAGAAAAATTGATGTGCCAAAAAGATGTGGCTATTAAAAAAGCCGCCAAGAGCGCGATTTTTCGGTTTTGAGAAAATAATTCTTTTGTAATAAAATAAACGCCTAAAACCGTTAAAATTCCGAAAATCGCGCTGACGCTTCTTAACGCCCACGGCTCATTGCCGAAAATAAAAATTGATAAGGATTGTATGTTTATGAACAATCCTTCCCGGCCATTATTTTCCGGATAAAATACTTTAAAATTGCCGGTTGAAATAGCTTCTAAAGCATTATTTCCGTTCATCGCTTCATCGGGATAAAGTCCGGGCGGCAGTTGAGTAATGTTGTATAGCCGCAAAAAAGAAGCTATAATAATTATAATAACTAATAACCAATGACTAATGACAAATAATTTCAATTTGTCCATAATAATTTTATTTTAACATGGCAGAGCAAAATACTCAAAATTTTGAACATCAAGAATTAGAGGCTGATATGCAGCGACTAAGCAGAGAAGTTATGGAAAAAAGAAATTTGCCGGAATATAAAGATTTTTCCAATAAAGAAATAATTAAAGAAACTATCGGACAGATTATTAAGCCGGATACAGAACGATTAAAAATTGAAAATAAAGACATTGTTGAAACAGAAAAAACTTTTTTACCCGATTACGCGCTTGAACTTCCGCCGGAAAAAAAACTGGAAGTGGAAAAGCTTATTGACTCGGTTTTTCATGAGGGATTAAAGGCAATTGATGATGTTAGGAAACATAATTACGACGCCGAAGTGGTGGATACTTTTCACGACGCTTTATCGGGAAAACTAAGCGACGAATTAGAAAAAAGAAAATTAATATAAATATGTTACTTTACGCGGTAATAATTCTTATTATTGCCATTATTGGCGCTACATTCTTTTTAATTTCAAAAAACATTAAACGACAGCGACTAAAACAAGCTCTTAACTTAAGACTTCTTTTGATTCGTTTGCCGCAAAAGTTAAAAACCGAAGAACAAAGTAAAGATTTTAAAGACGAAATAAATTTTTCCAGCCAGCTTTTCGGCATTTTAGCCGGCTTAAAAACGCCATTCGTATTAGAAGCCGCAGTTCACCATATCGGAGAAGAAATCCATTTTTACGCCGCAGTGCCGAAAAAATCAATTGAATCAGTAAGTCGGCAAATTGAAGGAATATGGAAAGAGGCCCAAGTTGAACCAGTAGATGATTACACTATTTTTACTTCTGGAAGCGTTGTTTCGGCGGCTTATCTAATGCAAAAAATCTCTTATATTTTACCCATAAGGACTTACCATGAGGCAAATATCGATACTTTTTCGTCAATTTTAAGCGGATTAACAAAAATTAATGAAGTAGGTGAAGGAGCAGGGCTTCAAATTTTAGCAAAACCAGCTCCAGACTCGGCAAAAAAATCTATTTTCCAAATCATCAACAATCTAAAAAAAGGCAATAATCTTGAAGATTTGCTGAAAGGCGTGAAAATAGAATTTAAAGACATCCAAAAAGCATTAAATCCTAAAAGCGATGACGAAACTAAAAAAGAAGAAAAAGTAATTGATGAAGACGCGGTCAAAACGCTGGAAGCAAAAATCTCAAAGCCATTGTTGTCAGTTAACGCCAGAATAATAACTTCAGCGCCGAGCCAATATCAAGCTGATACTATTTTAGAAAGCATTTGCGGCGCTTTTTCTCAATTTTCCGCGCCAAGAAGACAAGAATTTAAAATAATAAAACCCCGCAATCCGCAAAAACTTGTTTATCAATATTCGTTCCGTGAATTCGATGACAGCCAGTCAATTATTTTAAACACCGAAGAACTGGCAAGTATTTTTCATCTTCCAACTTCCACTTCTGATGTTCCAAAAATAAAATGGTTGAAAAGCAAAGAATCAACGCCACCGGCAAATCTTCCCAAAAGTGGCACCTTAATTGGAGAAAGCTTATTTCGCGGTCAGCATGAACCGATTTATATTACCGCAGACGACCGCAGACGTCATGTTTATATTGTCGGCCAAACCGGCACCGGAAAAACAACTACAATCATTAATATGGCAATTGATGATATTAATCAAGGCAAAGGCGTTGGCGTAATTGACCCGCACGGCGATTTAATTGAAAAAATTTTAAGTCATATTCCGCAAAACCGACTTGATGATGTGATTATTTTTGACCCGGGCGATATCTGGCGGCCATTAGGAATGAATATGCTGGAATATGATTTTAATCGGCCGGAGCAAAAAACATTTATCGTCAATGAAATACTAAGTATTTTTCAAAAACTTTATCCGGAAAGCGGAGAGGCGCTCGGCCCGGTTTTCCAGCAATATATGAGAAATGCGGTTTTGCTTTTGATGGAAGACGCTGTTAACGAGCCGGCAACATTAGTGGAAATTCCAAGAATTTTTACAGACGCAGAATTTAGAAACAGAAAATTAAGCCGCATTAAAAATCCGGTGGTCATTGATTTTTGGGAAAAAGAAGCTAGTCAAGTGAAAGGCGAAGCGTCTTTGGCGAATATGGGGCCTTATATCACTTCAAAATTCAATCCCTTTCTGGCAAACGATTATGTCAGGCCGATTATTGGTCAAATAAAATCAGCGTTTAATTTTCGACAAGTAATGGACGAAGGTAAAATTTTATTAGTTAATCTTTCCAAGGGCAAGATAGGAGATATTAATGCCAATCTTCTGGGAATGATAATTACCGGAAAAATTTTAATGGCCGCTTTATCGCGGGTTGATATAGTGGATGAACATAAGCGCCTTGTTTTCAATCTTTTTATTGACGAATTTCAAAATTATACTACTGATTCAATCGCCACGATTTTATCGGAAGCAAGGAAATACGCTTTAAATCTTACTGTGGCGCACCAGTTTATCGCCCAGTTAATAGAGAAAATTCGCGATGCGGTTTTCGGCAATGTCGGCAACCTCATTTGCCTTCGAGTTGGCGCCACAGACGCGGAATTTTTAGTAAAACAATTTGAGCCGACATTTAACGAAAACGATTTGGTAAATATTGATAACTTGAACGCTTACGCAAAAATTTTAATCAACGGCCAAACCTCAAAACCTTTTAACATTAAAATTCCATTTCCTCAAAAAGGCAATGAAGAATTAGCGCAAAAACTCAAGGAATTATCGCGGCTCAAATACGGTAAAGATAGGCAGGAAATTGAAGACGATATATTGAAAAGATTGCGGCTTTAAGGCATAATACTTGGCTACATTGCCGAAGTAGTTCAGTGGTAGAACATTACTTTCGTAAAGTAGAAATGTGGGTTCGATTCCCACCTTCGGCTCATGACTGAAAATTTATCGCAACAATTTAATGAATTAAAAGAAATTGCCCGCGCTCTGCGCGGTCGACTTTTTATTGATGATAAGAAGAATAAGCTGAAAAATTTGGAAATGGAATTAACCGATCCGGATATTTGGAAAAATCGACAATTGGCCGAGCAAAAAAATAAGGAAGCCGGCCAATTGCGCGACTTAATAACGCAATACGAAGATATTGAAAAAGAATTAAAAAATGCAAAAATTAACATTGAACAATCAACGGAAGAAGACGCAAAAAAAATAATTGAATCAATCAGAAAAAAAATAAAACAGCTGGAAATCAAGACTTTATTTTCCGGAAAATACGATAAGCAATCGGCGGTGATTTCAATTTTTGCCGGCGCCGGCGGCCAGGATGCCGAAGATTGGGTTTCCATGCTTTATGAAATGTACAGGAAATTTTGTGAAAAACGCGGTTGGAAAACAAAAGTAATCGATGAAAGTTTGGGAGATTTTCAGTCAAAAACCGGCCGGCATCCGCTTAAAAACGTGACAATTGAAATAAAAGGGGATTACGCTTACGGATTTTTAAAAAAAGAAATCGGGGTTCATAGATTGGTGCGAATTTCTCCTTTTTCGCCGGAGAAAAAACGGCATACTTCGTTCGCTTTAGTTGAAGTTTTGCCGGAGCTTGAAGAAATTGAATCAAAAAAATTTGAAATTCCCGAAGATGAATTAAGAGTTGAATTTTCCCGCGCCGGCGGCCCGGGCGGACAAAATGTCAATAAAGTGGAAACTGCTGTTCGAATTATCCATTTGCCGACTAATATCGCTGTTTCTTCAAGGGTTGAACGTTCTCAGGCGCAAAACAGAGAAAGGGCAATGAAAGTGCTTAAAGCTAAATTAATAAAACTTATGGAAGAAACAAAAGCAAAAGAATTAAGCCAATTGCGGACGAAAGTTAAGCCTGAATGGGGCAATCAAATCCGCTCTTACGTTTTAAATCCTTATAAACTGGTTAAAGACCACAGAAATAAAGTAGAAACGTCTCAGGTGGATAAAGTTTTAGAAGGCGAACTTGATGTATTTATTGAAAGTGAGGTATAATTAATTTTAGATGATTAATTTTCAAAACGTTTCTAAAATTTACAATAACAGCCACACGATGGTTGCTTTAGACGACGTAAGCTTTAAAATAGAAGAAAAGGATTTTGTTTCTATTGTCGGAAAGTCAGGCGCTGGAAAATCGACAATTATTAAATTATTAATAGGCGAAGAAAAACCGACCAAAGGAAAAGTGATGTTTGGCGATTATGACGTGAATAAATTGAAATCGCGCAACTTGCCGAAATTCCGCCGGCATATAGGCGTGATTTTCCAGGATTTCCGCCTTCTTTCAGGAAAAACCGCTTTTGAAAATGTTGCTTTTGCCTTAGAAGTCGCCGGCCGCCCGCAGCAAGAAATTAAAGAATTCGTGCCTCAGGCGTTAGAAATGGTTGGCTTATCTGATAAAATGAATAATTTTTCAAAAGAACTTTCCGGTGGCGAAAAACAAAGAGTGGCGATTGCCAGAGCGATGATTAATCACCCGGATGTTTTAATTGCCGATGAGCCAACAGGAAACCTTGACCCGATTAATTCCGCTGAAATCATAAAATTATTGCTTAAAATAAATGAATTAGGGACAATAATAATTCTGGCTACCCACAACAAAGACGTGATTAATGATTTAAACAGGCGAGTGATAAGTTTAGACGACGGAAGAATAATTAGGGATGAAAAACAGGGAAAATATATATTAGCATAAATGCTTACAACTTTTTTACGAATAATTAAATATGGATTTCTCGGCTTTTGGCGGAACGGCTGGCTTTCAACTGTTACCACAATAATAATGCTTTTGGCGTTGTTAGTGTTTGAAGGACTGATAATAACCAATATTGTCGCTAATACCGCTATTTCTTCGCTTGAAAATAAGCTTGATATTTCTGTTTATTTTAAAAGCGAAACTCCGGAAGATGAAATTTTAAGATTAAAAAAATTACTTGAAGAATTAGCTGAAACAAAGTCAGTGGAATATATATCTAAAAATGAAGCGCTCGCCATATTTAAAGAAAAGCATCAAGATGATTCAACAATCAGCGCCGCGTTAGATGAATTAAAGAATAATCCCTTACTCGCCTCGTTGAATATAAAGGCGAATGAGACGAAAAATTACGCGGTTATTAACGCTTATTTAAATCAAGATTCTTTTAAAAATTATATTGACTTAGCTCCTTACTCAAGCGACCAGGGCTTAATAATTGAACGATCAATTAAAATTAGCGACACATTAAAAAAACTCGGTTTAATCTCAACGATTATTTTTGCTTCAATCGCCGTATTAATAACTTTCAATACTATAAGGTTGGCAATTTATGCCAATCGTGAAGAAATCAGTATTATGAGGTTAGTCGGAGCTTCTAATATATTTACCAGAGGGCCGTATATCGTAGAAGGGATAATTTATGGGATTATTGCCGGTTTTTTAAGTTTCGCCGTTATGGTTCTTATTATTTATGGAACATCTCGTTATGTAAAAACTTTTATTCCTGAAATGAATCTTTGGCAATATTTATTATCTAACTCTATTGAATTAATCGGTTATCAATTGCTTTTCGGCGTTGGATTGGGAGCGTTTTCTTCTTTTATAGCAGTAAGGAAATATCTCAAGATATAATCAAGCTATACTTGATGATTGACAATTCTCATCAGGCTTAAATCTTTTTCCCTAAGCTGATTTAAAATATTCATTTCCGGATCAATAGCGATTGTTTTGCCAAGATATTGGCCGGCCGTAAAATGAGGAAGCAAAATATAATCCGCTCCTCCGCCTCCTGGCGGATTATATAAAATATCTGCTTCTTTTTCGGTTCGGGCGCGTAAAACAATTTTAGGTCGCTTTTGCTCTTTTTTTAATTCCGCTAAAATCATCAAATTATCTTCCAAATCCGGGCTGGTTGAAATAACAAGCCGCGCATTTTTCAAATTAGCTTTTTCAAATACTTCCGAATCGTTAATATCGCCGAAAATATAATCGTAATCATGTTTTTTAAGCTGACTGATAATTTCCGGGTCAAAATCAATTATCAGCAAATCTTCTTTCGGAAGATTAAAGGCAATGCTTTGGCCGGTCCTATGCGAACCGATTAAAATTATCGGTTTATTAAACCCTGTGGATGGAAATCCGTTTTCTTTTGCTTTCCGCCTTTCAAAAATAGACAAATAAGGCGATATTATCCTAAAAATCTTATTCGAGTATATTGTCATATAAGTTGAAGCAATTATCGTTATAACGCCAACCGCGGTAATTAAAGTTACGGCGTTTTCCGATAAATGACCTATTTTAAATCCCAAAGCCGCCAAAACAAGGCTGAATTCTGAAATTTGAGCAATAGTAATTCCAGTTAAAAACCCTGTTCGTTTTTTATACCCCAAAATACCCATAATAATCAAAACAATCAACGGATTTCCGATTAAAACAAAAATTGAAAAAGCTATTATCGGCAATATTAATCCGTCAAATGTTGAAAAAATCATTGATGAACCCAAAATTGCAAAAAAAATCAAAACGAAAAAATCTCTCAGCGGCTTGATGCGGCTGGCAATCTGAAAATGTTCGCTGGAATTCGCCAAAGCCAAGCCGGCCAAAAAACCGCCAATTTCAAGCGAAAATCCGATTTTTTCCACAATAAAAGCGGCAATTAACACCCACGCCAAACTGGAAAGAAAAAGCAATTCCTGCGAACGACTAATTTTGTCAAAAATAATTGGAATGAATCTCCTGCCGATAAAAAATACAAAAAAGAACAAAACAATGCCTTTAATTACGGTTAAAATAATATCTTTCAATCCAAGCCCGCTTCCGCTTTCCATTCCCGATAAAAAAATTAAAATCAAAATTGCTAGAAAATCCTGAACAAGCAAAAGTCCGATAGCGATTTTCCCATACAAGCTGTTTAAATCTTTTTTTTCTGAAAGAAGTTTGATGACTATAATAGTGCTGGAGAACGTCAAGGCAACGGCAATATAAGCGCTTTGAAAATTATTAAAACCGAATAAAATAGCCAAGCCGAAGCCGATAATCGAAGTAAACACAACCTGGCTCAGCCCGATAATAAGAGATGCTTTTCCGACCAACCTTAAAGAAGAATAATCAATTTCAAGGCCGACTAAAAAAAGCAAAAACATTATGCCAAGGTCAGAAAAAATAGTGAAAAAATCTTTATCGTTAAGATTAAAAAAACCGAAATAACCGATTACCGCGCCGGTAATCAAATAAGCTAAAACAGTTGGTTGTTTAAATATTTTTAAAACTATGCCGAGGGTGGCAGCGAGTAAAATAATGACCGTCAACTCAAAAATAGCCGAATCCATATTCAATAAATTAAAATTATTATTTCTTTACCTTTGGTTTTTTCGCGGAATTCAAAATTTCCACCAAAATCTCATTTTGATTTTCCAGATGCTGGATAATAATTTCTATTTCTTTTTCAGCTTTTAAATTAGTTTTATATTCATTTTCCGCCCTTGCTTCAGCGTGCCTATTCTGCAAATTTTGGCCGATCATCAAAAGCGGCAGAAGGAAAAGCTGAAGCGCGTTTGATATGAAAACCCATAGAACAAAAGCGGGTACTGGATCAAAACGAATATTGGCGGGCATCAGGGTATTCCAAATGAGCCAGATCGCCGTCCAGATTAAAAGCGTGAAAAAAAATCCCATCGTGCCTATTTTTTCAGTAATATAAAGAGCCGTCTTTTCAATTTTTGTCATTTTTTCAAAATGCTCAACGTTAATATTCTTTACCGGCAATCTTTGCTTTTTAAGTTCTTCTATCGAAAGGGGAGCGTGTTTCATATTAATAATTATAGGATATTTATTTCTTTTTACAAGAAAAACTTATTTGAATTATGCGATAAATATATGTTATACTTAAAATTTATGGATAACATTATTTTAGAAATAAAAAATCTGAAAAAAACATACAATAAGATAAAAGCAGTTGACGATATTTCGCTCTCTGTTAAAAAAGGAGAAATCGTCGGCTTATTGGGACCGAACGGAGCGGGTAAAACAACCCTGATAAATATGATTTTAACCGTTTTGGAGCCGACTGGCGGTTTAATTTGGATATCCGGAAAAAATGCAAGAGAAAATCGGGAAACTCTCAAAGATATAAATTTTACCGCTGTTTCAACGCAAATCCCCGGCAATTTAACCATCAAAGAAAATCTTATTATTTTCGGCATGATTTACGGGATTGAAAATTTAAAAGAAAAAATAAATCAAGTGGCGGAGGAGTTGGATTTGGATAAATTATTAAACACCAAAGTCGGATTTTTGTCGTCCGGAGAACAAACGCGTGTCTCCCTGGCAAAGGCCTTAATTAACAGCCCGAAATTGCTTTTGCTTGATGAACCAACCGCTTCTCTTGACCCGCATATTTCAGCGATAATCCGGCTGAAAATAAAAGAATACGCCGAAAAAAACGATGCTGCTGTGCTTTGGACATCTCACAATATGTATGAAATAGAAGGCGTTTGCGACAGGATATTGTTTATTTCCCACGGCAAGATTATTTTAGAAGGAAACCCGCGAGAACTGCCACAACAATATAAAAAGAAAAATATGGAAGAGCTTTTTGTCGCCATCGCCAAAGAACCATTGTCGTTTAATTGCAAATAAAAATGTCATTTAAAAGAATTTTCGCAATTTCATTAAGATTCGGCTATTTGCTCAAGCATAATAAAATAAGGTTTATTAATATTTTCGCTTGGGCGTTTTTTGATATTACCGTCTGGGGAATCACAACTCTTTATCTTGACGGAGTGAGTAAAGCCAGTTTCAGTATTTTTACCGTTTTAATGGGCGGCGCGATTTTATGGCTTTTTCTAATCAGAGTTCAACAAGGATTTATATTGCCGGCGCTTGAAGACGTGTGGTCAAGAAATTTCATGAATTTGTTCGCGTCGCCGCTAAGCTTTACGGAATATGTCTTAGGTTTAATTTTAACCGGATTTTTAACAACTATTGTCGGATTTTCTTTTATTTTAATAATTGCTTATCTTTTTTTCTCTTACAGCATTTTCCAGTTTGGATTTTTATTAATTCCCTTTATTTTTATTCTTTTTATTTTTGGATTGGCGCTCGGCGCTTTTGCTTTTTCCCTAATTTTGCGCTTTGGAGCGCCAGCTGAATGGTTGATTTGGATACTTCCCTTCATACTCTCACCCTTAAGCAGCGTTTATTATCCTATTTCGGCTTTGCCGATTTGGGCTCAATATTTAGCGAAAACTTTGCCGACATCTTATATTTTTGAAGGAATGAGAAATTTTTTAATAAACGGAATATTTTCATTGGAAAATTTAATAATCGGATTTATCGTATCTTTTATTTATCTTGCAATCGCTTATTGGTTTTTAATTTATAATTACCGCCTTGCCATAAGAAACGGTCTTATCACAAGAATTACGGCCGAAAGTTTTTAGATGTAACTTTTTTAATTGGCTTGCGTCATATATAATGAAATTAAAGGTCGAAATAAGATAATATGAAAAAATAATGCTTAAAAATTATAATAAAAAAATTATTTTAGCGTCAATTTTGTTATTAAGTTTGGCAGTTTTAGCGCCGTCAAACAGCGCTTTTGCCCAAACAACAACTTCAACAACGGTTCAATTGCAGGAATTAATCAATAAACTTTTGGCCCAAGTTTCGGCGCTTCAGGAACAAATGGCTAAAGTAAAAACGCAACAGCAGGAAGTAGCACAAACCATTTCAGAAATAACCGCCACTTTAAAAGAAGGGGATAAAGGCGCAAATGTAAAAACTCTTCAGGCACTTTTAGCCGCTGATTCAACTATTTATCCTGAAGGACTGATTACCGGCTTCTACGGACCACTCACGACAAAAGCAGTTAAGAAATTCCAGGAAAGGCATGGTTTAAAAAAAGTCGGCTTTATCGGCCCGAAAACAAAACTGAAACTTAATGAACTGCTTAAAAATTATCCTTTGGCGTTTGAAAAGATTGAAAAGAAAATTGAAAAGGTAATTGAGAAAATTGATAAAAAACAAAATAATGACGATGATGATGAAGATAATGACGATGATGATGAAGATAATGACGATGAAAATAATGATAATGAAAAAATATTTAAAACAGGCCGGCTTTGCGCTATTGTGCCGCCGGGACACTTAATCGCCCCAGGATGGTTAAAAAAATATGAAGATGATGACAGGTCAATTATTCCACTCTGCCAGATATTGCCATATGGGATAGCTAAAAAATTAGGACAAGCAACTTCAACGCCAGATATAACTGCTCCGATAATTTCAGCGATTTCAACAAACGATACCACTAGCACTGCGACAATCATCTGGATAACGAATGAAGGAGCTAAATCGCAGATTGATTACGGTCTAATTTCATCTTATGGCTCAAGCACTGCCATAGATTCAACGCTAAAAACCAATCATTCGCGGACAATTGACGGCTTGTTACCGGCAACGGTTTACCATTTCCAGATAAAAGTTCAAGATTTAGCTGGAAATATCGCCACATCTTCAGACCAAACTTTCACCACCAATTCATTGCCAATTGCTGACACTACTGCGCCGGTAATTTCAGGAATTGCGGTTTCCGCTAGCTCAACATCGGCAAATGTGGCTTGGACAACAAATGAAGCGGCTACCAGCAAAGCGTATTATTCAACAGTTTCTCCGCTTGATATTTCAAGCACCAGCACGCTTTCAGCAAGTAATTCAACGCTGTTTACCAGCCATTCGCTTAATTTAACCGGATTAACTGCCAGTAGCACCTATTATTTCGCCGTTGAATCAAAAGACGCGGCGAATAATATAGCCACATCAACCGAGCAATTATTTACAACAAGCCAGTAAGATTTATGCTTGTTTCTAAAAAATATCCCGACTATGTCGGGATATTTTTTAGAAACAAGACCCAAAAATTTATAATAATAAAGCAGGGAGTTTTTTATTACGTTTATCGAATTTCCCGGCGGAGTTTCGGCATTTCGCTAGCTTCCACTATTTTAAATTTAATCCTTCCCAAAATTTGACCCTCTTCAGTAATAACGTCAACGCGCCACTTACCAGGCTTTATTCGCGTATTCACGGTGTAACCGCGGTAGCCGCCGTCTCTACCTCCTATAATTGAAAACCCTTGTCGGCTCTGCTCAAGCCATTTAACTTGAGTTTCATTAAAATAAAGCCAACGATGAAAAATCTTGGTCTTGATGGCTGTTGGCGCGAAAACCGCGCTAAAGCTGTAAACCGATTCGCCCGGCCGCCAATGGAAAACCGGATCAAAATCGTCAAAAAAGCGGTACCAGGGAGCCGGTTCAAGCTGCACAATATAATCATTTCCTTCACGCCGGATATTATGATAAATGCCACTTTCTTTTAAAGCCAGTGGAATCGGCGGAATTACATTGATAAAATAAAGGATATTGAAAAAAACATAAACACTCCCAATACTTGCAATAATCAAATTGCGGCTTTGATTGATTCTAACCGGCAAAATTTTACGCATTAAAAAGATGAAAAAACCAATCAAAATAATGCTGACAAAGCCGCTGGCGATAAAAACCATAGTGCCGATTTCTTTAACAATAACCGGAATAATAGAAACCGAATAAGAAAAAATCGCTATAAAATAAACGCTAATTTGAAATACAAGGCGGGAGTAATACCGTTGGCGGAAAAATTCATTGCCTATCAAAAAAGCGGCTAAAAAAATAAGAAATGGCCAGCTCGTCAAAAGAGACGCGCTCCGGGAATAAAAAACAACAAAAGCGCTGAAAAGTCCTCCAAAAGCGAATTGCAAAACAAAAGGCAGAAAATTCGCGAATTTGTCGGAAGCGCGGCTAATCCAACTATGGCGCGACTTCCAATATGGCTGACTGACTTTCAGATTTCGCTTATCGTCGTAAAAATTTAAAATTAAAATGCTTAAACCGGCAATAAAAAGGTATGAAAGAATCACTAAATTTTCCGCCTGCAAATCAATCCGGCGCAATGTTAAATTATCAACAATAAAACCGATAAAAAGCGCAAGAGGGGAGAAGTAGCGCTCGTATTTCAACCTCCAAGCGCGAATTTTTTGAATTGAGATAATTTTCATTAAAACGCGCTAAAGATTAGAGAAACGCGATTCATAGGCCAATCTTAAATTACCGTCTTTATTCAGCCTGAGAGATATCGTGATATTTTCACCGTTTTTATTTTTAAATAATAAGGTTGAATTTCCGACTAAATTAGCTTTTTTGCTTACAAATTTAACGGCTCCATCTTCTTTTATTTTAACTATCCGTTTAGCCTCCTCAATAAGCTTATAATTTAAGTCTTTTAAAGTAACCGGCTGTTTTTTTGAGGTATTCATATTATATTGTAATTCTACAATATTTCAGCTAAAATATCAAGATAGATAGAAAACGCCGATGTTTATTGATAATATAACAATTAAAATTGCCGGCGGAAACGGCGGAAAAGGGGCTGTTGCTTTCAATAAAAATATGATGAGTTTGGGGCCGACAGGCGGAAGCGGAGGCAATGGCGGCAATGTTTATTTTGAAGGAATCTCTGACTTAAGCGCGCTAAGGCAATTTAGATTTAAAAAAGAATTTTTCGCTGAAAATGGCGGAGATGGAAAGCCGCAATTTAACGACGGCCCTGACGGCAAGGATGTTATTCTTAAAGTTCCCATTGGCACTGTTATCAGCAATTTAGATAGCGGAGTTAAAATTGAAATTATGAAGATTGGAGAGCGGGTTTTAATCGCCAAAGGCGGCCGGGGCGGAAAAGGAAATTTCCTGTTTCGTTCAGCCACCAATACCAGCCCGAAAGAATTTCAAATGGGAAAATCAGGAGAAAAATTTGCCATTGCTCTTGAATTAAAATTAATAGCTGATGTCGGATTTATCGGATTTCCTAATGTCGGCAAATCAAGCCTGTTAAATGAATTAACGGCTGCTAAAAGCAAGGTTGCCAATTATTCTTTTACAACTTTAGAGCCGAATTTAGGGGCCTATTATGAATTAATTTTAGCTGATATTCCCGGATTAATAGAAGGCGCTTCAACGGGAAAAGGATTAGGCATAAAATTTTTAAAACACATTGAACGGACTAAAATTTTATTTCATTTTATTTCCGCTGAATCAGATAATCCTCGAAAAGATTATAAGATAGTTAAAAATGAAATGAAAAAACATAACGCCGATTTAACGGAAAAACCGGAGTACTTATTCCTGACAAAAAGCGATTTAGTAAAGCCTGACGCGTTGAAAAAGAAAATCGCTTTAATAAAAAAAATAAATCCAAATGTAATACCAATTTCAATTTATGACTGGGACAGCTTGGAAAAAGTAAAAGAGATTCTGAATAAAATTAAAAGCGAAAAAATTATCATAAATTAATAATATAGTTATTATAAATAAAATATGTTTAAAAAATCATTACTCGAAAATAAAAATAATAAAGAAAATAATGATTTTATAAATATTGAAGGCTATCGTTCGCCGATAGATAAATCATCAACAGATACTCATTTATTATCCATGGAAACAGGGCTAGCAAAATATGACGCTTTAATCAATAATCCGCGCATTCCGGAAGATTTGCGCAGCGAATTAAAAAAAATTGCCGTTGAATTAGGCGGCAATATCAATTCCTTAAAACAGGAAGTTGATGAAATTTATAAAATAGCCCACATAGACAAAACTACCGGATTGCCAAATCGCAGAGCGCTTGAACAATTCCTCGCCCGCGAGCAGGCAATGACCGACCGAAGCGGACATCAATATGCAATATTGTCTTTTGATTTAGACGGTTTTAAAAAGCTTAATGATACTTACGGGCACGCCGCCGGAGATGAATGTCTAGTATTGCTCGCGCGTAAAATTCAGGAACGGCTCAGGGAAACCGATATTCTCGCGCGCGAAGGAGGGGATGAATTCACTATTTTGCTCCCCAATACAAATAAAGAATATGCTCAGGATATTATTTCAAAAATAGTGGTTGACGTAATGCGCGACGTAACGGCGGAATTGCGTTCGAAATATGAGTCAATAAATACGCCTACTTCAGCGCAACAGAATAATATAAACATCACAGCTAGTATTGGAGTAAGCGAAGGGCGGCTCAAAATTAATCCGCAACAGCTTCTTGTTGAAACGGACTTCGCACGCTATATGGTAAAAGCGCTCGGCAAAGACGGAGCATTAACATATAAAGAAGCCAAAGATTTTGACAAAAATAACGAATATTTTGAAAAATTCAAACTCGGCATACCATTAGAAAAATAAAATTTATTTATAATTTTACTTTTCTAAATCCAGCACTTGGTCAATTCTTATTTGTTTTACGAATTCCGGAACGTGGCTTACAAGAATCATCGCACCTCCGTAGCGGTCAAGCGCCCGGGCGATTACGGGAATATGACGGAAATTTATATGATTTGTCGGTTCGTCTAAAATAAGCAGTCCGGGCTGCTGTAAAACTATCTGGGCAAAAACAACCAAACCTTTCTGCCCTTCGGAAAGCGAGTCTACTTTATTTTTCAACATATCTGAATTTATCAGAAATCCGGCGGCATGAGAGCGAAGCTCATGTTCGCCGCCTTTTATCATCGCTTTTGCCAATATATTGTAAACCGTTTCATTTAAATCCAAAGTTGAAAAATCCTGGCGATAATATCCGATACGGACTCCTTCGGCGACATATTCTCCTTTCGCATGCCCTGTTGCCAATTTTTCAAGAAGAGTTGTCTTGCCGATGCCGTTTGGCCCGATTAACAGCAAATGCTCATTCTTTTTAAGAGTAATATCAACTTTTTTATTAATCGGCTTATGGTTTTTAATAACGGTAATGAATTTTAGTTCAAGCAACTGGCCGCTGATATCATCCTGGCTGGGAATTATAAAATTTCTGATGGTTCTGTCTTCCTGGCGCGTTTCAACAATTTCTTCTTCAAGGTCGCTAATTTTCTCATTCATTTTTCTGGCAACATCGCGCATGTGTCCACCTTTTTGAGCGAAAAAATTAGCCTGTTTTTTGCGATGCTGGATATCTTTTTCAAGCCGCACATTTTTCATCCGTTCGCGCTCTATCTGCGCTTTTATTTCCCCGACAACATTAAAATAATCGCCGACATATTGCTCGACTTTATGGGTAAAAACATTAAGATAAATTACGCCATGGGTAAACGAATTCAAAAAATCGGCGTCATGAGAAATAACAATACAGGTTTTTTTATAGTCAATAAGAAATTTCGTAAGATGGGCAATACCTTCTTTGTCTAAATTATTAGTCGGCTCGTCAAGCAGTAGAATATCAGGATTTTGAATAAGGGCCGAAGCTAAAAGAAGCCGCGCCTGCTGGCCGCCGGAAAAAGATTTGATTATTCTGTCGTGCGATGTTTTAAAATTTACGACTTCAAGAATGTTATCAATTATTTTATCAATATTATAAATTTTTTCCGCAAAACATTTTTCAAAAAATTCCCGCACTGTTAAATCCATCTGGTCGCGGGGGATTATCTGACGCGAAATAGCAATGGTAAGATTTTTATTGATATGAACCGCTCCGGACTCCGGTTTTAATGCTCCGATAATAAGCTGAAAAATAGTGCTTTTGCCGGCGCCATTCTGACCCATTAAAGTTATTTTCGCTTCCCGGCGGACAGAAAAATCAACCTCATTAAGAATAAGCTTGTTCGGCCCATATTCAAATGAAACTTTATCAAATCTGATTATAACTTCTTTTTGCGCCATTTTATTCAATAAATGCGATTTTACTCAATGAACGTAAGAGCTTTTCCTTTCTTGTTTCCCCGGCCGGTTCTGCCAATGCGATGCACATAATCGTCATACGTGGCCGGAAGGTCGTAATTGATAACGTGGCTCACATTAAGTATGTCCAATCCTCGCGCCGCTACGTCAGTGGCAACAAGGATTTGAACGCGATTATTTTTAAATAAATCCAAAGCTTTCTGCCTTTTGTTAAGATTTTTGTCGCCATGGATTGATTCCGCCTTAAAGCCGCGTTCTATGAGAATTTTTGACAATCTTTCTACACCGAATTTTGTTTTGCCGAATATAAGAACCTTGCTGAATTCGGCATCTTTTAAAAGATTGTGAAGCGTATCTATTTTGCTCCCATTTGAAACTTTTACAATATCCTGGTCGACGCTTTTTGGGGTATCGCCGATTTTTACCGATATTGATATCGGTTCGCGAAGGAAGCTTCTAATAAGCCCGTCAATTTCTCTTGACATCGTCGCTGAAAAAAATAATGTCTGGCGTTTTTCCGGCATATGAGACATTATGAATTTCATATCATTAATGAAGCCCATATCAAGCATCCTATCGGCTTCGTCCAATACAACGCTGTTGAATCCTGATAAATTGAGATTTTTCCTTATCATTAAATCTTTTAATCTTCCGGGTGTCCCGATGACAAAATTATTATGATACCTAAGCTCTGAAATCTGCCTTCCGATGGGCGCTCCGCCGACGCAGCACGCGGAAAACATTTTTAGATTCCTGGCAAAACTCTTGAATTCCTGATTGATTTGCATAGCAAGCTCGCGAGTCGGCGCCACAATCAATATTTTTTCTTTTTTATCCGCAATTGCTTTTTGTATGAGAGGAATCAAAAACGCGCCGGTTTTTCCAGTGCCGGTATTGGCAATACCGACAATATCAGAGCCGCGTAAAATATGGGGGATAGCTTTATCCTGAATCGGGGTTGGTAAATCATATCCCTTAGAAAGGATATTTTCCTTTAAACGGCTGTCAATATTAAATTCGCTGAATTTATGTTCAGGAATAAAATGTTCCGCGGTTTCGGTAATTACAGCTTTATTAATAAATTTTGAAATATCAATTCGCTGGCTTCTGCCGAACTTGCCCGCCGATGGGCGGGAAACGCCACGACGAACCGGACGCCTATTATTGCTTGCCTGGTCGGAAAAACGGCCAAATGACCTGCTTTTAGAGAATTTTGATTGATACATAATTAAGTTAAATAAAATGCCGCACGGAATCCGGCGACATTTCATTTAACTTATTCGCGGTCTCAGTGAGATAATTTATTGATATAATGATAAACGATTTAAATTATTTTGTCAACTTTCGCAAGTGGTTATTCTATAAGTCCTCCATGGAAAACTGCATAATAGATAAGTTTTTCATCTTTGAAAATTTCTTCTTCGCCCTCAAATCTGCTCAAATCTCCAGAAATATTATTTTGTCAATACCCCCAAACTTAAGACACTTTTTCTATGAGTTTTTGGTAGGTTTGGAAACGTTGGGCAAATAATACAGGCGGCATTTTGAAGGCTGTATGGATCATTCGATTGTTATAGTTCCAGATAAGCCGATGAATTTCATAAACCAGCTGCGGGGTTAGGATTCGAACCTAAATAAATAGCTTCAAAGGCTACTGTCCTACCATTAGACGACCCCGCAATAACCTAAAATTCGTTAAAATTTTATCATAGAAATATAAAAATAACCACTTATTTTTAATATAAAACTTTGACAAATATAAAAAAGGGCATATTATAGAATATAGTTCTTGAGAAATTTAATTGGTGATAGAACAACATTAACCAAAGAAAGGAGGTTTAAAATGAAAAAGTTTTTTTTAATTGGATTAACGGCTTCGCTGGTTTTGACTGCTAAATTAGGGATGGCAAGCGATTTCGAGGTTATTCCTGTCCCCGAACCTGCAACATTGATACTAGTTGGAAGCAGCCTGATCGGATTATTTATCGGAGTTAAATTATTAAAAAAATAATTAACCATTAGGACATTTTGTCCTTTAAGCCGCTACGATGCTTAAAAGCACGTAGCGGTTTTTTTAGTTGAGTGAAATCGCATCGATAAATTAAAAAAGAAATGCGCTAATATTAAAATTCTACCACGAAAAATCTAAAATAGCCACTTTAAGTGGCTATTTTAGTAGATTATATTTAAGCTGCGAATTTCCATTATACTCCATACAATTTCTGCAATCCCTGAATATCACCGGTATTAAGGTCGCGCTTTGAAATTTCTCCTTCTGTTGAATATCCGTACATTGTTTCATTTGTACAGGTATTATATAAGTCAGCCAATCCCAATCCGTGTCCAATTTCATGAGTAGCGATATTGATATAATCCATTAAATTTGCATTTCCTGTTTCCGCAACATCACCCCAGCTATATGTTGTGTTAAACAAAATATCAAATTGATCGATTCTTCGCGCAAATGTCGGACCACTAAAAATTCCCCAAACCCTAGTTACGGCAATGACACTTGCATTATCATACGGACCAAAAGAAATTTCATTTTTGCCATCCGCGATACTGTCAAAATTCGCCGAATAATCAAAAGCTGTACTGCCAAAGATATTTGCCGAAGTATGATTATCCCATTCCGTTAAAGAATTGGATGTTTGATTCAATACAATCAAATCAGACATTCCCGAATTGTCAGGATTAACAAAAACATCTTCTATTGCGGTTAATTTCGCGTCTTTGCTTATAAAGCCATAACAAACTGTTGAACCGCCTCCCTTGCCCGGAAACGCAGGTTTTACTAAGCCATCGCGATAATGAATAAAAGTGATTGATTCTAATGCTGGTGATTTATCTACCGCCACTTGAGGCACAGAAACTATTTGTCCCGATGGCAAAACAACGGCCGCCACGGCAAAAACCGCCATTCCGCTAAAAATTTGTTTTAATTTTTTAAACATTTTAATTCTATTTTTAAACGACCTTTTTAATAATAAATAATCCGCCTTACTTTTAATTTTGATAAAACACTAAGCCATTCTCCATCAATTTTTACTCGCCGTCCTTTTTTCAAATTATCAAAAGATATTGGTTCATAACTTTCGGGACAAGGCGCTACAAAACAAACAACTCCAGTAAATCTAACTAGTTCTATATTTTCATTTATTTTAATGGTCTGTTCACCAAATCTGCCCAGAGCTAAAACAATAGTAGATGGCGATATAATATCTACAATATCTCCATCCACTGATATTTCTTTGAATGCAAATTTTTCTTTTTGAAATGATTCTTTATTAATTAATCCTTTTTGAAATAAGAATAACCATAGCAATCCGGCGCTAATAACAATAATTAACATTAAAATAAATTTTAATTTATTTGCCATTTTCATTTACATATTTCCAAAATCAGCCTTTCAACTTTTTAATTTTTCCTTAAATTTTCAATAATTGCAACCTCCAGGGGAATTATCGGAAAAGGGGAATATTTCATTTCGCCGTAAGCGCGGATTAAAGATTTAAGCAGATTAATTGTTTTTTGCTCCATTGCCGCGGAATCCAGCATCTGGCTGTGTTTTTTAAGCAAATTTAATTCATTTTGAGTAAGCTCTTTTTTAAATTCATTTTCCAGAAGCGCTGAAAATTTTAAAGCCAAAACCCTGCGCAAATAAGAAATTAAATCCTTATTGAACTGATTTAAATTAAACCCTCCTTCATTGATTTTTGCCAGAACATTTAAAGCTCCGTCAGAATTATTTTTTAACAAAGCATCGACCATTTCCGAAGTTCTTATAAATCCCACCCGGCCTAAAATTTTCTCCACGTTTTCAAACGAAATTTGTTCTTCCATTCCAGCAATCTGATCAAGCAAGGACTCTGCGTCCCTAAAACTTCCCTCGGCTGAAGCGGCGATTAATTCCAAAACGTCTTCATCAGCTTTTATTTTTTCTTCTTTGACGATTAATTCTAATTTTTCAATTATCTGACCAAGCGGCAGACGCTTAAAATGAAATCTTTGCGTTCGGGAAAGGATTGTTGCCGGTACTTTTTCATATTCAGTGGTCGCTAAAATAAAAATCGCGTGAGCCGGCGGCTCTTCAAGAGTTTTGAGTAAGGCGTTAAAAGCTTCTTTGGTTAATTGGTGGACTTCGTCAATGATATAAACTTTATAACGCCGCGAAGTGGGGGAAAATTTAATGGCTTCTTTTAAATTCCTGATTTCATCTATGCCGCGATTTGACGCGGCGTCAATTTCAATAACATCCATTGCCCGATTTTCATCTATTTCCCGGCAAGATAAGCATTCGTTGCACGGCTCTCCTGTGGCTTTGAATTTTTCATTTTCCTGTCTTTTTTCACAATTGGCGATTTTAGCGATTAATCTTGCTGTTGTTGTTTTTCCGCTTCCCCGAGGACCAAAAAACAAATAAGCATGGCTGAATTTATCGCTGATAGCCGCGTTTTTAATGACTTCAACGATAATCTCCTGGCCGATCAAATCCGCCAGTTTCTTCGGCCGATATTTGCGATAGATGGCGAGTGGCATGTTAGTTAGTATTTTAACCATTTTTACTAACCGAAGCAAATATTTTAAACTTAGCGCCACGTATTGTAAAACCAGAAAATATCGTATAAATTTAATCTAATGCGTTATTTAATGCTTTTTCTCGTTGTCCCAATAATAGCTTTCGGCGGCTTTTTTTTATTTTCAAACAATTATAAAACTTTTGAAATAACTCCGTTTGCGTCTTCAACCAAAGTTTTAACAGATCAAGATAAGAAAGTTAAAATAGTTGACCCTGATGCCGATATTGAACCGCAAAAGCCATTAGCAAATCCACCAAAAAGTATTAAAGCGATTTACGCCACAAGCTGGTCAGCCGCTACACCCAACAAAATTGATTATCTTATAAAACTGGTAAAAGAAACTGAATTAAACGCCATTGTAATTGACATCAAAGATTTCTCCGGCTACATCGCTTACGACATCAACCTATTAGAAGTTGAAAAATATAAAGCCGAAGAAATCAAAATTAAAAGAATTAACGCCCTTATAAAAAAACTCCATGAAGAAAATATTTATGTGATTGCGAGAATTACAATTTTTCAAGATCCTGTTCTGGCGAATGCCCGTCCTGATTTGGCAATTCACAGCAAATCAAAACTAGCACTAAAATCTAACACCCAAAACCTAACACCTGAAACCTTATGGCTCGACCATAAAAAACTCGCATGGATCGACCCAACCGCTAAAGACGCCTGGAATTATAATATCGCTATTGCCAAAGATGCCGCCAACAGAGGATTTGACGAACTGAATTTTGATTATATCCGTTTCGCATCTGACGGAAATTTAAACGATATGGTTTTCCCGTTTTACGACGTTAAAACTCCAAAAAATGAAATTATTAAAGATTTTTTCTTCTACTTGAGATAAAAAACCAAGGGCGCGAAAATATCAGCTGATTTATTCGGCTTATCGACTATTAACAGTGATGATTTGGGCATAGGCCAAGTAATAGAAGATGCCTATCTATATTTTGACTATGTAGCGCCAATGGTTTATCCGTCTCATTACTCGAATGGTTTTTTAGGTTATAAAAGTCCAGCTCAATATCCTTATGAAGTTATTAAATATTCAATGGAATCGGCACTAAAACGCCTTAATAATTATGAATTAGGAATCACAAACAACGCAACAACAACTTTTATTGAAAACTCACAATTAATAATTAACAAATCACAACTACGTCCATGGCTTCAGGATTTTGACTTAGGCGCTAACTATAATGCGGCTATGGTAAAAAAACAAATTCAGGCAGTTTATGATTCAGCTTCCAGTACCCCCGAACTAATTAACGGTTTTATGCTATGGGACCCTAAAAATGAATATACAAAAGGAGCGTTAAAAATAGAATAATGAATGTTTATCAATTAAAAACTGAAAAATTCTCCGGGCCGATTGAAAAGCTTTTAGAACTTATTGAGGAGAAAAAAATGGAAATTACGGAGCTTAGCTTGGCGGAAGTAGTCGCTGATTTTTTGAATTACCTTAAAACAATTGAAAAAAAAGAACCTCGCATGCTGGCGGATTTTATTGTTGTCGCCAGCCGGCTGATTTTAATAAAATCAAAAGCGCTTTTGCCGACACTGGAATTAAACGAAGAAGAAAAAGAAGATATCAAAGATTTGGAAGAGCGATTGAGGCGTTATGCTGAATTTAAGCCATCGATGGCAATTTTCAAGAAACTTTTTGAAGTGAATAATTTTTCCGTTTCGCGGCAGTTTTTAAGCAATCACGAACCGATTTTTTATCCAGCTGATAATTTTAACGTTTCTTCAATGCAATCAGCGATGAAAAGCATATTTGAAATTTTCAGCCAATTAACGATTGAAACCAAAAAAATAGAGCCCGAGCTGATTAAGCTGGAAGATAAAATCAATGAAATAATCAAGAAAATTGAAAGCGGCATTGCTAAATTCAGCGATGTTACAAAAGAAAAATCCCGCCGGGAAATAGTTATTTTATTTTTAGCTCTGCTTCATCTCTTAAAAGAACAATTGATAAAAGTTGAGCAAAACGAAGGGATTGGTGATATAATTATTAAAAAATAAGATGGATAATAACACTATAAATCAACAAAATTCGATTGCTTCTCTTGAAGCGATTCTTTTCGCTTACGGCGAGCCGATAACGATAAATAAAATTGCTAAATTATTGAATGTTGAAATTGATGAAACAAAAATTTCATTGGAGAATTTACAAAAAGAATTAGAAAGCGAGAATAGGGGATTAAGGTTAATTTTTAGCGATAATAAAGTTCAGATGGCGACAAAGCCGGAATTTTCGCACCTGCTCGAGGAATTTATCAAAGAAGAATTTAAAGAAAGCTTGACGCCGGCAACTTTGGAAACAATATCTTTAATAGCTTATTTCGGCCCGATTTCCAGGGCAAAAATTGATTATTTCCGAGGAGTTAATTCCAGTTTTACTTTAAGAAGCTTATTAATGCGCGGATTAATTGAGCGGCTTGAAGATAAAAAAGAACATGGCGGTTATCTATATCAGTTAACCTTTGACTCTTTAAAATACTTAGGAATATCCAAGATAGAAGATTTACCGGAATTTGAAAAATATAAAAATTTATCAGTAATTAATAATAATTAATTGAAAGCGTTATTAACAACAATATCTATATTTTTTATTTTTATATCTCTATATTTAATCAGAGCTGATATTTTTATTTCCGACAATGCCGAAGGCAAAAATAATTTTTCTAATAATTTAAACGCGGCAAGTTTGTTAAATAGTAATATAGAAAGTAATGAAACGTCTTATAAGCAATGCTCTTTAAAAGTTGAAGCCAAAGCCGCCTTAATTAAGTATTTAAATCAAAATAAAAATATTTTTGAATTGAATGTTGACAAACGCTGGTCAATCGCCTCTATCTCGAAGTTGATGGCCACGATTGTTGTTCTCGAACAAATCGGCGCTAATAGAGAAATAAAAATTAATAAGGAAAGCGTCGCGACCATAGGAACGGCGGGAGAATTTAAAGAAGACGAAATTTTCAATTCGTTAGACCTTATAAAAGCAATGCTTTTAGTTTCTTCAAATGACGCGGCAACTGCGCTTGCTAAATCAATCGGAGAAGAAACATTCATAAAACTAATGAACCAAAAAGCGCGGGAATTGAAAATGTCGGACACGATTTTTTTCAATCCTTCCGGACTTTCTTTCCTCAATCAATCAACGCCTAATGATTTGGCAAAATTAGCCGGATATATTTATAATAATCACAAAGAAATTTTTGATATTACCAAACAAAAAGAAACGGCTATTATTGAACTTAGCTTTCAAAAAACTCGGAATCTTGTTAATATTAATCAATTCTCCGGCCGAAATAGTTTTATCGGCGGCAAAACCGGTTATCTTGGCGAATCCGGCAAAAATTTAATATCGCTGTTTAATATAAATAATCAGCCAGTTTTGATTATTATTTTAGGCGCTGAAGACGCATATATAGAAACCGAAAAAATGCTAACATGTATTTCACCCACGCTTTTTTAATAATAAAAATTTTAAGTTTATTCGTATTGGCATTTTTTATTTCCATTGCCGGAGCGCCATTTTTAATTAAATTTTTATACAAGTATAAATGCTGGAAGAAAAAACCGAAAGAAAAAGCGATGAACGGAGATAGCTTGCCGGTTTTTACCAAATTTCACGCGGAAAAAGAAATCAACACCCCGAGAATGGGAGGAATCCTAATTTGGGCAACGGTTTTAATTATTTCTTTAATTGTATTTATTTCCAACTATTTTTATCCCGGCTCTTTCATAGCGAAACTTAACTTTATTTCCCGTTCCCAAACTTGGCTCCCGTTATTCACGCTGATTTCAGCTTCCATCCTCGGACTGGTCGATGATTTATTGGTAATCAAAAATAAAGGCAAATATATCGGCGGCGGAATGAGATTTAAGGTAAGACTATCCCTTATCGCATTAATTGCCGTCATCGGAGCATGGTGGTTTTATTTCAAATTAGGATGGACAACTATTTACATACCATTTCACGGTAATGTTGAAATAGACGGCTTATATCTTTTGATTTTCATACTTGTAATGCTTGCCACTTTTTCAACCGGCGTAATAGATGGCCTAGATGGCCTCTCAGCCGGCGTTTTAGCGCCCATTTTCGCTTCTTTTGGAGTAATTGCTTATACTCAAGGCCTCTACGACTTAACAGCGCTGATAGCCGTCATTATAGGAGCATTAATCACTTATTTATGGTTTAATGTCCATCCAGCTAAATTTTATATGGGAGAAACGGGAATTATGGGACTAACCGTTACATTGGCAGTTATTGCGTTTCTAACAAATACTGTTCTATTTCTGCCGATTATCGGATTTGTCTTAGTTATTGAATCATTATCGGATATTATTCAATTATCATCAAAAAAATTCAGAGGCAAAAAAGTTTTTTTAGCCGCTCCAATCCATCATCATTTCGAAGCTCTCGGCTGGCCTGAAAGCAAAATTACAATGAGATTCTGGATTCTTTCCGGCGTTTTTAGCGGTTTCGGATTAATTTTATTTTTTTTAAGCAAATTCATGTAAATTCCGTTTTAAATTTCTGTTATAATATAATTAATGACATCAATTCTTATAAAGAATATTCAACTTATTGACGGAACCGGCAAGCCGGCCTATAAAGCCGATGTTTTGGTCAAAAAAGATAAAATATCGGCAATTGGGCATCTTGTTAATTGCGAAGCCGAAGAAACTATTGACGGCATGAATGCTTATCTGGCTCCGGGATTCATTGATATCAGCAATTCCAGCGATAAGTATCTCAATATTTTTAACGACCAAACCCAGGAACATCTTTTAACGCAAGGCGTTACGACAATAATCGGCGGACATAATGGAATTTCTTTAGCGCCGCTTTTCTACGGAACATTAAATTCTTTAAGCCCTTTTTCAGCCAATCAAAAAATCAACGTTAATTGGCATGAATTTTCCGAATTCGCCACTGCTTTTTCAAAAAGAAAATTAAGAGTGAATTTCGGATCATTGGCAGGTTGTGGAACAATTTACAACAACATAGTCAAAGAAAAATTGCTAAAAAGTCTGGAAGCAAACGAAGAAAAAATTTTATACCAAACCGTTGAAAAAAGTCTTTCTCAGGGTGCTTTCGGAATTTCTTTTAACCTTGACGACGCTTATTCGAAAATATCTTATTATGAAATTAAAAAAATCTTAGAAATAGCGAAAAAAACCGGTAAAATCTGTTCAATCAGTTTTGATAAAAATAACGAGGAGATGGCGGAAAAAGTAAGAAAAATAATCCATCTCGGAAAAGAAACAGCTTCTCGTATTATTATCAACGAACTTACGCCTATTATCGGACGTGAAGGGGAATTCGAACAAGCGATTAAAATGCTCAACGAAAACCAAACTGCCTGCGATGCATATTTCAATTTTGCTCCGTGCCGCGACGTTATAAGGCCGATTAAAAATTATCTGCCAAACAATATTTTAGCGGAAAACAACGAATTATTAATGGAAAATTTAAAAGTGAAAAAGAAAGAAATTATGAAATGTTTAGCCAAGACAATTAAAACCGGTAAAATGACCTTCATCAGCACAAATAGCAATAAGCATTTAATCGGCAGAACATTAAGGGAATTCAGCCATTATCGAAATTTAAGCTTAATTGAGGGTTTTTATGAATTTATGAAAATAACTAATCTTCAAGCTGAAATATCTTCACCGGACGCCGATGAAGAAACGATTTGGAGCGCGTTCCGGAATGATAAAGCGCTTATCGCAACTGGCAACAATATAAACTCCCAATGCAAACCATTTAAAAAATTTTTAGAAATAGCGCAAAAAGAAAATATTATGCCGATAGAAAAAGCGATACATAAAATAACACTATTCCCGTCGCAACTGTTGAATCTCAAAAATAGGGGAGAGATAAAAATTAGTTATTTCGCCGATTTAGTTCTTTTTAAAGATGGCGAAGTTAAAGAAACGATGATTAACGGCCAAAGAACGATAAAAAACGGAAAGTCTCAGGGAGTGTCAGCTGGAAAATTTTTAAAATCATAGTCGCTTAATTCAATTACTGGGTATGTTTAATTTTTCAAAGCCAAAATATTTCCACCGGCCAGATTATGTTTTTCTCATTTGTGTTGCCATACTAGTCATTTTCGGCTTAATTATACTTTCAAGCGCATCTTCCGACCTAGGGAAGCTTAAATTCAATGACACTTATTATTACCTTAAACACCAAATAATCTACGGATTAACTTTCGGCATAATAGGATTTCTAATAACAAGTTTTTTATATTATAAAAACTTTCAGAAAATAACTGTTTTGTTTTTAATATCCAACATAATCTTACTTATATTGGTTTTTACGCCATTAGGAACATCTCATGATAAAAACGCAAGCCGTTGGATAGAAATCGGACAGATGTCTCTCCAGCCAGCAGAGCTTTTAAAAATTTCATTCATTATTTATTTGGCTGCTTGGTTAAGCAACGTCAAAAAAAGACGGCAAAGTTTTTATGAAGGATTTTTGCCGTTTTTAGCCATTACATGTTTAATAGCCGTATTAGTTTTTATTCAGCCGGCGACAACTACTTTTATAATTGTCATGATATCGGCAATAATAATTTATTTTTTAAGCGGCGTTAAATTATCGCACATCGCTGGAATTATTATTTTAGGAATATTGGGAATCTCTTTGCTTATATATTTAACTCCTTATCGTTATGAAAGAATAAAGAGTTATTTTAATAAAGAAATGACTTCGCAGACAACCGGCTATCAGCTAGATAAATCTCTTATTGCGATAGGTTCTGGCGGAATTTTTGGCATTGGCTTTGGCAAATCAACAGACAAATACACGCATCTTCCGGAAGCAATCGGCGATTCTATTTTTGCTATTATCGCCGAAGAATTGGGATTTATCGGCTCAATATTTACAATTTCCATTTTCGCGATTCTGATTTTAAAAGGATTTCAAATAGCCAGAAAATCAAACGACCGATTCGGTTATTTAACCGCTTTTGGCTTTACTTCAATAATCGCAATACAGGCATTTATTCACATTGCATCAATTTCCGGACTCATTCCTTTAACCGGCGTGCCATTGCCATTTATAAGCTACGGCGGCACGTCTTTGGCGGTTTTTTTGACGATGACGGGAATTATTGTTAATATATCAAAGTATACTTAATAATTATTTATGCTTCGCATTCTTTTTACTGGTGGCGGCACCGGCGGCCATATTTATCCAATTTTAGCGGTTGCCGAAGAACTTAAAAATATAGCCTATCAGAAGGGAATTAAAATAAAATTTCGCTATATTGGCGCGCCGGAAAATTATCGATATTTTCTCGCCACCAACGGCATTTTAGTTTCAAGGATATTTTCCGCCAAATGGCGCAGATATTTTGATATCCGTAATTTATTAGACATTCCTTTATTTATCTTAAGTATTATCCAAGCATTTTGGAAAGTTTTTTTCTATATGCCTAATATTTTATTTTCCAAAGGCGGGACAGGCTCTTTCCCGGTTGTTTTAGCATGTTGGTTTTATCGTATACCAATCATAGTTCATGAATCAGATTCTGTGCCTGGCCGCGCAAACGAATTATCCTTCAAATACGCTTACAAAATAGGAATCTCTTTTAAATCAACTGTTGAATATTTTAAAAATAGCGAAAACGGCGAAAAATTAGCTGAAAAAACAGCTTTAATAGGAAACCCTATCAGATTATTATTATTAGACAAACCGCTTGAACAAATGATGGCTAAAAAGGTTTTAGGAATTAATCCGGAAAAAAAATTAATCTTAATTATTGGAGGTTCTCAGGGCGCGGCAAAAATTAATGATTTTTTTATAGAAATAGCTCCTGAATTGATAAAAGAATACGCGATATTGCATCAAACTGGCATTAAAAATTTTGAAGAAATAAGGATTGATCTTAATTCTGCTTTAAAAACCAGCGCGCAAGACGAAAGATTGAATTATCGGCTTGTGCCATATTTTGAAAAAGATCTGAGTGATGCATATTCAGCCGCTGATTTGATAATTTCCAGATCTGGCAGCAGTTCAATTTTTGAAATCGCGGCTTTCGGCAAACCGGCGATTTTAATTCCTTTGCCGGAAAATGTCGCCGCTAACGACCATCAACGAAAAAACGCTTATGAATACGCTAAAACTGGCGCGGCGATTATAATTGAAGAAGATAATTTGAATAAAGGAATTTTCATGACTCAGATTAAAAAAATTTTTGGCAGCCCGGATGATTTAGACTTAATGTCAAAATCGGCTAAAAGCTTTTCTAAAACAGACGCCACAAAAAAAATCGCGGAAGAAATCATTAAATCGGCTAATACTTGAAATGATTAATCAAGAAAAAAATGTGAGAGTTCGTTTTGGACCGTCGCCGACCGGCTTTCTTCATATTGGCGGAGCAAGGACGGTTCTTTTTAATTGGTTATTCGCCAAATCTCATAACGGCGTATTTATTTTAAGGATTGAAGATACGAATAAGGAGCGCTCAAAAAAAGAATACGAAGAAGATATTATTAACAGCTTAAAATGGCTTGGCTTGGATTGGGATGAAGGCCCGGACATCGGCGGCAATTACGGACCCTATCGACAATCAGAAAAAATCAATATTTACGAAAAATATCTCGAACAACTTCTTAATCAGGAAAAAGCTTATTATTGTTTTTGTTCGAAAGAGGAATTAGAAATTGACAGGCAAGCTTTATTGAGCCAGGGATTGGCGCCGAAATACAGCGGCCGCTGCAGAAATTTAAGCGCTGACGAAGTTGAGAAAAAAATGAAGATAGGGGACAAGCCAGTTATACGCCTTAAAATTCCAGATAGGAAAATTGAATTTCAAGATATTATACGCGGAAAAATTCAATTTGACGCTGGATTGATGGGTGATATTATCATCGCTAAGGGATTAAATGAACCGCTTTATAATTTCGCGGTGGCGATTGATGATTATGAAATGAATATTAGCCATGTTATCCGTGGCGAAGAACATCTTTCCAATACTCCTAAACAAATATTAATCAGAGAAGTATTAAATTTAAAACACCCCATTTACGCCCATTTACCGCTGATATTAGCCCCCGATCGTTCAAAATTATCAAAAAGGCGAATGGATGCCTCAGTTGTTGATTACAAGAATCAAGGATACCTTTCGGAAGCAATTATTAATTTTATAGCTTTGCTTGGCTGGCATCCCGAAGGCGAAAAAGAGATTTTAAGCAAAGAAGAATTAATTAAACAATTTAATTTGAAAAAAGTTCAAAAAGCCGGGGCGATATTTGACGTTCAAAAACTTGACTGGCTCAACTCGCAATACATTAAAACAATTAACCCCATTCGCTTAATCGAAGAAATGGAAAATTTCGTGCCAAAGGATTGGTTCGCTAAAAAAGAATTATTAGCTAAAGCGATCAACGCAGAAAAAGAAAGAATTAAAAAATTAGCTGATTTTAAAGAGCTTGCTGATTTCTTTTTTGAGTTGCCTGATTATGAACCATTGCTTTTGAAATGGAAAAATATGGAAAACAACCAAATTTCAAATAATCTAAAAGCAGTCAAATTAAAGCTTGAAAATATTTCGGAAAATGATTTTAATAAAGATAACGAGGAAAAAATAATTATGCCATTGGCGAAAGAGCGCGGTATTGGAGATGTTTTGTGGCCATTAAGAGCCGCTTTATCTGGAAAACAAGCCTCGCCCGGACCATTTGAAATTATTAATGTTATCGGAAAAAACGAATCGTTAAAACGCATTGAAATCGCTTTAAATAAATTAAATGGATAAAATATTTTCACACCCGATATTTTTAAAGATTAAAGAATTAATAGATCTTCTGGTTATTTTAATTAATAAAATACTCCAGCCGATTGAAAAACTTTTGTTGTGGCTTTGGGATATTTTTAGCGGAGTATTTATGACTATTCTACAATTTACAATTGATATTATAAAGTTTATTTTAAATTATTTTAATTGATTAAATAAATTAAAGGTTATTTTGCGATAGTTTTTTATAAACTTAAACTGTTGCAAAATAACCGTATTCTTTTACGATGAATATTGATATGCGTCGTAAAAGAATGATTTTGCGACAGATATAGTTTTTCAAATTAATGCATAAAAAGCTATCTTCCCTTAATAAACATATCCATTTTATAGGCATTGGTGGAATCGGCATAAGCGCTTTAGCGCGCTATTTTTTATCATTGGGATATAAAGTAAGCGGTTCTGATTCTGATTATTCTGAATTAATTGATGAATTAAAAAGCGATGGAATTAAGGTTTATATTGGCCATTCTCCTAAAAATATCGCCAAATCCGTTCAACAAGTGTTCTATAGTAATGCTATAAAACAAGATATATCAGAGCTAATTGCGGCTAGAAAACTGAATATTCCTACGAAGTCATATGCTGAAAGACTTGGAGATTTAACCAGGCAATATAAAACTTTGGCAGTGAGCGGCACTTGCGGAAAAAGCACTACTACCGCAATGCTCTCGCTGGTTTTAATAAAAGCCGGCTTTGATCCAACGGTAATAATCGGCACTAAGCTAAAAGAATTTAATTCGCCAGCCGGCGAATCTAATTTTAGAAAAGGAAACAGCGATTATCTTATTATTGAAGCTGATGAGCATAATGCCGCTTTTTTGAATCATTCCCCTTTTGCCGCGATTATCACTAATATTGAGCGCGACCATTTGGATTTTTACAAAAATCTAAAAAATATTAAAAATGCTTTTTTAAAATTTATCAATAATATCAAATCCGGCGGAGTATTAGTTATTAACAGCGATGATGAAAATTTAAAAAGTTTAAGCGATGATATTAAAAAAATAGCGCAAAAAAACAAATTAAAAGTTTTCTGGTGTGGCAATAAGAATAATAAAGCAATAAAGAACAAAATTAAAAAGGTTTTGAAAGTGCCCGGTGAACATAATATTTCAAATGCTTTAGAGGTTTACACACTCGCAAAAACACTCAATATAAAAGAAAAAATTATTTTAGAAGCCCTTAGCGAATATAACGGCGCCTGGAGAAGAATGGAATACAAGGGAAAATTTTCAATTCCTAATCCGCCGGCTGGCGGACAATTTTCAATCCCCGTTTATGACGATTACGCGCATCATCCGTCAAAAATAAAAGCCGCTCTCGCCGGCTATCGGGAAAAATATCCAGATTCAAAAATTATCTGCGTTTTCCAGCCACACCAAGCAGACAGGCTAAAAAAACTCTTTAAAGATTTTACAAGCTCTTTTGGCGAGGCTAATTATCTTATTTTATTGGATATTTTTAAGGTAAAAGGCAGAGATCGGGCGTTTAAAAATATTATCAATTCAGAAAATTTAGCTGAAGCAATTAAAAAAAGAAGGCAATCCCCTTTTGTAATATATATTAAGAATCCATTAGGATTAAAAAAAATAATAAAATCTCTTATTCAAGATTCAAAATCCAATATTAAAGATTCTGTTATTATAATAATGATGGGCGCAGGAGACATCTATAAAATGACCAATAACTTGCTTCATAGAAAAGAGTAATTATTGAAATTTGCAAATCTATAGCTAAATTGATAAGATAATGCAAAATGTAAATATCAAAATTTAAAATGACAATGTAAAATTCGAAATTATCTTAATTAATTATTTTTTAATTTTAATTTGTAATTTTGATTTTTGCATTTTGATTTTTTAATTTGAGCAAAGCGAATTGTACTATACAACTCTTGAACATTTTAAAGGCCTGTCCGGCTATGAAATAGACGGCACATGGTATCCCCGAGTCACTAAAATAGTGGAGATTAAAGCCAAGCCCGCGCTTTATAAATTTTACGCTGAATTAAATAATTTTGCGGAAGGCGAATCGGTAAAAAAGCTTTCTGCCAGCGAAGGCACTTTAATTCATGAAACTGTAGAAAAAATTATGATTGGCGAATCCCCTGTTATTGACCCATCAATTGCTCCATCAGTTAATGCATTTATGGATTTTATCGGAAAAAATAATATTCAAGTTGACAATGATTTTGTTGAAAAACAGGTTGTCAATTATGAAGACCGCTATGCCGGCACTTTAGACGCCTTGGCTTTAATAGACGGCAAATTCGGCGTTTTGGATATTAAAACTTCGCAGGCTATTTATCGCGATTATAATCTGCAAACTTCGGCTTATATGGCGGCTTTGCAAAGCCAGTTTAAAAATCTGCAAACCAGATGGATTTTAAGAATTGATCAGATTAAAACCTGCTTTCAATGCGGAGCGACACTGCGTTCCAAGGGCGGACGGGATAAAATCAGGAAACCGAAAATAAAAAATGGCGTAAACCATGAAAAATGCGAGCATCAATGGTCAGAACTTAAAGGCGAAATAGAACTCAAAGAATTCCCCTACTGGCAGGAAGATTATAAAGCGTTTTTGGGGGCTAAAAAACTCTGGGAATGGGAAAACGAATTCTGGCTGAAACAAGAAGGATATTTATAAAAAAATTCGCCCGCAAGGTTTCTATCCTTGAACGGGCGTTGAAAAACAAATACTATTTTCCAAACAGATAAGTTTATGAAATGATATTGAATTGCGACATTAATTTTTTGTAAGCCTTCTGCACTGCGTCTTCCAAAGTGATATTACTATCCGCTATTCCATCCTTACTATAATATCCCCCTTCAATGCCACGGCTATATGGCGCTGTAAAATATTCAATATTTATTTCACAGCTAAAGAAGCCTTTTTCCAACATAGCTATTTTAATTTTAAAACCTATGCAACTAGTTATACTTTTAGCGCACCGCTCTTTTTCCTTTTGAACCAAATTACATATCTCATTAATTATTAAATCTATCATATCTAACCTCCTTTCTATGTCTTTCTTATTTAATAATATTAATTTCTAATTATATTAAAGCAAAATTATTTTCAATTGTCAATAATTTTGGGAATCCTTACCTGTGGATAAGTGTCATTATTGTCATTGACAATTATACAATGTAAAATATAATAATAGAAAAGGTCGATTAAAAAACTATTTTAAAATAACATGCCAACTCAACTTTTAGAGCATTTAGGTTTAAGCCAGAAAGAATCACAAGTATATTTAACTCTTCTCCAAACTGGCCCGGCTTCCATCAGGCGAATATCTTCAGAAGCCAATATCAATCGAGGGACAGTTTATGAATCTTTAAAAAAATTACTGCAAAAAGGAATTATAAGCCGTTCTAAAAATAAACAGCGAGACCAATTTATTGCCGAGAATCCGGAAATACTGAAAACGCTTTTTAAAGACGAACGTCGTAAATTAGTCGGCTTAAGAAAAGAACTGCAAAAATCGCTTCCGAAATTAAAAGAAGCGTATAATCAAATACCTTTACAACCGGCAATAAAAATTTACGAAGGAACTAATGGCACAAGATTTATTCTAGAAGACCTGCTGGAAACAATGAAAAATGAAAAAGAAAAAGAATATTTTGTTTATTCATCGGCTGACATCAGAAAATATCTGTATAAAGATTTTGCCAGTTTTTCCGACCGCCGGATTGCCGCTAAAATAAAAATTAAAGCGATTGCCATGGGCGCTGGCGGCGAATTGCGAGGATTTGATGAAAGACGCTGGCTGACCAAAAATAATAGTTCCCCTACTTATATCATTATTTACGGAAATAAAGTGGCAATGATATCATTGGGGCGCCAAAAAACTCCGATTGCGGTTCTAATGGAAGATAACGGACTAGCTCAAACTCAAAAACTGATTTTTGAAGAATTATGGAAACTACTTAAATAACGCTTGTTTTTATTACATGCGTAAATTACCGCACGTGCGGTAATTTACGCATATGCATTATTGTATATTTTTACTATCAGCAATTAAATCCGAGCATTTTTCGATCACAATCGGCGCGTGAGTGAATTCGCGGTTGACTAAATATCCAAGTCCGAAACTTAAACTGATTATTAAAATCAAAAAAAGGCCCAAGGCAATATTTTTTTGATTTTCTTTTAAATATTCAAATATTTGCTCCATTTTTCATAAAGCTCTTTAGTCGCCCTTAAATCGCCGGCATTATACCGCGCGATATCCAAAAATTTCTTTTCCTTGAATAATCTGCCGACATCATCTCCCGTTACGCCGTCTGATTTCGGGCTTTTTATGCCGAATAGCCTGCTCCAAAGATGCAAGCTTCCCCTTTTTCTCATATTACCCTGAAAAGTAAGCTGGTCGATCAAATCAATATGAACGCATGTTTTTTGCTGATAAAGATACCTACTTTCCGAAAGATTTTTGCTTGGCCGAATATTATGATAAGCGGAGCGAATCATCATAAATGGGCCGTCAAAAGCCCTGCCGTTAAAAGTAATAAATTCCTGATATTGCTTGGCAATATTCCAAAATTGCTCAAGCATTTCTTTTTCTGTTGCTTGTTTGAATTTGAAATTTTCTTCCTGGAATTCTTCGATTTTTTCTCCATGCGCATGGAAATAAACAGCTCCTTGGTCTTTAGCACAGTCCAAAACTCCGATGGCGACGATTTCTCCTGTTAACGGCGAAAATCCGAGCCCGCTTTTAAGCTCTTCTAAGGCAATTTTGTAGTCTTCTTCACCGCTTGATTCCTTCTTAATCCATTTAGTTAAGGACTCTTTCGTCGTTTCATCTAAGCTGTCAAAATTATCGCCGATTGTTTCAATATCGAAAATAAGCCGTTTATAATTATTTTGAGAATCGAATATTGTTGACATATGGCTAAATTATATACTATAATCTATTAATTATAAAATATGGCGCATACTAAATCCGGAAGCTCTACCAAGTTAGGAAGAGAATCCGCAGCACAAAGATTAGGAGTAAAAAGACAACAGGGCCAATTTGTAAAAATTGGCGAAATTTTGATTCGCCAAAGAGGAACCAAATATTTGCCCGGAAAAAACGTAGCAAAAGCCAAAGACGACACTCTTTATGCCTTAAAAGAGGGCGTGATTCAATTCTCGACAAAGAAAAAAATCCGCTTTGACGGCAATCACCGCTACGCCACTGTAATAGCTGTTCAGTAGCTATTTTCAGTAATCGCGACTTGGTTGATTATCGCTAAAATTTTAAACCTTTTATCTCCTCCTAAATTTATTTCTATCTCGTGTTCTCCTAATTCTTTAAGCGACCGAATCATATTAACGCGCGTCTTTTCCAAAATTTTTTCTTTTACGGTTTTCTCCAAAATAAAATCCAATGATTTTTTTACAGCATCATAAATATCGTTTTTTGTGATCGGCTTAAAAACTTCCCTATGCTCACCTGTTTCCGCGTAAAAATGAAATTCCTTTCCGTTTAATTTCTTTATAATTATTTCTTTTGCCTTATCTAAATTATCTTCCCGCGTTTTCATTAAAATTTTCTCTTTCTCAATATTTTTAATTATTTTTTCATCCGCGACTTTCGCCAATCCGCGCGGAATTAAAAAATTCTTCGCGTATCCTTCAGATACGTCTTTGATGTCGCGCTTTCTACCAACGCCTTTTACGTCTTGAAGAAAAACAACCTTCATACTTATTTATCAATCTCTTGTTTCAAAATCTCTATCGCTTTTTCCAATTGCGGGTCTTTTTTGTTTTTTAAATCTTCTTCAGTAATTTCAACTTCATAATCAGGTGTTATGCCGTTTTTCTCGATTAATTGCCCTTTTGGCATCAACCAGTGCGCTGTTGTTATCTTAATTTGCGAACCGTCTCTTAGGCTCGCCAATTCCTGGACAGTTCCCTTACCAAAGCTTTTTTTGCCGATTAATTTCACTTTTTTATTATCTTTCAGCGCGCCGGCTAAAATTTCCGAAGCTGACGCCGAACCTTCATTAATTAAAACCACCATTGGCGTATTTCTGAAAAATCCGCTGCCATAGGCCTTAAATTCCTGCTTTTGGCCGGAAGCAAATTCTTCACTTACCACCAAATCTCCTCTGTTTAAAAACCATCCGGCAATGTTTACCGACGCTTCCAAATAACCGCCCGGATTATTCCTTAAATCAAAAATAATACCTTTAGGGCTGGAAAGCGCGGCTTTAATGGCTGACTGGTAAAAAAGCGATGGCGCGTTCTCGTAAAAATTATACAAATGGAAATAAGCTATATCTTTCCCTTTGGCTTCTCTTAGGGCGAGCATTTCAAAATCAAGAGTGGGAACTTGAATAACATCTCTTATCACTTCAATTTCTTTCGGCTTTTCAAAACTATCCCTCATAATCGTCAAGATTACCTTTGTGCCCTTGGGGCCACGGATTAATTTAACAGCCTCGTCAACGCTTAATCCTTCAGTTGATGTGCTGTTAACTTCCAAAATCTTATCGCCGGCTAAAATACCGGCTTTTTCGGCCGGCGTGCCTTTTAAGGGCGAAATAACTACTAATTGATTGTTTCTAATGCCGATTTCCATTCCCACTCCGGAAAATTCGCCGCTAATATCTTCGCTGAATTTTTTAGCGTCTGTCGGCGGCATAAAAACAGAATGCGGGTCGTTTAACGAATCCACTAATCCGGAAACCGCTCCATAAACTAAATCTTGCGCTTTCAACTTATCAGCTCCCACGTATTTATCTTTTAAAACCTGCCACGCTTCCCAGAAAACATCAAAATTAACCTCTTCTGGCTTATCTTTTTCCAGATTTGCTACCCCCCGGATAATCAGCGTTTTTGGCTTTTCAACGCCTTCCTGATAGCCATAATCATAGCCGTAATAAAAAGCGCCTACGCCAATAATAGCTAAAATAACAATAAAAATTCCGATTTGGTAGTATTTCTTATTAATTTTGAATTTAAACATTTTAAAATAATATCATATTTAAAAAAACAGGGCAATTGCCGTAAAATAGCAATTGCCCCAATAACAATTATTAATCTAATTTGCAGCTTCATTCAGCTCAGCATCATTCATGGCTTTTTCAAGCCTTACCCATTCATTTTTCGGTTTCCAAACCACGTTACCAGCTTCCATATCATAAACTACCTTAGGGTCTTCTTGTTTATACTGAAGCGTCGGCAAATATAAAGAAGAAATAACTGGAACTGTTATTCCTCTATGCAAATAGTCCCGTTTGCCTGAACGATTCAACAGGCAAGCAATAGCCGTAATTTGTCCGGCATTTTTTTCCACTAATTCAATTAATTTCTCTGTTGTAGAAAAATTGTTGCAGATATCTTCAGCCAATATTACGCGATCTCCAAAATTGATATCATGGCGATCTATGACAAGAATCGATTCCTCTCTCTTATCGTTAGTGGCCGCGGAAATCACTTTCTTCTCCGCAAAAATTCTTCTGCAATTTAAGAAACGGGCCATATCAGAAGCTAAAATAATACCACCCATCGGCGCCCCTAAAACAATATCACATTTCCTTTCAGGAAAATCTGAGACTTTATTTGCCAAATTAGAAGCATAGTATCCATAGATATCAGGATACACCTCCATTTTGGCGAAATTATAGTAAACATCTCCGACGAATGCCTTTTTTGAACCATCGGGAGCTTCGTATTTGCCCGCATATCCGACTAAAGGACCCAATCGTTCGCCTTGCGAATTTTTCGGGCAAATATAATATCCACCATATCTCCTTAGGTCTTCAATTAAAACACCGCTTACTACTATCATTTTCATCACCTCCTTTATATTTCTGATTTTTTTATGCATTTACCAACTGGCTAACCGTTAACATCGCCGCTTCCCGCATTTTTTCCACGGTCGGCTGATTATAAATTGCCGAGCCGACAATGACATGCCAATTTTTGCCAGCCGCCCGGCCGCACTCAGTGATAGTGCCTCCTTGGCTGATAAAACCCGGCGCGTAAAGCGCATATTCATCGGGGCCAAGCAAATTATCAAGAATTCCGCGAAGTTTTATTATCCAGTTAATCTTTGTGCCCGGCACAACAAAATGCCTGACTCCCATCTTAGCAGCTAAAATAAAAATGCTTTCCGGCGCGTCATCGGCAATATAACCGCCTTCGCTTACAAGAAATTGTTCATGGGTCATTATGCCGCCAATTATTACTTTAAGCCCGGCATTAAGACATTCCTCCGTCCATTTTTGCTGAGTTTTCGGCCCGGCAAATGGAAATAGAATAGCCGCATCAACGCCGGCATCTTTTAATATCTTGGCAAAGTTTTTGCCCATTTCCGGAATATCATTTCCGGCTTTTTGATGGTCATAAATAATAACTGGTTCAAATTTCTTATCCTTGCAACTTCCTTTTATTCTAAAGGTTGCACTATATAAACCTTGAAGACCAAGATTAAATCCAATCTTGTAGCCGCTAATTCCCGGCACATTCATTGTTGCATCAATGAGATTTGATAATTTCTTAATCTCAACATCCGTAGCGATAATCACGCTTTTCTGACTCTTGATAATTCTATCCTCCATTTTCATTTTACTGCTCCTTTCCGCCTTTTTGGCATTAAAATTAATTAAGTTACTTTATCAACAACGCGATAAATACATTCTTTCCTTATGCAACTTTTTGCCTTGTCGCATTTCTTGCCGTTTTTACCGTATTCTATCCAGACATTCAACGGCAACCTTTGCGGACATTGCTGTAAAACCGCTATCCCCATAAAAACACCTCCTTTCCGTATTGATTTCTATTATTAATTCTATCTTTTTCAGTTATCAAATATCAAAAAATAATACTTAATTTAAGCAAAAAATTTAATATTTGTCAAAATTTTATAATATCGAAATTTTAGAAAAAATATCAATTATCGCGAATTCATAGCTTAAAAATAATCCGGCAAACCAGCCGATAACTATTGCGAACGGCATAAAAATAAAACCAATTGCAGCCATTAAAAACCCCAAAAACATCGTAATCGGAATCGCTTCCAAAATTAAAATATTCGCCAAAAAAGACGTTAAATTGAAACTCCCGAAATTAATTATAAGCAAAGGCGCCACTGCCATCTGCGCCGATGTTGTTTCCAGAAAATTCTTTTTCCAGCTTAAAAATCCCGCTTCATTTTTCATTTTTAATATTTTTTTTATAAACGGCGCGAGATAAATAATGCCGATTAACGCCAGAAATGAAAGCTGAAATCCTATGTCAAAACGCAAAACTTTCGGATTAAATAAAACCATTATCAATGCCGCCACTGCGATAACATTGCGCATTGAATGGACCCTGCCTATCTGCTGGCCGAGCAAAACAATGCCGCCCATAATCGCCGCTCTTACAACCGACGCTTCGGCGCCGGTCATTACCACAAATCCGATGACTATTAAAATCGTTAAAATAAAAACAATCCGCCGCCTGAAAAAATATCCGAAAATAGAAGCCACCGCCAAGCCGACAATCGTAATATTATATCCGGAAAGAGCCACAATATGAGCGGTGCCGCTGTTTTTCATTTTTTCTTTGAATTCTTTTGAAAACTCCGCTTGCTCGCCTAGAGTAATACCGGCCATAAATGCCGCTTTTGAAGGAGAAAGCGTTTTTTGGAACATCCCCAAAACATTTTCTTTTATTTCAAAAAGCGTTGATTTAATAATTGATGCCCGCCCTCGCGCCAATAATTCTGCTTTAGGAAACGCGCTTACGCCAAAAATCCTTTCTTTGGATAAATAATCAGCGTAATTTGCCGGCTTTGGTTCTTCAATAATTCCTTCAAATTTTATCATGTCGCCATACTTATATCGCGGGTAAGGCCTCGTTTTTAAAAGAATATTGCCGTTGTATGGCGCGCTTAACTTTATGATTAAATCCTGGCTGTCGCCGTATTTCGGATATTCAACAACTAAGCCTTCAAAAACAATTTTTTTGTCGAAAATTATCTTAATATCTTCCGCCTGCGTTTTGCTGAATTGAATATAATAAAAACCGCCGGCGATGGCGAATAACAATAAGCCGGCAATCCAATTTGTTTTTAAAAAAGAAATTTTTTGGGGGAAATTTAAAATGCCAAAAGATAAAATAATCAACGACGCCAAAAATACGCAGAATATAATAATTAATAAATTTATTTTGAAGCTGGCAAATAAAACGCCGAAAAGAAAAAATAATATCGCGTAAAAAGCGATGTCATGAAGCCGCATTAATATTTTGGAGATTTTTCCTTGATTTTTAATCTAAAATTCACAAACCGCGCCAAAGCATAAAGCAAAGACGAAAGCCGGTTTAAATAAGCCAAAATCTCGTCATCTATCTTCTTTGTTTCCGCTAATCCAACCACTCTTCTTTCCGCCCGCCGGGAAACACTTCGGCTATAATCCAGCAAAGCCGATAATTCCGAACCGCCGGAAATAAAAAACGATTTAATCAACGGCAACTCTTTTTCAATCGCGTCCGTTATTTCTTCTATGAATTTTATATTTTCCTGATTGATTTTTTTATCCGCTCCGGCAATATTAGCCTGAATAATAAACAGATTTTCCTGTATTTTTACTATAATTTCTGAAACAACAAGATTATTGATTTTGAAATTAAAATCAGCGGATTTAACTTTGCAAACGCCGAGCAAAGAATTTATTTCATCAATACTTCCCAAAGATTCGGCAAAAGCAGAATTTTTGGAAAACCTGTCGCAACAGCCAAATGAGCCGGTGTCGCCTTTATCGCCTTTACGGGTATAAAACATAGTTAATTAGTTGATTAATAAATTAACAGTTAGTTTATTTAGCATTTATTATTTTAATATATTTTTGCTTCAAAAAAAAGCCAGGGTTTTATTCCCGGCTAAAATATAAAATATCATTCATTTTAGTGATAAACAAACCAATTGTCCGAGCATTCGGCGCTGGAAAGGCCGATTGAATGCTCCTCTCCATAAATATCATCAATTAGCATTTGATATTGAGAAAGAGCAGAACAAGTTTTCGAACAATCCAGCCTGTCAACTCCGGAATCGCAATTCCGACAAGGACTTCTAACCGCAACCGTAACTATTATTGTTACCATCACAATCACCCCCTTTCATGAATGATTCTTTTTTAGTTTTAATATTTACCTATACTATAATAGTATTTTTATAATATTTTGTCAATAGTCCCGCCACCCAGCATTTCGCCGGCTTTATTGTAAAACACCGCTGATTGGCCTGGAGCCACCGCTTTTTGAGGTTTCTCAAAAAGCGCGCGGATTGACGCAGATTTCAACGCGGATTGACGCAGAACGGCATTAATAAGCGGTTGGCGATAACGAACCCGCATTAAAACTTGCTGTTGTTGGTTATTGATTAATAGTTGCTGGTTAATGAAATTTACATCAGTTAATTCAATTCTTTTTTTATAAAGCGCTGAATTATCATCCCCTTCAGCAACTACAATAATATTTTTCTTTACATTTTTTTCAACAACATAGTAAGGTTTTTCAGAACCGCCGATGCCTAATCCGTGTCGCTGGCCGATTGTATAAAAATGCGCGCCCTTATGTTTTCCTATCTTTTTTCCAAAAACGTCTAAAACATCTCCTTGTTTTTTCGGAATATATTGTTTTAAAAAATCTTCAAGTGAAATCTTGCCCAAAAAACAAATCCCTTGCGAATCTTTTTTTTCAGCGGTCGGCAATCCGGCTTTTCGCGCAATTTCCCGCACTTTTGGCTTTAAATAATCGCCAATCGGGAAAAGACAATGTTTTAATTGCGCTTGGATTAGGGCCCATAAAAAATAAGACTGGTCCTTATTTTTATCTTTAGCCTGGAATAATTTATAAATAATTTTAAATTTTGAATTGTCATTTTGAATTTTGAATTTTGAATTTTGAATTTTTATATAGTGCCCTGTCGCCACAAAATCCGCTCCCATTTGAAGCGCTTTCTTTAAAAAAATCCCAAATTTGATTTCACGATTGCACATCACATCAGGATTAGGCGTAATTCCTTTTTTGTATCCCTTCACCATATATTCAACAACTTTTTTCTTATACTCTTTTTCAAAATCCCAAACGTAAAAAGGAATCTTTAATTTTTCCGCCACTCGGCGCGCATCTTCAGCATCGCGCTCAGCGCAACCATCAAGATTAAAACAACGCATAAAAACGCCCACAACACCATATCCTTGTCTTTTCAGCAACAGCGCGGCAACCGAACTATCTACTCCGCCGCTCATCGCCACAAACACTGTTTTTTTATTTTTAACTATTGTTCGCATGGCAAAAATTATAACACGTTTTAAATATTTGTCATCATTCAATATTTAAATTCATCAATAAATATGCTATTATTCTAAAATGAAAAAAATCTTTAAAAAACGAAATATCGCAATTATTGCGATAATAATCATTATTCTTGTTGCCGCCATTTACGCTTATTTTAAAACAACTAGTGTTCCGTCTTATAATTTCATAATCGCGAAACAAACCAATTTGATTTACGAAGTAAGCGCCACCGGAAAAGTAAAGCCGACGGAAAGCGTTGATTTAGCTTTCGAAAAAAGCGGCAGAATTACTGAAATTAACGCCTCTGTCGGAAATAAAGTTTCGGCAGGCATGTTTTTAGCGGTTATTGACAGCAGCGAACTTGCCGCCCAATTAGCCCAAGCGGAAGCCGGACTAAAATCAGAAAAAGCAAAATTAGAAGAGCTTCGAATAGGCCCAAAATCTGCAGAAATAAAAGTTCAGGAAACAAAAATCGAAAACGCCAAAATCAGCCTTGAAGACGCAAAAAGAAACGCTCTAAACCAGCTTAACGACGCCTATACAAAATCAGACGACGCAGTCAGGAATAAAACCGACCAGATTTTTGATAATCCTAAAACAATCAATCCCCAGCTTAAATTTTTAACCAGTGATTCAGGACTGGACAATTATCTCCGTTTTGAAAGATTAGTAATTGAAGATTTATTAAAATCATGGAAATTATCGCTGAATCAATTAATTATTACAAATAACTCCCCTTCTAATATCGACTTATCGAAAAAAAATCTTAATGAAATAAAAACTTTTCTAGAAAAAGCGGCCTTAGCGGTGAATAGCTTAACGCCAAGCTCGGGATTAGCGCAATCTACTATAGACAGCTGGAAATCAGATATTTCAACTGCCCGGACAAATACAAGTTCCGCCATCAATAATGTCTCATCAGCTGATGAAAAATTAAGAACCGCTGAAGCAAGTCTTTCATTAGCCGAACAAGAACTAATTCTGATAAAAACCGGTTCAACCAACGAACAAATTACCGCCCAGGAAGCGCGCGTTGAAGAAGCGGAAGCGAATATTAAAAATATCAAAGCGCAGATATCAAAAACAATGCTTATTTCTCCGATAGCCGGCACAATAATAAAAAGAGACGCTGAAATCGGACAAGTAATCGCCGCCAACAAAACAATTTTATCGATAATTTCGGAATCGCGGCTTGAAATTGAATCAAATATTCCGGAAACTGATATCGCTAAAATTAAAATCGGCAATACCGCCAAAATCACTCTTGACGCCTACGGCAATGACATTATTTTTGAAACGAAAGTCACGACAATTGACCCGGCAGAAACAATTATTGAAGGAGTTTCAACTTATAAAATAACTCTTGATTTTATTATTCCCGACGCCCGCGTTAAATCTGGAATGACCGCCAATATTGATATATTAACAGCCTCTAAGGAAAATATTATCATCATTCCTCAAAGAGCTATTAAATCGGAAGATAAAGAAAAAACAGTTAAAATTCTTGAAAATGGCGCTGTTAAAGATATAAAAGTAAAAACCGGCATAAAAGGCTCCGACGGCAACATAGAAATAATCGACGGCATCAAAGAAGGCGATAAAATAATCTTATAACTTAAATCAATGGCTCTTATTGAAGTTAAAGATATTTATAAAATTTACCAAAACGAGGAAGTTTCAGTTCCGGCGCTTCAAAAAATATCGTTTTCAATAAAAGAAGGTGAATTCGTCGCCATTATGGGACCGTCCGGATCCGGAAAATCAACATTACTTCATATTCTCGGTTTTTTAGATAAGCCGTCAAAAGGAATTTATTTATTTGAAGGAAAAAATGTTAATGATTATTCCGAAAACGAAATTGCCAGAATGAGAAATGAAAAAATCGGATTTGTTTTCCAATCCTTTAATTTATTGTCGCGGGCGACTGTTTTTGAAAATGTTAAACTGCCTCTTTTTTATTCAAACAAAAAAGAATCAGAGTGGAATAATATAGCCAAGCGAGAAATTAAAGCCGTAGAATTATCGCTTCGCGAGAATCACGAGCCCTCCCAGCTTTCAGGAGGAGAAAAACAAAGGGTGGCGATAGCGCGCGCTTTAGTAAATAATCCGCCTATCCTTTTTGCCGATGAGCCAACCGGTAATCTTGATTCTAAGTCCGGAAAAATGATTATGGAAATAATGGAAAAATTAAATAGAAAAGACGGCCGAACCGTCATACTTATTACTCATGACCAGAATATCGCTGATTACGCCAACCGAATTATTAAAATCCGCGACGGCATGATAGAAAGTGACACCTCTAAAAATGACGCTAAAAAACAATTTTAAAATAGCGATTAACGGACTTAAAGCGCATAAAATGCGTTCTATTTTGACGATTCTCGGAATTGTCATCGGCATTGCCGCGATTATTTTGATAATGAGTTTAGGCGCCGGCGCTCAAGAACTTATTTTAAGCCAAATTCAGGGATTAGGCTCGAAAACTATCGCTGTCGCGCCAGGCCGCGAACCTAAAGGCCCGACCGACGTAGCGCAGATTATGAGCGATTCGCTGAAAGAAAAAGATTTACTGGAACTTAATAAAAAAACCAATGTTCCGACATTAAAAAATATAATGCCGATTGTTTTTGGCGGAGAAACAGCGGCGTTTGAAAATGAAACTTACCGGATGACGATTTTCGGTGCTTCGGAATTAATTATGGATATTTTCGATTTATTTCCGGAAAAAGGGTTTTTCTTCGCTGAAGAAGATATTAAAAACAACTCCAGCGTGGCGGTAATCGGCGCTAAAATAAAAGAAGAGCTTTTTGGCTCGTCGGAAGCGCTCGGCGAAAAAATAAAAATTAAAAATAGAAATTTCACGATAATCGGCGTCTTGCCGAAGAAAGGACAAGTTTCTTTTTTCAACTTTGACGAAATCGCCATTATTCCATACACGACCGCTCAAAAATATATTTTCGGAATAAAATATTTCCACCGCTTTATGATAGAAGCGGAAACGGAAAGCGACATTGAACGAACTGTCAGCGATATTAAAGAAACTCTGAGAAATTCCCATAATATCACCGACCCGGAAAAAGATGATTTTTTTGTTGAAACACAGGCCGATTTAGTAAGCCGCATAAGCACTATCACTAATATCCTTACGCTATTTCTGGTTGCCGTTGCCGCTATTTCCCTTGTTGTCGGCGGCATCGGTATAATGAATATTATGCTGGTTTCCGTAACTGAAAGAACAAATGAAATAGGCCTGCGCAAGGCCTTGGGAGCAACCAAAAAAAATATTCTAACTCAATTTATTTTTGAGGCGATAATCCTTACTGTAAGCGGCGGAATTATCGGAATATTATTAGGAGTTTCATTTTCATTAATTGCGTCTTTTATTTTAAGCCGATTTGTCGGCTTGAATTGGCAATTCACCTTTCCAATAGAGGGAGCTATCATAGGATTCGTCGTATCGGCGCTTGTCGGGCTTGTTTTCGGGCTTTATCCAGCGCGAAAAGCTTCAATAAAAAATCCCATTGAGGCTTTAAGATATGAATAAAAAATTAATTTCCTTTCTCAATGCGTTCAACATATTCCCCTGTCTGAGTGTTGACTTTTACAACATCTCCTTCATTTATGAAAAATGGCACATTGATTTTCGCGCCTGTTTCAATAATAACTATCTTTCCGCCGCCTGAAGCCGTGTCGCCTTTAATAGCCGGCGGCGCCTCAATAACTTTATAGTCAGCCTTTACCGGCAATTCAATGTTTATTATTCTATCATAGAATTTTAAAGCGATTACCTCAAAATTCGGCTTAAAAAAAACTGCCGCATCACCTATTTCTTCTTTCTGGAAAGAAAAGCGATTTTTCGGATTGCCGATTTCGTCAAACCAATAAGCTCCTTTGTTTTCATAAAGAAACCTTGAAGCCATTTTTTCAAGCTCGGCTTCTTCAATAATATCGCTCTGATGGAATGTCTGCTCTTTTACCTTGCCGGTAATTAAATTTTTCAACTTTGTTTTGCTTACCGGCTTTCTTTGCTGCATCCGTAAAAACGCAAATTCCAACACTTCATATGGCTGACCGTCTAAAATAATAAATATTCCAGGTTTTAATTCGTTGTAGGTAAGCATGATATAGTTTTAATATTTAAAAGTAGTGCAGTATTCTTGAATTAGTCCGAACGCACTTTTCCGAAAAAATCCCCCCGCGAAAATTCGGAACGGCGGCGGAGCCGCACCGCTGACAATTTCAAGTTTTTCTTTGGCGGCAAGTTCTTTAAGGAATAAATTTAAAAGTCGAAAGGATATTCTCTACAGCTTTTTCTTGAGCGGTGTAATTCAAAAAATCTTTGTTAGTTTGCCACTCTTTTCCAAGTAAAGCTCGATGAGGGATGTAAAAGAACAATTTATTATCCGGCGATATCAAGTAATAAACCGATGCTTTAATATTATTGTCCGTGTTGGTTACTTGATATTTGTAAAAAGTGTTCTGTCCAAGACTTACTCCAACAGATGATTGAGATTTACTATACTGCTCGAGTTGTTGACCATCTTTGCTACTTCGTGCGTACACGGAAAACGAGAGCTGTAGATTTGCTTCATCGAGAGGTCCCGACGGATCTCCTTCGTTGGGGAAACGGACAGTATAATTTGTAACCGTAACATTTACTCCTATGGAAGATTCGTCCGTTTTAAGTTCAAAATCTGTGGGATACTTGAATTCAAAACCAAATTTATTGTTCCGATATGTTTTGGAGTTTATGGTTTCACTCTTTGGTGTGGGAGTGGGTACAGTATCAGTTGGAGTAGGTGTTAATTGCGTACCTGGTTGTGGTTGTTTTTTGATCAATGTTAAATATCCCACCGTGCCAACAAGAACAACGACTAAAACGATGAGCACTATATTCACAAATCCTTTTTGGTTCATATTCATGTGTTTATTAGTTAATAATTTTTGACTTTATGATTAAAAAATTTTCTTCCCCCAAAATTAAAATATGGTTCGAGCCGATGTTTTTCTACGGGTTCTTTTGCGGTTTTGAGCGGTGCGGCTCCGCCGCCGTTCCGAATTTTCGCGGGGGGATTTTTTCGGAAAAGTGCGTTCGGACTAATTCAAGAATACTGCACCACGTAGGAAAT